>NZ_JAIZVX010000065.1 GCF_021768455.1 Aquabacterium sp. | reverse complement strand
CCGTAGTTGTCCTGGAAGCGCACGATGTCGTCCTCACCCAGGTAGCTGCCCGATTGCACCTCGATGATTTCCAGCGGGATCGCGCCCGGGTTCACCAGGCGGTGCACCGTGCCCAGCGGGATGTAGGTCGACTGGTTCTCAGACAGCAGCAGCACCTGGTCGCCATTGGTGACCTCGGCCGTGCCGCTCACCACGATCCAGTGCTCTGCGCGGTGGTGGTGCATCTGCAGGCTCAGAGAGGCCTTGGGCTTGACCATGATGCGCTTGACCTGGAAGCGCGGCCCCATGTCGATGGAGTCGTACCAGCCCCAGGGGCGGTGCACGCGGCGGTGCAGCGTGCCTTCGCTGCGAGACTGCTTCTCCAGCGTGGCCACGATCTTCTTGACGTCCTGGCTGCTGCCGCGGTCGGCCACCAGCACGGCATCGGGCGTCTCGACCACCACGATGTTGTCCACGCCCACCGCTGCCACCAGGCGGCTGGTGGCATGCACCAGGGTGTTGCGGCTGTTCTGGAAGAGCGCGTCACCCTGGGCGGCATTGCCCTGGGCATCGTGTTCGCTGACCTGCCAGACGGCATCCCAGGCGCCCAGGTCGGACCAGCCGGCGTCCAGCGGAACCATGCGCAGCGTGAAGGCCGAACCGCCCTTGGCGGGGATCTGCTCCATCACGGCGTAGTCGACCGACTCGGACGGCACAGCCGAGAACTCGGCCTTGCCCGGACGCACGAACTGCTCGTCCTTGGCGCGCACGGCAAACGAGGCCTGGGTCGCGGCCAGGATGTCCGGGCGGAAGTGGCCCAGGGCGGCCAGCCAGCGCGAGGCCTTCATGACGAACATGCCGCTGTTCCAGAAGTAGCCGCCGTCGGCCACGTAGGCCTTGGCGGTGTCCAGATCCGGCTTTTCCACAAAGGCGGCCACGGCGCGCAGGCCTGCGGCATCGGCCGCCGCGGTGCGGATGTAGCCAAAGCCGGTTTCAGGGCCGGTGGGCGTCACGCCCAGGATGACGATGTCGCCCTCGGCGGCGGCGCGCACGGCCTGCTGCACGGCGGTGGTGTAGGCCTCGGGATGGGTGACGGTCTGGTCGGCCGGCGTGACCACCAGGATGGGGTCTTCGCCTTCGGCCGTGGCCTGCAGAGCGGCCAGGGTCACGGCCGGAGCGGTGTTGCGGCCGGCGGGCTCCAGCAGCAACGAAGAGGGCGAACCCTTGAGCTCGCGCAGCTGGTCGAGCACCAGGAAGCGGTGTTCTTCGTTGCCGACCACGCAGGGCGCGGCCACGGCGATGTCATCGGTCGCCAGGGCCTGCAGGCGAAGGTGAGCCATCTGGAAGAGACTCTGCTCACCTTGCAGCACGAGGAACTGCTTGGGGTACAGGGCGCGCGACAGGGGCCACAGGCGGGTGCCGGAACCACCGGCCATGATGACGGGAAGCAATTGAATAGACATGAAACCAAATTCCCTGAAAGCTTTCATTTTTCAATGATCAGTCGTTACCAAACAGGTCTCTGCTGTAAACCTTGTCCAGCACATCGTTCAAATCGGCCACCTTGCGGTTCGCCACGATCACGTCGGCCTGCTGTTTGAATGCCGCCAAGTCTCGCACCACGCGCGAACCAAAGAACTGGTCTTCTTCCAGCACGGGCTCATACAGAATCACTTCCACGCCCTTGGCCTTGATGCGTTTCATCACGCCCTGAATCGAGCTGGCTCGGAAGTTGTCGCTGCCCGCCTTCATGATCAGGCGGTAAATGCCCACCACCTTGGGTTTGCGCGCCAGAATGCTGTCGGCCACAAAGTCTTTGCGGGTGGTGTTCGATGAAACAATCGCCTCAATCAGGTTCTGTGGCACCTGGTTGTAGTTGGCCAGCAGCTGTTTGGTGTCTTTCGGCAGGCAGTAGCCGCCATAACCAAAGCTGGGGTTGTTGTAGTGAGCGCCCACGCGCGGGTCCAGGCACACGCCGTCAATGATCTGGCGGGTGTTCAGGCCATGGGTCTGGGCATAGGTGTCCAGCTCGTTGAAGTAGGCCACGCGCATCGCCAGGTAGGTGTTGGCAAACAGCTTGATGGCTTCGGCCTCGGCCGAATCGGTCAGCAGCACTTGCACATCAGGCTTCAGCGCGGCTTCTTGCAACAGGCTGGCAAAGCGCTGGGCGCGCTCTGAGCGCTCGCCCACCACAATGCGGCTGGGGTGCAGGTTGTCGTAGAGGGCGCGGCCTTCGCGCAAAAACTCGGGCGAGAAGATGAGGTTGCTGGTGCCCAGGCGCTCGCTGGCGTCCTTTGTGAAGCCCACGGGCACGGTCGATTTCACCACCATCACGGCCTGGGGGTTCACGGCCATCACGTCTTTGATCACGGCTTCCACGCTCTTGGTGTTGAAGCGGTTGGTGGCGGGGTCGTAATCGGTGGGGGTGGCAATGACCACGAATTCGGCATCGGCGTAGGCCTCGGCGCCATTCGTGGTGGCACGCAGGTTCAGCGTTTCGGTTTGCAGGTGCTGGGTGATTTCGGCGTCTTCAATGGGCGAAACCTTGTTGTTGACCTGGGCCACACGCTCGGGCACCAGGTCAACGGCCACCACCTGGTGGCGCTTGGCCAGCAACACGGCCATCGACATGCCCACGTAACCCAGGCCGGCAACGGCTACCTTGCATTGCGAAATCTTTGAATCTGACATGGCTTTGATTGGTAAAAGAAGGGGTGCAGGGCACCCATGTAGATGCTTACCCTAGGTTCCGACTCTAAAGCAGGGTGCGTGCCGCAGCGTGAAAGCCGCGTCACAAATGCGGCCGCTCACTCAGGGGGAGTCACCACAATGGGTTGACCACGGGCGTGCGCTCTGGCAAGGGCGGATAATCCACCCCATGAAGCTGCGTTTCACCAAGATGCATGGCGCGGGCAACGATTTCGTCGTGCTCGATGCCACCCAGGCGCCCCTCACCCTGAGCGAGGCCCAGTACCGTTTCCTGGCCGACCGGCGCTTTGGCATCGGGGCCGACCAGATCCTGATCGTCGAGCCCGGCAACGCCGCCGCGGGCACCGATTTCACCTACCGGATCATGAACGCCGATGGCGGCGAGGTGGAGCAGTGCGGCAATGGCGCGCGCTGCTTTGCCCGTTTCGTGCACGACACGGGCCTCACGGCGAAAGACACCATCCGGGTGCAGACCATGAAGGCCATCATCGAGCCCCGGCTGCAGGCCGATGGCCGCGTGACGGTGAACATGGGCGCGCCCTTTTTGGTGCCGGCCGAGGTGCCGTTTGACACCACCGGCCTCACGCCCCGGCTGGTGAACGGCTGCGAGCTGTGGCCGGTGCAGCTGGCCAACCACCCGGTGGAGCTGGCCGTGGTCTCGATGGGCAACCCGCACGCGGTGATGCGCGTGGATTCAGCCGCCAACGCCCCGGTGGAACAGCTGGGCCCGCAGATCGAGGCGCACGTGCGCTTCCCGCGCAAGGTGAACGCCGGCTTCCTGGAAGTGGTGAGCCGCAGCCATGTGCGCCTGCGCGTGTACGAGCGCGGCTCGGGCGAGACGCTGGCCTGCGGTTCGGGCGCCTGCGCCGCCGTGGTGGCGGGCATCCGCCTGGGTTGGCTGGACGAGACCGTCGACGTCGACACCCGTGGTGGCCGCCTCACCATCAGCTGGGCTGGCCCCGGCACCCCCGTGATGATGACCGGCCCCGCCGTGAAAGTGTTTGACGGCGAGATCGAGGTCCCTGAACTGTGAGCACACCTGACATGACCCTGCAAGGCATCACCGAAGACGACATCGCCAACTACCTGGTGCACACACCGGCGTTTTTTGAGCGCAACGCGCAACTGCTCTCCAGCATCCAACTGACCAGCCCGCATGGGCAGCGCGCCGTGTCGCTGCAAGAGCGGCAGATGGAGATGATGCGCGACAAGGTGCGCGGCCTCGAGCGCAAGATCATGGAAATGATCCGCCACGGGCAGGACAACGAGGCCATTGCCAACCAGCTGCACCGCTGGGTGTGCACCGTGATGGCCACGCACGACGACACGGCCCTGCCGGACGTGATCTTGAATGGCCTGAAAGACGGCTTTTTGATCCCGCAGGCGGCGGTGCGCGTGTGGGGCAGCGCGGCCCGGCCGCTGCGCGACGGCCTGGGTGAACTCACCGCCCTGCTGCCCGTGAGCGACGACGCCCGCAGCTTTGCCGGCAGCCTGAGCGTGCCGTATTGCGGCGTGAACGCCGGCTTCGAGGCCGCCCGCTGGCTGGACGACGGCCAACCCGTGGCCTCGCTGGCCCTGATCCCGCTGAAGGCCGATGGCGCCTGCTTTGGCCTGTTGGTACTGGGTTCGCCCGACGCCACGCGCTACACGGCCGACATGGGCGTGGAGTTTTTGCAGCAGGTGGGCGATGTGGCCAGCGCCGCGCTGGCGCGCCTGTTGGGCTGAATGGACGAACCCCCCAACCGGGTGTAGACCTTGGATTACCCTCGTTTACACTAAGTTGCATGGCATGAGCAATGCTTCACGAAAAAGCACGGCCAGCCATCAAAACAAGGGGAATTTCATGGGACCAAGCTCTACCTCCTACGTTGTGACCGGCTTGAGTGTGAAGCAGCGGCTGGACGAAAAAAACCGTTTTGACGCCTTCATCACCCTGCTGAACCAGTTGGGTGCATTGGTTTTGCTGACGATGCTGGCACCCGTGATGGCCGTGGTGGCATGGCTGATCTGGCGCAAGGACGGCAACCCCATCCTGTTTGGCCATTACCGCGTGGGGCGCAACGGCCATCTGTTCAAGTGCTGGAAATTCCGCAGCATGGCGGTGAACGCCGCTGAAATGCTGGCAGAACTGCTGAAAACCGACCCGGCCGCCAAGGCCGAGTGGGACCGTGACCAGAAGCTGACCAACGACCCGCGCGTGACGCCCATTGGCGCCTTCCTGCGCAAGACCAGCCTCGACGAACTGCCGCAGCTTTTCAATGTGCTGAAGGGTGAGATGCGTCTGGTCGGCCCCCGGCCCATCACCCTGGCCGAACTCGACAAATACGGCGAAACCCGCTGGCACTACCTGAACGCCATGCCCGGCATGACCGGCTTGTGGCAGGTGAGTGGCCGCAGCGACACCACCTATGAAGAGCGCGTGGAACTCGACAAGACCTACATCGAGAAGCGCAGCCTGTGGAACGATGCCGTCATCCTGGTGAAGACCGTGGCCGTGGTGCTGGGCAAGGGTGGAGCCCGCTGACGCGATGACCAGTTCCCTCCCTTCTAATGGCTCGGGCGAGCACGTGCTGCACATCGTGGGGCACGTGACGGAAGCCGTTTTCAGCTTCATGGGCCCGACCACCGACGCCTTGGCCCGATCGGGTTTCAAGCAGACCGTGGTGATGCTGGACCACCCACGCCACAGCCACCTGCGCGCCAAGTTCCACGAATCGATCCGCATCGAGCCGATTCAGCCGGGTGGCCGGGATTTGCGCCACTGGTTCCAGATGGCCAAGGTGATCCGTGTGCTGGTGTCTCAACGGCAGTACGCGGCGGTGCACCTGCACGGCTTCCTGCCCTGGGCCCTGGGCACGCGCCTGGGGCGCCTGCTCCCCAGGCAGGTGCCGGTGTATTACTCGCCACACGGTTCGCGCACGCTGACCTTGCTCAAGCCGGTGCAGGCCACGCTGAGCTCGCTGATGGCTCTGACGGGTTCTGGCAAGCCGCAGGTGATTGCCAGCACGGCGCTGGACGCGCAACGCGTGGCTGGACTGGGTTCCGCCCGGGTGAAGACGGTGGAAGCGGCGGTCGATGACGACTTCTTCCACGTGGAGCGCCACGAAGCGCGTCGGCCCCTGGTCGTTTCTGGTGACCCGGACGACAACCACCGCTCGGTTGAGCTGTTTTGCCGCCAGGCCGTTCAGCTGAGCGCCGCAGAACTGGGCCTGAGCTTCAACTGGATCGGGCACATCGACCCCCTCGTGGCCGCACGACTGAAGGCCGCCAATGTGGGCAGCTTCCCGCTGGCCGACCGCAAGGAGATGACCTCGCGCCTGGCTGCAGGCTGGGTGTTCCTGGCTGCGGGCTCGGCCGACGAATTCCCGGTGATGCTGAGTTGGGCCATGGCCCTGGGCATGCCCTGCCTGGCCGCCGACACCCCGCACCACCGCGACCTCATCCAGGACGGCGTGACGGGCTTGTTGTACAAGTCGGAAGAAGACGCGCTGGTCAAGATCAGCCAACTGATCGACAACAAGGCCCTGCGAGACCGCCTGGGCGCCGCCGCCAAGCAGCAGGCCTTGGAACGCCACAGCAAAGCCACGCTGTATCAAGGCATCCTGGGGGCGTATGCGAGGGGCCAATTGCCTCGGCAGGCCACACTGCACACCGACGAGGCCGAAGGCCGCGCGGCCTGAGTCACGGCCAGGAGGGTGTAGGCTGGGAAGCCATGCCCCTGTCTGCTCCTGAACGGGCCGAACCAGCCCCGCTGGTCGAGGCCCACCTCCTCTACCTGCGCACCCAGCGTCGCCTGGCCGAGCGCACCCTGGCCATGTATGGCGAGGCCTTTGCGCGCCTGGCCACGCTGATGGCGAAAGAGCCCGCGCTGACGCTGGCAGGCATCAAGCCGCACCACGTGCGGGGCTGGGTGGCGCGGCTGCATGGGCAGGGCCTGGGGCCGCGCAGCATCGCGATCACGCTGGCGGCCTGGCGCGGCCTGTTCAAGTGGATGGGCCGCGAGGGCCTGATGCCGCTGAACCCGGCCGATGGCATCAAGCCGCCCCGGGCGCCCAAGCCTTTGCCCAAGGCGCTTTCGGTGGACCACGCGGTGGCCCTGGCCGAGCAGGCGCCACGCGGCACGCCCGCCCCCGCGGCCTCGGTGGCCGCCGCCACGCGGCAGGAGCGCGAAGCGCCCTGGCTGGCCGCACGCGACCACGCCATGGTGGAGCTGATGTACAGCAGTGGCCTGCGCAGCGCCGAGTTGCTGGGGCTGGACGTGGCCGCGGGCCGCCCCGATGCCGGCTGGGTGGACCTGCAGGCCGGTGAGGCCCATGTGCTGGGCAAGGGCAGCAAGTGGCGCATCGTGCCGGTGGGCACAGCGGCCTTGCGGGCCTTGCGCGCCTGGCTGGACGTGCGCGCCAGCCTGAGCGCGCCGCAGGATGCGTCCCTGTTCATCGGGCGAACGGGTTCGCCCCTCACGGCCATGCAGTGGCGCAACCGCCTGAAGCAGCTGGCGCAGGACGCCGGCCTGCCCACGCACGTGCACCCGCACATGCTGCGGCACAGCTTTGCGAGCCACCTGCTGCAGTCCAGCGGCGATTTGCGGGCGGTGCAGGAGCTGCTGGGCCATGCCCACATCAGCACCACGCAGGTCTACACCAAGCTCGATTTCCAGCACCTGGCCAAGGCCTACGACGCCGCCCACCCGCGGGCGAAGCGCAAGACCTGAAGGGCCATGGCGGGCCGTGGCTGGCTCAGGCGGGCTGGGCGGTGGTCGGGTCGGGATGGGGCTCTGCCTGCAGCGCCAGGCCGAGCTGGGCCAGGGCGCCATTCAGTTCGCTGACCAGGGCCGCCGCGGCATCCAGATCGAGTTCGGCCACGTGTTCCAGGCGGTGGGCCAGGGCGCGCAGCTCGGGCAGCAGGAGGTTGGCGGCCATGCCGGCCACGCCATGGGCCAGCTGGCGCAGGCGGGCGCCCTGCCCTTGCTGGAGGGCCTCGGTCAGCAGGGCGGGCTGTTCGGCACAGGTTTGGCGCACCACCTGCAGCAGGCGGGGCACGAAGTCGGGCACGGTGCGGTAGTGGTGGGCCAGGGCGGCACGGTTCAGCAGGTGTGGCAGCGCCGTGGGCTCGGGCTGGCGCGTGGCCAGCGGGCTGGGTGCGGCTTGGGTGCGGGCGTGGCGGCGAATCTCCTGCACCAGGGCGTCGATCATGTAGGGCTTGCTGACGTAGCCGACCATGCCGGCGTCTTCGCCGCGCCGGCGGGCGTCTTCAAAGGCGTGGGCGGTGAGGCCGACCACGGGCAGCAGGGGCACCAGGGCGCGGATCTGACGGGTGGCCTCGTAGCCGTCCATCACGGGCATTTCGATGTCGCAGAGCACGAGGTCGAAGTGATCGTGGGCGTGGGCGTGGGCGCGCACGGCCTCGACCGCCAGGGCCCCGTTGGCCACGAGCGTCATCTCGGCGCCCTCGACGGCCAGCAGCTGTTCCAGCACCATCTGGTTGACGGGGTGGTCTTCGGCCACCAGCACGCGCAGGCCTTGCAGGCGTCCCGTGCCCGGCTCACCCTCGGGCATGGCCTCGCGGTGGTCGAGCGTGCGGCTGACCAGGGCGCGCAGCGGCAGCCAGACCTCGAAGCGCGAGCCCTGGCCCACGGCGCTGTGCACCTGGATGCGGCCCTTCATGAGCTCGACCAGGCGCTTGCAGATGGACAGGCCCAGGCCCGTGCCGCCCACGCGGCGGGTGCTGCTGGCGTCGCCCTGCTCGAAGGGACGGAAGAGGCGCTCCAGCATGTCCTCGCTCATGCCCTGCCCGGTGTCGCTGACCGTGATGGCCAGGCCCGCTTCGTGGGCGCTCAGGGTCAGCTCGACCCGGCCCGCATCGGTGAACTTGACGGCGTTGGTCAGCAGGTTGATGAGCAGCTGGGCCAGGCGGGTGGGATCGCCCGAATAGGCCTCGGCCAGGGCCGGATCCCGCGAGACGCGCAGCAACAGGCCCTTGCTGCGGGCCGCCTCGCTGACGATGCCCAGGGCCTTGTCGAGCAGCTCGGTCACGTCGACACGGCCGATGTGCAGTTCGAGCTTGCCGGCTTCGATCTTGGAGAAATCGAGCACGTCGTTGATGACGCCCAGCAGGTGCTGGCCGGCCTCGACGATGTGGGCAAAGGTGTCGGCCACGGGCGCGTTGGCATGCTGGCGCTGGGCCAGCTGGGCCAGACCCAGCACGGCGTTGAGCGGCGTGCGGATCTCGTGGCTCATGTTGGCCAGGAACTCGCTCTTGGCGCGGCTGGCCGCGGCGGCCACGGCTTCGGCCTGGCGGGCCTGTTCGATGGCCTGGCGCTCGCTGATGTCGCGCGCGATCTTGGAGATGCCGACGATGTGGCCGTCCCCATCGCGGATGGGCGACAGCGCCACCGACACGGCCAGGCGGCGGCCGTCCTTGTGCAGGCGAACGGTGTCGAAGGCGGCCACGGTTTCACCCCGGGCGATGGCCGAGAGCAGCATGGCCTCTTCGGCCTGGGCCTCGGGCGGGAAGACCATCAGCATGGGCTGGCCGATGGCCTCGGCCGCGGTGTAGCCATACAGGCGCTCGGCCGCCGGGTTCCAGCTGGTGATGATGCCGGAGAGGGTCTTGCCGATGATGGCGTCTTCCGAGGAGGTGACGATGGCGGCCAGGCGCGAGCGCTCGGCCTCGGCTGCGCGCAGTTCGGCCACGTCGGTGAAGCTGAGGATGACGCCGGTGAGGTGGGCGCGTGCGTCGCGCAGGGGTGCGATCTGCATCACGTAGTGGCGATCACCCTGGTCGACCCGGCTGACCAGGGTTTCGCCGCGCTCGATGACCTGGGCGATCTGCTCGGGCAGCTTCTCGAGCGGCAGGCTGCAGGGCACCGAGAGCAGCGGGCGGCCCACATCGTTGCCCAGCAGGCCGAAGATGCGCACGGCCAGGGGATTGAAGCGCTGCACGCGCAGTTGCGGGTCGAGCACGACCATCGCCATCTGCATGGAGCGCTCGATGTTGAGCAGCACCTCGTTGAGGGTGGAGAGCTCTTCCGACTTGGCGTGCAGCTGCTCGTTGAGGGTGGTGAGTTCTTCGTTGGAGGCCTGCAGCTCTTCGTTGGACGACTGCAGTTCTTCCGACGAGGCCTGCAGCGCTTCGTGGAGGGACTGGCGCTCGTCTCGGGCCTGTTCCAGCTGCTGCACCATGGCGTGCAGGCGCTCGCGGGCCATGGCGAGTTCTTCGCGCAGGGCGCTGTGGTCGGCGGCCTGCGCTGAAGCAGGCTCAGGGGCCGTTGCAGGGGCCGGCCCTGGCTGCTCGTCAAAGCCCACGATCACGCCCTGCACTTCGCCCAGTTCGCCGCGCACGGGCTGGGCGCTGAGCACCACGGTGTGGCGCTGCTGTTCGCGCAGGAGTTCGACGCGCTCGCTCAGGGTCTCGCCCGCGGGTGCGCTGGCGGCCAGGTGCACCAGGGTCTTGACCTCGTGGCGCAGGGCCGGCAGGCACAGGCCGGTGAGGCTGAAATCGGCGCTGCCGCCCTCGAGGCGGAGGTAGCGGTCGACATCGCCCCAGAGGTGGAGCACGCGGCCGGACGGGTCGACCAGTACGCTGGGCGGTGCGTGGCGCTTGAGCAGCTGCTGGTGGAAGCGCAGCTCGGTGGCCGAGGGGCTGGCGACCTGGGTGGCCGCCGCCGGCGGGTAGAGCGAGACCCGGCCCTGGCTGACCAGGTCGTGCAGGCGAGGCGAAGGCACGGCGCGGCGGCGAAACAGCTTGTGCTGCTTTTCCTGGGCCTCGTAGAGCCCGTCCTGCCCGCCCACCGATTCCGACTGGCCCAGCAGCAGCCAGGCCAGGGGGCGCAGCGCGTGGTGGAACTTGGCCAGGATCTCGGCCTGGATGTCGCCCTGGAAATAGATCATCACGTTGCGGCAACTGATGAGGTCCAGGTGGACGAAAGGCGGCTGGCTGAGCAGGTCGTGCTGGGCGAAGACGCAGAGGTCGCGGATGAACTTGGCCGGGCGCACACCGTTCTCGTCGGGCACGAAGTAGCGCTGGGCGAGCTCGGGCGGCAGGGCCTCGAGCACCGCGGGCGGGTAGAGGCCGGCGCGGGCGTGGGCGATGGCGTTCTGGTCGATGTCGGTGGCAAACAGGCGCACGGGCACGCTGGCCAGGCGCTCGCCCAGGGCCTCGGCCACCAGGATGGCGATGGTGTAGGCCTCTTCGCCGGTGGCGCAGCCAGGCACCCAGATGCGCAGGGCCTCGCCCTCGGGCTTGGACGCGGCGATGTCGACCAGCAGCTCGCGCAGGCGGGCGAAGACCTCGGGATCGCGGAAGAAACGGGTGACGGAAATCAGCAGGCTCTGCTGCAGGCGCTGGAGTTCGGCCGGATCGCGCTCCAGCCATTCGACGTAGTCGCTCAGGGTGGCGATGCCCAGCTCTTTCAGGCGGCGGTCGAGTTGGCGGCGGAAGGTGCTGTCCTTGTAGTGGGAGACATCGATCTGCGTGGCCTGCTGCACCAGCTGCACGATCACACCGAGCAGGCGCGCTTCGTCCATCTGGGCCTGGGTGGCATCCAGCGCGGAGGGCTTCGACAGATCTTCGACAAGCGAATGCGGAACCAGACGGGGGCTGCTCATGAAAAACCGGACTCCAGGGGACAGGGGTCGCGTGCCGAGCCGAAGGACCGCCTGCACGCTGGGTGGCCTGAGCGCATTCTTGACGCAAGTTTGACCAGGCGCCACCTTAACCTAATCAAGTGACTCAGCGCATGTGGTCGCTCCCCCACGGTGAGGGTGTCGGACAATGCGGGCTCCCGCATCGTCAAAAAAACCATGAAAACCATCACCCTGCGCGAAGGCAAAGAACGCTCCCTGCTCAAACGGCACCCCTGGGTGTTCCAGGGCAGCATCGCCAAGGGCGGTGGCGACGTGGGGGAAACCGTGCGCGTGCAGGCCGCCGACGGGCGCTTCCTCGCCTGGGGCGCGTTCAGCCCCGCCTCTCAGATCCGGGTGCGCGCCTGGAGCTTTGACGAGGCCGAGCGCATCGACGCGGCATTCTTTCAGCGCAAGATACAGCAGGCCGTGGCCTTCCGCCAGCGTCTGGCGCTTGACACCACCGGCATCAGGCTCATCCACGGCGAGGCCGATGGCCTGCCGGGCCTGATCGTGGACCAGTATGGCGAGCTGCTCAGCGCCCAGTTCCTGAGCGCCGGCATCGAGCGCTGGAAGGACGTGATCGCCGACGCCCTGCTGGCGGCCACGGGCGGACAGTACCTCTACGAGCGCTCGGACACCAACGCCCGCCAGCTCGAGGGCCTGCCCATGGTGACCGGCTGGCTGCGCCACCCGCCCGTGCCCGAGGACGGCAGCCACCGCGCCACCGAGGTCACCATCCACGAAAACGGCTGGCAGCTCACGCTGGACGTGGCCGAGGGCCACAAGACGGGCTATTACCTCGACCAGCGCGACAACCGCGGCCACTTTGCCCGCCTGGTGCGCCGCTTGGGCTGCCAGACGGTGCTGAACTGCTACAGCTACACCGGCGGCTTCAGCGTGGCGGCCCTGGCTGGCGGTGCGCGCGAGGTGACCAGCGTCGATTCCTCCGGCCCCTCGCTGGCCCGCGCCAGCGCCCACGTGGCGCTCAATGGCTTCGACCCGGCGGCCCACACCGCCCTGGACGCCGACGTGAACGGCAGCCTGCGCCGCTTCCTGGAAGAAGGCCGGCGTTTCGATGCGATCGTGCTGGACCCGCCCAAGTTCGCGCCCACCGCGGCCCATGCCGAGCGCGCCGCCCGCGCCTACAAGGACATCAACCGCCTGGCCCTGAAGCTGCTCAACCCCGGCGGCCTGCTGCTGACGTTTTCCTGCTCGGGCGGGGTCAGCGCCGACCTCTTCCACAAGATCGTGGCCGGGGCCGGCATCGACGCCGGGGTCGATGGCTACCTGCTGCAGCGCCTGGAGGCCACGGCCGATCACCCCACTAGCATCTATTTCCCGGAAGGGGAATACCTCAAAGGGTTGAGCATCGTCCGGAAGTGACAGGGTAAGACCAGATTTGTTATGGGTGTTTACGAATATCGGCGTGACGGAATTGACGCCGAACGCCATAATCAAATGACCAAGTTGCGCCCACCGTTTCCGCATCCATGAGCCTGCAGGCCTCCTCCAAAAACAAAATCTGGGATACACCCCGCTCTGTGGCCACGGCCCGGGTCCTCACCCAACTGGGGTTCGACCACGGGGTCAGCGTCGACGCCATGTTGCGCCACACGGGCATCACCCGCGACCTGCTCGACGACCCGCAAGGCGAGATCGACGCGCAGCAGGAAGTGCAGCTGATCCGCAACCTGATCCAGGAACTGCCCCACCTGCCCACCCTGGGCCTGACGGCCGGCACGCGTTACCACGTGACCACCTACGGGCTGTGGGGCTTTGCCGTGATGAGCAGCCCCAACCTGGGCGCGGCCGTGAGCATGGGCTCGCGCATGCTGAACATGACCTTTGCGCTGATGGCGCACGAGGTCGAGCAGGTGGGTGAACTCGCCCGCATCAGCTTCCATGCCGACCACCTGCCGCCGGATGTGCGCCAGTTCGTGATCGACCGCGACCGCGCCGCCGCCGTGACGCTGCAGCGCGAGGTCCTGGGCCGCCCCCTGCCCTACCGCGCCATCCACATGCGCCGCCCCGAGCCCGCGCCCGATGTGGTGGCCGCCTACACCGACCTCTTCGGCGTGCGCCCCCTGTTCGGCCAGCCGCAGGAGCTGAGCCTGTTCGAGGCCAGCGTGCTGCAGCAGCCCCTGCCCGAGGCCAACTCGCACACCGCGCAGCTGTGCGAACAGATGTGCCGCAAGCTGGTCGAGGCCCGGTACGCCCGCACCGGGGTGGCCGCCGCCGTGCGCGATCGCCTGCTGCGCACCCCCGGCCACATCCCCGACATGGAGCAGATTGCCGGCGAGATGCGCGTGACCTCGCGCACCCTGCGCCGCCACCTCACGGCCGAAGGCACCACCTTCCGCACCCTGCTGGAAGAGGTGCGCTCGACCCTGGCCGAAGAACTGATGGCCCGCGCCGCCCTCACCCACGGCGAGATTGCCGAGCGCCTGGGTTACGCCGACGTGACCACCTTCATCGAGGCCTTCCGCCGCTGGAAGGGCGTGCCGCCCAGCACCTTCCGCCGCAACCAGGGCCTGCCCGGCGCCGGCGCCCGCCTGACGCGCCGCCGCTTCCTGCCGCGCTGAAGACCCGGCCCGCCCGGGAAAGCGGGCATCCGTCACGCTAGCGCGGCAGGATTGCACGCGCTTCCCGGGCTTCATCCCCTGTTAGGGCGGCGGCCAAATGCCTAGACTGGACTCACCCACCTGTGAGCCCACCATGAGCATCGCCCCCCAACTGCGCAACCTGAACATCGACCTGCCCGCCTGCCCGAACACGCTGGTGAAGCTGTCTTTGCTGATGGCCGACGAGGACAGCTCGACCGAGCAGCTGGCCAATGTGATCGAGACGGACATGGCCCTGGCCTCGGCCGTGGTGCGCACGGTGAACTCGGCCCTGTTCGGCCTGCTCAAGCGGGTCGAGACGGTACACGAGGGCATCCGCTACCTGGGCATGGCGCAGGTGGCCGGCCTGACCTACGAAATCGGCCTGCGCGGCGCCTTCCCGCCCAGCCCCATCCTGCAGGACATCTGGGACAAGGCCGGTGTGCGGGGCCTGGCCATGAGCCGCATCGCCCGCCAGCTCGACGTCGACCCCTGGCTGGCCCAGACCACGGGCCTGTTTGCCGAAGCCGGCCGCGCCGTGCTGTTTGCCTACGACCGCCAGCGCTACACCACCCTGGACGCCGAGCCCCACGACGAGGCCCTGCTGTGTGCCGCCGAGATCGAGGCCTTTGGCGTGAGCCACTCGGCCCTGGGCGCGGCCATGGTGCAGTCCTGGGGCCTGTCGCGCGAGGTGGCCGACGCCGTGCGCGCCCGGCCCAATGCGCCCGCACAGTGGACGCAGGAGCGCGCCCCGGTGCAACAGCTGCTGACCATTGGCGCCGCGGTCGACGCCCTGCTGCTCAACCCCCTGCGCAAGGCCGACCCGGCCTCGGTGTGGACCGAGCTGGAGCCGGTGGCCAGCCAGGTGGGCCTGCACTTCCAGGCCTTTCAGCTGGCGACCATGCGGGTGTGTGAACGGCTCAACCTGCAGGGCTGAGCCGAGCCACCTGCTGACACAGCCAGCGTTCGCCGGCCTCGACGCTGTCGACCATGGGCAAACCGGGCATGGGTTGCAGGCGCGGCACCCAGCCTGCGAGGGCGGCACCGCCCAGGATCAAGGCGCCCAGCGCCACCGCGTCGGCATCGGATGCCGCCAGCACACGCTCACAGGCCTGCCCCAAGGCCTGGGCACCCGCGTCGGGCGCAGCGGCGAGTTCGCCCCCTGTGGCCTCGACGGTTTCGACCCGCTGCAGGCCACCCGGCCCGGCCAGCTGAAGGCAGCGCGCCAGGCGCATCAGCATCGGCCCCCAGGCCTGCCCCCCCGTGACGATGCCAAAGGGCCCGATGGCCTGGGCCTCGCGCATGGCGGCCTCGGCCAGGCCCATCACGGGCAGGCCGCTCACCTCCCGCAGGGCCCACACGCCCGGATCCCCGAAACAGGCCACCAGCACCGCCACCGGCCGGCCGTGCGCAAGCACATGGGCCTGCCAGGCATCGACCACGGCGTGAGCGGCCAGCACGTAGCTGCGCTCGCTGGCGATGTAGTCGTCGCCAAAGGGGGCGGTCGCGCCGATGACGCGCACGCCGGTGTCGGCCAGGGCCTGCTGGGCGCGCGCGGTGAGCTCGGCCGTGAGGTCGGCGCGGGTGTTGGGGTTGATCAGCAGCACATGCATGGCGGGCTCCAGGGGCATCGTCAACCGGGTTTGGGGGTGCGCGGCGCCCTGCCCCGGCCCGCGCGCGCCGGTGCGGCACCCAGGCTGGCAAAGACGTCGTCCTGCGCGGGCGCGGGCTGGTTGAAACACAGGCTGGCCTCGATGTGGCCCAGGTGGGCCGTCATGAGGGCCACGGCCTGGTCGACGCTGGGCTGGCCCGGCCTGGCCGCGCGCAGGGCGGTGAGCAGGCCTCGGTGCTCGTCGCAACGGCAGGCCTGCACCCAGCGAACCGGCGGCTGCTGGCCCATGGTGAGGCGGGCGCGCTCCACCGGCGCATAGCTCATGAGGATGAGGCTGGTGCGCGAAACCAGCTTGTGCAGGAAGCGGGCGAAGGTGTCGTGCCCGGCGGCCTCGGCCAGCAGCAGGTGGAAGGCGCCCGAGTGGCGCAGGGCCATGGCCTGGTCCCCCGCCTGGCGGGCGGCCTCTTCGGCCTCGATGCAATCGGCCAGGGCCTTGAGCGCGCGCTTGCGTTCGGCGGCGCTGGCGCGCTCGATGAAGCGGCGCACCAGCACGGCCTCGACCACGCCGCGGGCCTCGAAGACCTCGCGCGCCTGCTCGACCGTGGGCTCGGCCACGCTGGCGCCCTTGTTGGGCAGGATGGTGACGACCTGCTCCTGTGCCAGGCGGATCAGCACCTGGCGGATGCGCGTGCGCGAGACGCCGAAGGCCTGGCCCAGCTTGTCTTCCACCAGCTTGGTGCCGGGCAGCAGGCGCTGGTCGACGATGGCCTCGATCAGGCGCTCGTGGATGTCGTCGTCGGACAGGGTCTCGTCAGGCGCGGTGGTGGCTTCGGGTGGCTCACCGGATGAGCCGGACTTGCGTCGGGTGGCGTTCATGGGATGCGGGATCAGGCGCGGCCACCGGCCCGGCTGCGCATCAGGGCCACGCCGCCCAGGGCCGCAAAGATCACGAGCAGCGAGATGACGGTGGTGGCCGTGCCCAGGGCGTAGATGGCGGGGGTGGTGACGGTGGTGGTCAGGCCTTGCAACTCCAGCGGCAGGGTGTTGACGTCGCCAATGGCCTGCGAAGAGCGGGCGATTTCGTCCCAGCTGAGGGTGAAGCCGAACATGCCCACGCCGACCAGCGAAGGCCCGATCAGGGGCAGCACCACGTGGCGCAGGGTCTGCCAGGGGGTGGCACCGAGGTCGCGGGCGGCTTCTTCGTACGCGGGGTTGAAGCGGTTGAACACGGCGAACATGATCAGCATGCCGAAGGGCAGCGTCCAGGTCAGGTGGGCGCCCAGGCCCGAGGTGTAGAGGCCCATGAGCGTGGTGTAGGACTCGAGGGTGTCGGTCCAGCCCCATGATTCGAGCAGGCCCTTGATGAGCGTGTCGAACAGGCGGAACTGCAGGCCGATGCCCAGGGAGATGATGATGCTGGGCATGATCAGGCTGGCGACCGAGCTGTAGAACAGCACGCCCGAGCCCTTGAAGCCCTTGCGGAAGGCCAGCCCCGCCAGCAGCGAAAACAGCACCGTGAGCAGCATGACCACCACGCCCAGGCCCAGGGAACGGCGCACGGCGGCGGCCACGTCGATCACGCCCAGGCCCTTCCAGAGTTCACCGTACCAGTGCCAGGAGGCGCCGCGCATGGGGAAGGTGAGGCCGCCTTCGGGGCCCTGGAAGCTGAGCACGAAGATGGTGATGACGGGCCCGTACAGGAAGAGGATGTAGAGGGCGCAGACCAGGGCCAGAGGCCAGAAGCTTCGGTGTTTCACAGTTCTTTCCTCAGGTCGACAAGGCGGTTGAGCGCCACGATGATCAGCAGCACCACGCCCAGCAGCACCACCGCGTTGGCGGCGGCCAGGGGGAACTGCAGGTAGCTGGTCTGCACCTGGATGGTCTTGCCGACCGAGGCGATCTGCTGGCCACCCATGACGCCCACGGTGACGAAGTCGCCCATGACCAGGGTGATGACGAAGATGGAGCCGATCAGGATGCCGGTGCGGCACAGGGGCACGATGACGTTCCACAGCGTCTGCCAGCCCGAGGCGCCGCAGTCGTTGGCGGCCTCCAGCAGGGAGCGGTCGATCTTCATCATCGAGTTGAAGATGGGCACCATCATGAAGGTGGTGTTGAGGTGCACAAAGGCCAGCACCACCGAGAAATCGGAATACAGCAGCCACTCGATGGGCTGCCTGATCAGGCCCAGGTCCATCAGGGTGGTGTTGACCCAGCCGTTGCGGCCCAGCAGCGGGATCCACGAGATCATGCGGATGACGTTGGAGGTCCAGAAGGGGATGGTCATGACGGTGAAGAGCACCGTCTGCGCGCCCACGCTGGGGACGTGAAAGGCCACGAAATAGGCCAGGGTGAAGCCCAGCACCAGGGTGATGGCCCAGACCAGGAAGCAGAACTTCAGGGTCGAGAGGTAGGTCTTGGCCGTGGTGCACAGCTCACCGGCCTCGCCACCGCTGAAGCAGCCATCGAACAGCATGGTGTAGTTCGACAGCGTGAAGCCGGGCTCGAGCGTGTACTCGTTTTGCGGCCAGAAGCTGACCGCCCCCACCAGCAGCAGCGGCATCAGGAAGAAAACGAGGAAGACCAGCCCCATGGGGGTGGCCTGCAACCAGGCGGGAAAGGCTTTCATGGCGGGCCTCGGGTTCAATGCCGTGCGGTGGGGCCGGCCCACGCCCTGCCATGTCGCAGGACGTGAGCCGGAGCTCAGGTTTCAAAAAGGAGCGTGGCTCAGAAGCTGTGCGTGATGCCTGCGGTCAGGATGGTTTGCGACTGGCCCGCTTCGCCAGCAAAGCCCGACTGCCCGCTGACGAAGGCAAAGTTGGCGTTGCCCTTGTTCTTCAGGTAGATCAGGTTGGCGTTGAGGCTGGTGCGCTTGGACAGGGCGTAGCTCGCGCGGGCGCGGACGAAGTAGGTGTCGTCAGGGCTGTCTGACTTGTCGTTGAGCACGTAGTCGAGGCTGGCGGTGTACTGGGGCGTGATGGGCACGTCCACACCCAGGTCGATCACGCGGCCTTTGAAGGCGGCATCGGTCGAGGTGAGCTTGGTGGTGCCGTTGTAGCTGTACTTCACGTCGGCCAGGGCCAAGCCCAGGCGCGCCTTGGCCACGCCAGCATCGTACGAAGCGCCACCGGCATACAGGGTGTTGGTAGCCACGCCGTTGGGGTCCTTCTCGGAGAAGGCGGTGAGGCCCACGCTGAAGGGGCCAACGGCGTAGGTGCCGGCCGCCTGGAACTTCTGGCCGGCGGCGCTCTTGCCCGCCACCTCGCCAGCCGAGTAGAGCACGGCGCCCTCGAACCCGCCGAGGCGAGGCAGGGTGTACTTGATGGCGTTGTCGTAGTAATCGCTCAGGGCGTAGAAGCCCGTCATCAGGAAGGGCGAGTAGTAGCCGAAGACGAAGTAGTTGCCCATGTAGTCATCGGCCACGTTCCACTGGTGACCCAGTTTGACCGAGCCGAAATCGCCCGCCAGCCCCACGTAGGCGCCACGGTTCCAGAAGGTGCTGTTGGCCTTGCCGGTGTCTGGGCTGACGCTGGATTCCAGGTTGAAGATCGCCTTGAGGCCCTGGCCCAGGTCCTCGCTGGCTTTCAAGCCGATGCGGGAGTTGACGATGGCGTTGTCGTCGATCTTGGTGACGGTGCCGGAGGTGGTGCCGTTGTAGACGTGGGTGGCGCTCAGCAGGTCCAGGCCAATGGCGCCATAAAGTGTGACGTTGGTCTGGGCCATGGCGCCCGTGGACAGGCAGGCGGCCGCAGCGCAGGCAGACAGCGAAGCCAGAGTGGAGGAACGAAAAGAAGAAGGAAGGGAAGAGGCGTTCATGGTTGGATGCTCCAGTGAATCCAGTGAAGTCAGGGGTGAATCAGGCTGCGACGAACTCGTTCCATTTCTGGACCATGTAGGTGTTCTCGTCCATGATCGCGTTCCAGCAGGCGATGCCGCCCATGCGGGCCTCGTAGCTGCCGCCGTCGCGCACTTCGCCCTTCTTGGCCAGCACCTGGCCGGTGGGCGACTTGATGTCCTGTGCCGCGGGCTTGCCTTCCATCCAGTAGGCCCATTCGTAGGCTTCCATCTTGGCCTTGGCGGTGTCGAGCACGGCGCTGTAGTAGCCCTGGCGGTTCAGGTAGGCACCGGCCCAGCCATCAAGGAACCAGTTGATGAACTCGTAGGCCGCGTCCAGCTTCTTGCCGCTCAGCGTGGCCGGGATGCCGAAGCCGGCCGCCCAGGCGCGATACCCTTCCTTCAGAGGCTGGAAGGTGCAGGAGATGCCCTTGGTGCGCACGGCCGTGACGGCGGGCGACCACATCGACTGGATCACCACCTCGCCCGATGCCATCAGGTTGACCGACTCGTTGAAGTCCTTCCACAGGCTGCGGAACTGGCCGGCCTTCTTGGCTTCGATCAGGGTCTTGATCGTGAGATCAATCTCCTTCTTGGTCATGTTGCCCTTGTCGGGGTACTTGTAGAGGCCCATGGCCTCGACCACCATGGCGGCGTCCATGATCCCGATGGAGGGGATGTTGAGGATGGCGGCCTTGCCCTTGAACTCGGGGTTGAGCAACTCGGCCCAGCTGCTGATGGGGCGCTTGATCAGGTCCGGGCGGATGCCCAGGGTGTCGGCGTTGTAGACCGTGGGGATCAGGCTCATGAACTGCGTGGGCGCCTTCGAGAAGACCTTGCTCCTTTCGCCCTCGAGGTACATCACCTTCTTGGGCGCGGTGCCCTGGTCGCCCACCTTCTTGCCGGCGACCTCGCCCTTGGTGAACAGGGAGGTGATCTTGTCGGCGTGCTTGATGCGCTTGGCGTCGATGCCCTTGAGGTTGCCCGTGGGCACGATCTTCTTGAGCGAGAAGTACTCGGTGTCGATCAGGTCGAAGCTGTTGGGCGCGGTGACGGCGCGCTTGGTCACGTCGTCGGTGGTGACGGGGATGTACTGGACCTTGATGCCGGTGTCGGCGGTGAACTTGTCGCCAATGGCCTTGTCCTGGTTCACGGCGGTGCCCAGGTAGCGCAGCACGATGGGATCGGCGGCGTGGATGGCCGGGCCGTAGCCGGCCGCGAGGATGCCCGTGGCGCCCAGCAGGCCGCCCTTGAGCACGGTGCGGCGCGACAGGCCGCTGGTGAGGGAGTCGGCGACGGGGGCCGATGCCGAGCCGGCATCGTTCAACTTGGCATCTTCAGGACGTGAGGACATGGGACGCTCCGTTTCAGGGGTGGATCAGGGGTTGGAAAAATCAGGCGGCCAGGGCGTGCAGGTCGGCATCGGCCCAGTGGACCTGGGCGGCTTCGCCTTCCTGCCAGGGGGTGGCGGCGAACTCGGCCTCGCCCAGCACCACGTTGAGCTCGCCCTCGCCCGGCAGTGCGGTGCTGGCCAGGGTGACGAGCACGTAGGTGCCCTGGTACTCGACGTTGGTGACCGTGGCCCCCAGGGCGCTGCCGGGCACGGGTTGGCCGGCCTTGGCCAGGCGGGTCTTGTCGGTGCGCACGGCCACCTTGGCGGCGCTCAGCGGGATCACGTTGTGGCCACCGATGAAGCGGGCCACGAACTCGGTGCGCGGCGCATTGAAGATGGCCCGCGGCGGGCCTTCCTGCTCGATGCGGCCGGCGTTCATCACCACGATCTGGTCGGCCAGGGCCATGGCCTCTTCCTGCGAGTGGGTGACGTGGATGAAGGTCATGCCCAGGCTCTTCTGCCAGGCCTTGAGCTCGGCGCGCATCTTGATGCGCAGGAAGGGGTCGAGGGCAGAGAGGGGTTCGTCGAGCAGCAGCACGCGGGGCTCGGTGATCAGCGCCCGGGCCAGGGCCACGCGCTGCTGCTGGCCGCCCGACATCTCGGTGGGCTTGCGCGCCGCCAGGTGGCCCAGCGAGACGCGCTGCAGCAGGTCTTGCGCCTTGGCGTGGCGCGCGGCCTTGTCCATGCCGCGCATCTTCAGGCTGAAGGCGACGTTGTCGAGCGCGCTCAGGTGGGGGAAGAGCGCATAGCTCTGGAACATCATCGAGGTGCCACGCGCCGAGGCCGGCAAGTGGGTGATGTTGCGACCACCCAGGACGATGTCGCCTTCGCTGGCCTCTTCGTGGCCCGCGATCATGCGCAGGGTCGAGGTCTTGCCGCAGCCCGAGGGGCCCAGCAGGCAGCAGTAATGGCCGGCGGCGATGCGCAGGTCGATGCCATCGACCGCCACCGGGGCAGCGGGGCCTTCGCCATAGCGCTTGACCAGCTTGTGCAGTTCGAGATCGGCCTGGCTGGCCATGGTGGCCAGTCGCTGGTCGTGCAGGGAAGGTGAAGACATCGGCGCCCCCGGGAGAGAGAGTTCATCGGATCGGTGTCACCTAGCGCAATCGGCGTGCCAGGGCGTGAAACGGTTTTTTGCGCACCGATCAGGGTGAAAAGCGGTGCGTCAGACCGATTTCGCGCCGAAGCGGGGCACGGCCGGCATGCCCATGCACCAGATTGCATACAAAAATGCACATGGATTGCATACAAAAATGCACCGACATGGCGTATCGGGCCCGACACAAAGCAAGACACACTTGCGGACAAATGGGCGAGCGATCAGCCGACACCACGGCTTGACGCACCAGCCGGGCTCTCCAGAATCAAAAGCCTTACAACATGATCAGGAGAGCCCCATGCGCCACCTTGCGCCTTCACCACGCCACACCCTGCGCGCCCTGGCCTGCTGC
>NZ_JAIZVX010000064.1 GCF_021768455.1 Aquabacterium sp. | reverse complement strand
TGGCGTTCACCGTGGCCACGGGCTCGGCCTGGCCGGGCTGGAAGAGCTCGCCGCGCACAAAGGCCACGCTGCGCGAAAGGCGGTGACATTCGGCCTGGCAGACCAGGTCGGTTTCGGCCACGGCGGGGCGCAGGTAGTCCATGCGCAGGTCGAGCGTCGCGAAGGGCTCCAGGGCCTCCAGGGCCGCGCCCACGGCGATGCCGCAGGCGGTGTCGGCCAGCACGCTCAGGCAGCCCGGGTGGATCAGGCGGCGTTCGGCGTCACCCGTCCAGGTGGCGCGGGCCGGCAGCAGCAGGCTGGCGCGCCCTTCGCCGATCTCGGTCAGGGCCATGCCCGATGCACGGGCATACGGGATGCCCTGGATGAAGGCGTCGACCCAGGCGCGGCGGCTGTCGCCAGCAAAGATGCTCATGGTGGAATCCGGTGCGTTCAGTCTGCTTGACGTAAGCGTCAAGCACGCATTGTCCACAAAAGCGGCCGGACCACCCCGGCTTCAGGGGGCTTTCTCGCGTCGAGGCTGCAGGCCGATGGCCAGGCCCGTGGCCGTCACCCGGATCTCGCCCACCTCGTAGCCCATGCGGTCGGCGCTGCGCAGGTCCTCGGGCTTGAAGTGGTGCACCACCTGGTCCTGCAGGCGGCTTTCGGCCATGGCCGCGCCCAGCCGGGTCAGGCCCTTCTGGTACAGCTCGGGCAGGCCGTCGACGGTCACCTGCTCCACCTTCACGCCCGTGAGGCGGATGCTCAGGTCCTTGGGCTCGTAGCGCAGGCCGAAGCTCAGGGCCACGCGGCCCTGGTGATCGTGTCCCATCAGCAGGTCCTTGGCGGTCACGGGGATGGTCAGGCCCACGCGGTTGGCCTCGGGCATCAGCGTCAGGCTGGGTGCGCTGGCGCTCACGTCCAGCATGTTCATCACCCGCTGCGTGACCGGGAAGCGCTTGCCCAGCTTGGCGACCAGTTCTTCTTTCGGGACCTCGACCGTGCGTGGGCCCAGCAGGCTGGCGCAGCCGCTCAGGATCAGGGCGACAAGCAGGCCCAGCGCGGCCAGCGGGCGCAACCGCGTGTTCATGGGGCCTCCGGCCGCAGGGGGGCGCCCAGCTTGTCCACCCAGGTCTGCAGGCTGAGCACGCGCAGGCCGGTGCGCTGGCGGGCGCGGCCGGCCAGCTTGAGCAGGGCGGCGTCTTTCGTGAACAGCCAGGTGGCGCCGGCGTGCAGGGCCAGGTCGATGAAGACCTGGTCGTCCGGGTCCTTGCAGCGCAGCGGGCCGCGCGGGGGCTCGTCGACCATCTCGGCGTGGGCGTAGACGGTGGTGGTCAGGGCCGGGTCGGGCAGCCAGCGGGCAAACACGCTGCGCGGCCACACATGGCCCCATTCGGTGGCCATGGCCGGGCTGGCCAGCCAGCGCAGCCGTCCCTCGTCCAGGGCTTGCGCCAGGGGCAGGGCGGCGGGGTCCTTGAACACCCGCCAGTCCAGCAGGGCGTTGGTGTCCAGGATGACGATGGGGGTGGGCGCGTCGCTCATGCCCGTTCAGCTGGCCGAGCCGATCACGCCGCCGCCCAGGCACACCTCGCCCTGGTAGAGCACGGCCGACTGGCCCGGCGTGACCGCGAACTGCGCCTGCGGGAAGTGCAGGGCCACCTCGGTGGCGCTGCTGGCCGTGACCGCGCAGGGCGCATCGGCCTGGCGGTAGCGGCTCTTGGCGGCGATGCCTTCTGCGCCCACGGCCGGGCCGGTGCCGGCCACCCAGCTCAGGTCCTGGGCGACCAGGTGGTGCTGCTGCAGCCAGGGGTGATCGTGGCCCTGCACGACGTAGAGCGTGTTCGCGGCCATGTCCTTGCGCGCGACGAACCAGGGCTCGTGTTCGCCCGCGCCGCGCGGTGCGCCCTTGTCCTTCACGCCCCCGATGCCGATGCCCTTGCGCTGGCCCAGGGTGTAGAAGCTCAGGCCCACGTGTTCGCCCAGCTTGCGGCCCCGGTCGTCCTTGATGGGGCCGGGCGTGTTGCTCAGGTAACGGTTGAGGAACTCGCGGAAGGGCCGCTCACCGATGAAGCAGATGCCGGTGGAATCCTTCTTCTTGGCGTTGGGCAAGTTGATTTCGGCGGCGATGCGGCGCACCTCCGTCTTGGGCAACTCGCCCACGGGGAACAGGGTCTTGCTCAGCTGCGCCTGGTTCAGGCGGTGCAGGAAATAGCTCTGGTCCTTCAACGGGTCCAGGCCCTTGAGCAGCTGGAAGTGCCCCTGGCCGCCCAATTCGCCCAGCGCCCCCACCTCGCGCACGCGGGCGTAATGCCCGGTGGCGATCTTCTCGGCGCCCAGGCGCATGGCGTGGTCCAGGAAGGCCTTGAACTTGATCTCGGCGTTGCACAGCACATCGGGGTTGGGCGTGCGGCCGGCCTGGTATTCGCGCAGGAATTCGGCGAAGACGCGGTCCTTGTAATCGGCCGCGAAGTTGACGTGCTCGATCTCGATGCCGATCACGTCGGCCACCGAGGCCGCGTCCAGGAAGTCCTGGCGGCTGGAGCAGTACTCGCTGTCGTCATCGTCTTCCCAGTTCTTCATGAAGATGCCGATGACCTCGTGGCCCTGCTGCTTGAGCAGCCAGGCGCTGACGGCCGAATCGACGCCGCCGCTGAGGCCGACGACCACACGCTGTTTCTGAGTCATGACGGGGGGCACCAGGGGCGCCTGAAAAAAAGGGAGAGGCAATGGCAACAGCCGCTCGGAAGCGGCTGCGGGGTGAAACGGAGGCCGGCAGGCTGGGCGGGAATCAGGCCTCGCGGCGCAGGGCCGGCGCGCTGAAAACGCTGTCGTGCACGGTCAGGATCGACAGAGGATAACGCTGACCGGCCAGGTAGCTCTCGATGCACTCCAGCACCAGGGGGCTGCGCAGGCGCTCGGGGCGGGCGCGGATCTCGTCGGCCGTGAGCCAGACGGTGCCGACGATGCCCTCGTCGAGCTCCAGGCTGGGGTCGGCTTCCGAAACCGAGCCGCAGAAGGCCAGGCGCAGGTAGGTGATGTCTTCACCGGTGCGCGTGCGGCGGAAGCGCGACATGTACATGCCCAGGAAGCCCTCGGGTGTGAACACGCGGGCGGTCTCTTCCAGGGTTTCGCGGATGCAGCCCTCGACGGGAGATTCGCCCGGGTCGAGGTGGCCGGCCGGGTTGTTCAGCAGCAGACCGTCGGAGGTGTCTTCTTCGACCAGCAGGAAACGACCGTCGCGCTCGATCACGGCCGCCACGGTCACGTTGGGCTTCCAGCGCGCGGGGGGCGCCTGGCGAACCTCGGCCGAAGGGGCGCGTTCCCCGGTGTCGTCCTCGGTGTCTTCCACGGCAGCTTCCAGAATGTCGGCGGTCTTCATGGAGGCAGCATTATCCGGCAAGGGCATGACAAAACGGTGGTGTTTCTCGGCATCTCCGACCAGAAAAGGAGGGCGTGTCGTCTGGAATCAACCCCTGCTTGGGGCCCTTGGCACCCCCTTGGTGCCAGGGTGCCCCAGCAAGTGGCATGGCCAGCCCGATAATGTGAAAACAATTCTGGTCAGATATGGTGGTTGCGGCAAAGTGGCCACTTTCCCACGCCTGCCCGGAGGTCCGTCACATCACAGAATCGCTGCAATAGTTGTGTATGCTGATTGATTAGGCAGTATTCACGATTGACTGGCCCAGCCAGCAGCCCCATCCGTAGGAGACTTGTATGCGCATTGGCGTTCCCCTGGAGACCACGACGGGCGAGACCCGTGTGGCCGTGACCCCCGAGACCGTCAAGAAATTGAAGGCCCAGGGCCACACGCTGCTGGTGCAGTCGGGGGCCGGTGTGGCCGCCAGCGTGACCGACGAGGCCTATGTGGCCGCCGGCGCCGAGATCACCGATGTGGTGGGCGCCTTCGGGGCCGAGATGGTGTTGAAGGTGCGCTCGCCCTTCGAGAACGAGCGCGTCCTGATGAAGCCGGGCACCGTGCTCGTGGGCATGCTCAACCCCTTCGACAAGGACGGTCTGCAGGCCATGGCCGCCACGCAGCTCACCAGCTTCGCGCTGGAAGCCGCGCCGCGCACCACCCGTGCCCAGAGCATGGACGTGCTCTCGTCGCAGGCCAACCTGGCCGGCTACAAGGCCGTGATGATCGCGGCCGACAAGTACCAGCGCATCTTCCCCATGCTCATGACCGCCGCCGGCACCGTCAAGGCCGCCCGCGTGGTGATCCTGGGCGTGGGCGTGGCCGGTCTGCAGGCCATTGCCACGGCCAAGCGCCTGGGCG
The DNA here is from genome assembly GCF_021768455.1 of Aquabacterium sp. Lineage (GTDB taxonomy): Bacteria > Pseudomonadota > Gammaproteobacteria > Burkholderiales > Burkholderiaceae_C > Aquabacterium. Next base: position 18,252 of record NZ_JAIZVX010000064.1, on the reverse strand, counting down.
CGGTGATCGAAGCCTCCGACGTGCGCCCCTCGGTGAAGGAGCAGGTCGAGTCGCTGGGAGCCAAGTTCATCGACGTGCCGTATGAAACGGCCGAAGAAAAGGATGCGGCCGAAGGCGTGGGCGGTTACGCCCGCCCCATGCCCCAGTCCTGGCTGGACCGTCAGAAGGCCGAGGTGGCCAAGCGCGTCGCCGCCGCCGACATCGTCATCACCACGGCCCTGATCCCCGGCCGCGCTGCGCCCGTGCTGGTCACGGAAGACATGGTCAAGGCGATGAAGCCCGGTTCGGTCATCGTCGACCTGGCCGCAGCGCAGGGGGGCAACTGTCCCCTGACCGAAGCCAACCGCACCGTGGTCAAGCACGGTGTGACCCTGGTGGGCGAGACCAACCTGCCTGCGCTGGTGGCCGCCGATGCCTCCGCGCTCTATGCCCGCAACGTGATCGACTTTCTGAAGCTGGTCATCAACAAGGAAGGCCAGTTCCATGTCGATCTGGAAGACGACATCGTCAAGGCCTGTCTGATGACCCGCGATGGCCAGGTGCTGCGCGCCTGAGCCCGACCCTGTTTGAAGCAGTACCCCTGAGGAGAAAAAGACCATGCAACGCGTCATGCTGCGTGCCAAGCTGCACCGCGCCACCGTCACCGAAGCCATCCTGGACTACGAAGGCTCCTGTGGCATCGACGAAGACCTGATGGACGCCGCCGACATGAAGGAGTTCGAATACATCGAGCTCTACAACGTCAACAACGGCGAGCGCTTTGCCACCTACATCATCAAGGCGCCGCGTGGCTCCGGCACGATTTCCCTCAACGGTGCCGCTGCCCGCCGCGCGCACGTGGGCGATCTGCTGATCATCTGCACCTACGCCCCCATGAACGAAGCGGAAGTCGGCAGTTACAAGCCCAAGGTGGTGCTGCTGGACGAACGCAATGCGATCAAAGAAATCCGCAAGTTCGACTGAGCCTTTTTGACATCCCCAGGAGACAACACGATGGAAGCGCTTGAGCCTATCAGCCACGTCGTCACCAACCTGACCATCTTCGTGCTCGCCATCTATGTTGGCTACCACGTGGTCTGGACGGTGACCCCCGCCTTGCACACGCCCCTGATGGCCGTGACGAACGCCGTGTCGGCCATCGTCATCGTGGGCGCGATGCTGGCTGCGGCCCTCACGGTCACGCCCCTGGGCAAGACCATGGGCGTGCTGGCGGTGGCGCTTGCGGCGGTGAACGTCTTCGGCGGCTTCCTGGTCACGCGCCGGATGCTGGAGATGTTCAAGAAGAAGGACAAGAAAGCAGGGGCCAAGTAAATGAGCATGAACCTCATCACCCTGCTGTACCTGTTCGCCTCGGTGTGCTTCATCCAGGCCCTCAAGGGCCTGAGCCACCCGACGACTTCCATCCGTGGCAACTTCTTCGGCATGCTGGGCATGACCATCGCGGTGCTGACCACGGTGGGCCTGATCCACGGTCAGGCCACGGCGCTGAACATCGATTTCGGTGCCGGTCTGGGCTACGTGCTCGCGGCCCTGGTCGTGGGCGGCGGCGCGGGTGCCATCATGGCCAAGCGCGTCGAGATGACCAAGATGCCCGAGCTGGTGGCCTTCATGCACAGCATGATCGGCCTGGCCGCGGTCTTCATCGCCGTGGCGGTGGTGGCCGAGCCTTATGCCTTCCAGATCGTGGCCAAGCCCGTGGGCGACGCCATCGCGCAGATCCCGGTGGGCAACCGCCTGGAGCTCGCCCTGGGCGCGGCCATCGGTGCCATCACCTTCTCGGGCTCGGTTATTGCCTTCGGCAAGCTCAGCGGCAAGTACAAGTTCCGCCTCTTCCAGGGCGCGCCGGTGAACTTCGCCGGCCAGCACATGCTGAACCTGGTGCTGGGCCTGGCCCTGCTGGCCCTGATCGGTGTCTTCATGGCCACCCAAAGCCTGGAAGCCTTCTTTGCCGTGATCGCTTTGAGCTTCGTGCTCGGCGTGCTGATCATCATCCCCATTGGCGGCGCCGACATGCCGGTGGTGGTGTCGATGCTTAACAGCTACTCGGGCTGGGCGGCGGCCGGCATCGGCTTCTCGCTCAACAACTCCATGCTGATCATCGCGGGTTCGCTGGTGGGCAGCTCGGGCGCCATCCTCTCGTACATCATGTGCAAGGCGATGAACCGCTCCTTCTTCAACGTGATCCTGGGTGGCTTTGGCGGTGACGCTGGCGCCGCCGGGGCCTCGGGTGGTGCCCAGCAGCAGCGCCCGGTGAAGAGTGGCTCGGCCGACGACGCCGCCTTCGTGCTGGGCAACGCCGAGACCGTGGTGATCGTGCCCGGTTACGGCCTGGCCGTGGCCCGTGCCCAGCACGCCGTGAAGGAGCTGGCCGCCAAGCTGACCGAGAAGGGCATCACCGTGAAGTACGCCATCCACCCGGTGGCGGGTCGCATGCCCGGTCACATGAACGTGCTGCTGGCCGAGGCCGAGGTGCCTTACGACCAGGTCTTCGAGATGGAAGACATCAACGGCGAGTTCGGCCAGGCCGACGTGGCCATCATCCTGGGTGCCAACGACGTGGTGAACCCCGCTGCGCACGTGAAGGGCAGCCCGATCTATGGCATGCCCATCCTCGAGGCGTACAAGGCCAAGACCGTGATCGTGAACAAGCGTTCGATGGCCAGCGGTTATGCCGGCCTGGACAACGAACTGTTCTACATGGACAAGACCATGATGGTCTTTGGCGACGCCAAGAAGGTCGTGGAAGACATGGTCAAGGCCGTGGAGTGAGCCGCCAGGCTTGCTGAACCCGACCACCAGCCCGGCCGTGTGCCGGGCTTTTTTCATGGGGCTGGATGGGGCGCTTCAGCCGAGCACCACGCGGTTGCGGCCTTCGCGCTTGCCGCGGTAGAGGGCCTCGTCGGCGCGCCGGATGCCCTGGTCATGGGGTTCGTCAGGGCGCAGCTCGGCCAGGCCCAGGGTGGCGGTGAGGTGCAGGCCCTCGCCTTCGGCGGTCTGGCTCAGGCGCAGGGCGGCAATGGCTTCGCGCAGGCGCTCCGCCACAGGCAGGGCGGCGGCGGTGTCGGCAAAGGGCAGGACGATGAGGAACTCTTCGCCACCCCAGCGGGCCACCAGGTCCATGTCGCGCACGCCTTGTTGCAGGGCCTGGGCCACGCCCTGCAAGGCCCAGTCGCCCATGGCATGGCCGTGGGTGTCGTTGAGGGGCTTGAAGTGGTCGATGTCGACCAGGATCAGGCTGATGGGGTGGGGTTGGCGCTGGCGGATCGCTTGGTCTCGGTCCAGGGCCTCGAGCAGGCTGCGGCGGTTCATCAGGCCGGTCAGGCTGTCGGTGGTGGCCAGCTCGTGCAGGCGGCGTTCTGCGGCGTTGATCAGGCGCACGTAGGCGATGGTCAGGGCGCTGAGCACAAAGAGCGTGGCCGCGAGGTTGAAGAGGTGGAGCTGGCGCAGCAGCTGGGGCGCGATCGGTTGCAGAGGCAGGGCGCGGTGGCAGAACCAGTCCAGCCCCAGGTAGACCGTGCTGAAGCACAGGACCGCGGCGATCTTCACGGGCCACCGGGCGCGCTGGTTGGTCAGGATCACGGGGATGACCACCAGCAGGTAGTAGTGAAAGCCACTGTCCCAGCCCACGACGACGACGGCGGCGATGGCGTGGGCCATGATTTCGGCACCCATGATGCTCAGGGCCACGCCGACATGGCGACGCTGGATCAGGCGCAGGGCCAGCAGGTAGACCAGCACGCTGGCCACGTTGAACCGGGCCAGCGAGGGCACGCCGTCCTGCCAGAACAGCAGGGCAAACGCAAGGTGGACGAGTGCAGCCAGGACGCCGCCGATCGTCAGGAGGGTGCGGTAGGCGCCCTGGCCGATGGCCCGGATCGGCTTGATCTGGTCGTTGAAGGGGTGGCCGGTCTGCATGCACGGCCAGCTTAGCAGCGTCCGGCTGGCTGGCTGTACCACCTTGGGGCAGCCCACCCCTGCGGGGGGAGGGCGCGGCAGGGGGCTGCAGGGTGCGATCCCTATAATGCGCCACGTCAAAGGGCCCCTGAGGGGGCCCGACCTGTTTTGTTGCCACCTTGACCTCGGCCTGTCAGGCCTCATCCCCGGGATCCCGCGTGACCGCCACCGCCCCTCCCACGCCGCAAGCCCCGGCCGTGCCACCTGAAGACGCCGCACAGGCCGATGCGCTCATGGGCATCGCCGAGGTGTGTGCGGCCTACGAGGTCTCGCCGCGGGCGTTGCGCTTCTACGAGACCAAGGGCCTGCTGGCGCCGTGTCGCCTCAACGGCACGCGTGTCTATGGCCGCGAAGACTGCGCCCGCCTGGCCCGCATCCTGCGCGCCAAGTCCCTGGGCTCCTCGCTGGCCGAGATCAAGCATTACCTCGACATGTACGGCGAGCATGGCGAGGGCCGCCTGCAGCAGCTCGCCTATGTGATCGAGCGCACGGATGCCGCGATCGCCGAACTGGAGGCCAAGCGGGCCCAGATCGATGCCTCCCTGGCCGAACTGCGTGCCATGAACGAGCGCAGCCGCCAGACCTTGGCGGCCAAGCGCCAGGGGCAGTGAGCCGGCATGGACCTTTCCCTGATGGACTCGCCCGCGGCAGAGGCCGCAACGGCGATGGTGGTGGCGCCGGTGCGCCGCGCGCCGCGCCAGTCGCGCTCGCGCCGCCTGGTCGAGATGGCCCTGACGGCCTGCGCCGAGCTGATCACCGAACGCGGCCTGGCCGCCCTGAGCACCAATGCGGTGGCCGAACGGGCCGGGGTCAGCGTGGGGGCGATCTACCAGTACTTCCCGGACAAGGCCGCCCTGGTCGCGGCCCTGCGTGCGCGCCACCTGCAGGCCATGCTGAAGGCCGTGGCCGCCCGCTGGGATGCGGTCGCGCCCGCCAACCTGGCCGAGGCCGTGCAGGCCCTGGTGGCCGGGCAGTTCGAGGCCCATGCCATCGCGCCCGTGCTGCATGCCGAGTTGCTGGCCCTGGGGCCTTTTTTCGTGGTGGCCGATGCCCGCCTGAGCGGGGACGAGGCCCAGGCGCCCGGCCTCTTGTGGCTGCGCTGGCGGCGCCTGCTGGCCGCACACCGGGATCAGCTGGCCCTTGGCGGCACCGAGCGCGGTCTTGACCTCGACCTGGCCGCCTGGGTGGCGCTGCACACGGTCAATGGCCTGGCGCAAGGGGCCGCACTGCCGTTTGCGCGGCAGGCCTTGCAGGCCGCGGCCGAGCAGGCGGTGTGGGCCTATCTGAAGGGGGCTGCGCCGCTCAGCGGATGCCCATGAACATCTTCCAGCGCTTCTCGTTCTGGCGCTTGGTGTCGAAGAGGGCCTGATCGGCCTGTTTCAGCAGGGTGCCCACGCTGTCGACCTCGTCGGTGTAGGCGGCCATGCCCACCGAGACGCCCACGCCGACGTCGTCGCCGCTGCTGAGGTGGATGGGCTGGGCCACGGACTTGATCACGCGCCGGGCCAGCACCTGGGCGTCCTTGTCGTCGCCATGGCGCATGACGATGCCGAACTCGTCGACGCCAAAGCGCGCCACGACGTCACCGATGCGGACCTCCTGGCGGATGCGGCGGGCGACCTCGCGCAGCACCTCGACGCCGGCGGCATGGCCGAACCCGTCGTTCACTTCCTTGAAGCCGTCCAGGTCCATTACCAGCAGGGTGAAGGGCTCGCCGCGGCGCATGGCGTGGGCCAGTTCGATCTGCAGGGCCTGGTCGAAGTGGGCGCGGTTGGACAGGCCGGTGAGCGGATCGGTGATGGCCTGGCGGGCCAGGGCACGCTGTTGGGCGTGGGCCTCGATGGCGCGGCTGGCCAGCAGGGCCACGTCGCGCAGGGCCAGGGTCTGCTCGGCGCTGAGCTCGCGCGATTCGGCTTGGGCCACGGCCAGAGTGCCCAGGCAGCGGCCGGCCTCGTCGGTGAGGGCCACGCTGGCGTAGAAGCGCCAGTCGGGCTGGGCCTGTCGCAACGGGTGGGTGGACCAGGCGGGATCGTCGGCCAGGTCGCCGATGCACAGCAGGCCCTCGGGCGCGCTGGCGGTGGCATCGGCCAGGGTGGCACTGCGCGGCCATTCGCTCACGCCCAGGCCATGGGCGGCCTTGAGCCAGAGGCGATCGAGGTCGAGCAGGCCGATGAAGGCGATGGGGGTGTCGCACAGGCGGGCGGCGAGGCGGGCCAGGGCGTCGAAGGCCGCGTCGGGCGGGGTGTCGAGGATGTGGCGCTCGTGCAGGGCCCCGAGGCGGGCAGATTCGGCTTCAGTCAGGGGACTGGCCATGGCGGTCTTGGGCATGGGTCTCGTCTTTCTTACTGCTGCCTGGCTTATCGGCCGGCGCGGGCCGGGCATGAAGCCCTCCGTCTGAGGGGGCGGGCAGAAAATCCGTTTCTGGTGCACAGTGTCGCGCCTGCGGTGGCGCTTGCCCAGCCCCTGCGCCCGACCTCCTCCTTCTGCCCATGAGAGACTGTCCATGACCCTGCCTGCCGTGCCCCTGGAACCCATCGCCCCTGGTGGGCCCGCGCTGTCCCGCATCGTGGCGGGTGTGTGGCGCATGGCGCAATGGGGCATGGGGCCGGTCGAGCGCCTGCGCTGGATCGAGGCGGCGCTCGACCTGGGCATCAGCAGCTTCGACCACGCCGACATCTACGGCGACCACCAGTGCGAGGCGCTGTTTGGCGAGGCCCTGGCCCAGGCGCCAGGCCTGCGTGCGCGCCTGCAGCTGGTGAGCAAGTGCGGCATCCGGCTGGTGTCGGCCCAGCGGCCCGGCAACCGGCTCAAGCATTACGACACCTCGGCGGCGCACGTGCGGGCATCGGTCGAGCGCTCGCTGCAGAACCTGCGCACCGACCACCTGGACCTGCTGCTGGTGCACCGCCCCGATGCGCTGATGGACCCCGACGAGCTGGCAGAGGCTTTTCTGGCCTTGCGCGCCGAGGGCAAGGTGCTGCATTTCGGGGTGTCGAACCACACGCCTTCTCAGTTCGCCCTGCTGCACCGGCGCGTGCCGCTGGTGACGAACCAGGTCGAGCTCTCGCCCCTGCAGCTATCGGCCTTGCATGACGGCACGCTGGACCAGGCCCTGGACCTGGGCACGCGGCCCATGGCCTGGTCGCCTCTGGCCGGGGGGCGCCTGTTTGCGCAGCCGGGCGGTGGCGCGGGCCTGCTGGCGCGCCTGAGCGGTCGGGGTGCTGAGGCCGAGGCCGATGCCCGCCTGGTCCGTGTGCAGACGGTGCTGGCTCGCCTGGCGGCAGAGCGAGGGGTGTCGGTGGCGACCCTGGCCTACGCCTGGGTGCTGCGCCACCCGAGTCGGCCCCTGCCCATCACCGGCTCGGGTCGCACCGAGGCGCTGCAGGAGGCCGTGAAGGCCCTGGATGTGCCGCTGGACCGGCAGGATTGGTACGAGGTCTGGCAGGCGGCCATGGGCCACGAGGTGCCCTGAGCATCTGGTAGCCCAGGCGCCACCGGCCCTTCACCACACGTGGGGGCTGAGGCGGTAGAGCCGGCTGAAGGCCTCGTAGAGCGCCGGGTGGGCCTGGGCCAGTTCGGGTCCCTGCTCGAAAAACGCTTCGCTGACCACGGCCACGAATTCTTCCGGGGCGGTGGCGCCATAGGGGTCGAGGAAGGGCGCTTCGCCGCGGTCCACGGCCTCGACCAGCTCGCGCCAGGCGGCGCCCACGGTGCGGGCCCAGTCGCCACTGGGGGCTTCGGCCTCCAGGTCGGTGCTCAGGCCCAGGGCGTCGTCGAGCTGGTGGGCGAACTCGTGCACCACCACGTTGTAGCCATCGTGCGGTTCGGCGGCACTGGCCAGGGTGTCGTCCCAGGAGAGGATGACCTGGCCTTCGTGCCAGGACTCGCCGCTCAGGGCCTCGTTGGCCTCGCTGACCACGCCGGCGGCATCCGTGTGGCGGCGCCGGACCACGAAGGCACCGGGGTAGACCAGGATCTGGCGCACGCGGTCTAGCTCGCTCAAGGGGCGCTGCAGCACCAGCAGGCAGGCCTGGGCGGCAATCAGCACGCGCATCTCTTCGGTCACCTCCAGGCCGCGGCAGCCAATGAAGGCCTTTTCGGCCAGGAAGGCCTGCATGCGCTGGCGCAGGTGCTGTTGCAGGTCGGGCGGCAGGCGGCGGAACAGGGGCATGCGGCGTTGCAGCACCCGGCGCCAGAACGCCGGAAAGGGCTGGGTGGCCAGCTGGCGTTGGCGCCATGCGCGCCAGGCGGGTTGCCCCAGCAGCAGGGCGATGACGAGGAGGGGCAGGGCCAGGAGCAAGGAAGGCATGGCGAGGGCGAGGAGAAGACCTGGATTGTCGAAGGGTTTTGCATCCGGCGTGAACCTGGCGACGTAGTCCATCACGTCGACCCTGTTTTGCCTGCCCACCATGCCACCACCCTCCACCGTCCAGACCCCGGCCGCGCCGCCGGGTGATTTCGATTACGAATCGGCCGTGGAGGCCTGTGCGCGGGGCGAGCGCTTTGCGCTCAAGGCCCTGTACGAGCGAGAGTCGCGCTGGTTGCTGGCCGTGGCCATGCGCATCGTGCGCGACCGCGACCTGGCCCACGACGTGCTGCAGGAGGCCTTCCTGCAGATCTGGCAGAAGGCCGGCAGCTACCAGCGCGCGCTGGGGTCGGGGCGCGGCTGGGTCTACACCGTGGTGCGCCACCGGGCGCTCGACGAGGTGCGCCGCCAGCGCCCGGAAGACGCCATGGGCGACGATTTCGAGACCCTGGCCGAGCGCGTGCTCTACAACCAGGCGGCCCAGGACGCCCACACCGAAACCGACCACGACGACGAGGCCCTGCAGTTCTGCCTGGCCCAGCTCGACGACCCCAAGCGCCAGTGCGTGGTCGACGCCTTCATCGAAGGCTACACCCATGAACAGATCGCCCTGCGCCGCGGCAAGCCCGTCGGCACGGTGAAGTCGTGGATCCGCCGTGGCCTGCTGGCACTCAAGGAATGCCTCACATGAACTTCGACGACGCCAAGGAACGCTGCGCCCACGCCGGCGAGTACGTGCTGGGCACCCTGAACGCCCGCGAACGCGCGGCCATGGACGCCCGCCTGCCCACGGATCCGGCCTTGCTGGCCGAGGTCTACGCCTGGCAGGATCACCTGCTGGGCCTCACGGCGCGCCTGACGCCCATGGCGGTGCGCCCCGAGTTGTGGCCCCGCATTGCCGGGCGCATCGGTGAGGGCAGCTCGGCCCGGCCGGCCGCGTCCGTCTCGGCACCCGCGCCGCAGGCCGCCAACGACCCCAGTTGGCGCAGCCTGCGCTTCTGGCAGGCCACCAGTGGCCTGGCCGTGGCCGCTTCGGTGACCCTGGCGGTCTTGTTGGGCGTGCAGACCTGGCGAGGTGAGCAAAGCGGCGGCAGCCAGGCCCAACAGGGCGGGACGCGTTACCTCACATTGCTGGAAGCGCCCGGGGGCGGCGGCACTGGCTGGATCGTGGAGGCCGTGGCGGGCGGGCAGGTGCGCCTGCTGCCCGTGGGCGCCACGCCCGCCGTGCCCGAGGGCAAGACCCTGCAGTTCTGGACCAAGCCTCAGGGCGCCAGCGGCCCGACCTCCTTGGGCCTGGTCCGCGTGGGCGAGGCCGTGACCCTGCCGGCCAGCCGCCTGCCTGCGGTGGGCGCCCAGCAGCTGTTCGAACTCACGCTGGAGCCCGCGGGCGGCTCGCCCATCGGCAAACCCACCGGCCCCATCGTGTTCGTGGGCCGATCGGTGGCGATCTGAGCCGATCGGCGGGCTTCAGGCCAGGCGCTGCCACAGCCACCAGGCCAGGGCGATGGCGCTGGCCAGCCAGATCAGCACGATGACGAGGCCGGCCAGCAGCACCTTGGGCAGCTTGGCGGTCAACGCGTCCGCACGCCGTCGGGCTTCGTGCAGCACCTCGTGCGGCAGCAGCCGCACCACCAGCCAGATGCCCAGGGGCACCAGGATCAGGTCGTCGAGGTAGCCGAGCACCGGGATGAAGTCCGGGATGAGGTCGATCGGGCTGAGCGCATAGGCCACAACCAGAAAGGCCAGGATGCGCACGCCCCGCGGGGTGCGTGGATCGCGTGCGGCGAAGTACAGGGCCGCGACTTCGCGCTTGAGGCCGCGCGCCCAGGTGCGCAGGGTGCTCATCAGGCTCATGTCAGGCCCGGTCCTGTCCTGGGCGGCCGGCCTGGCGTCGCCATGCTTGCACGGCCTCGCTCAGGCCCGTCATGCTGTCGATCACCTTCACCCCGTCGGGCGGGCGGCGCTGCAGCAGCGGGTGCTGGCCGCCGGCCCACACGGCCACCTGCGGTGGCAGCTTGGCGCGCAGGTCTGCCAGGGTGTCGAGCACCATGGTCGAGGGCGAGTTGGCCGTGAAACCGATGGCCACCACGTCGACCTGGTGCTGCTGGCTGGCCTGCACCAGGTCCCACAGCGGGGTTTGCGGGCCCAGGTTCAGGGGCTGGGCCTGCAGCATCGTCAGCCAGCCCTCCACCATCAGCAGGCCCATGCCGTGGGGCTCCCCCGGGAAGGTGCTCAGCAGCACCCTCGGGGCCTGGCCAGGCGCGGGCACCGGCAGCCGGTGGATGGCCGTGTGCAGCGCGTGCTTGAGCTGGTGGCTCACCCAGTGCTCTTGCGTGACCTGGAAGCGGCCCCGCAGCCATCCTTCCCCCATGGCCCGCAGCAGGGGCGCGGTCACGTCGGTGATGAAGGTGGCCAGGCCCAGCGTCGTGAGTGCGTGGTTCAGCCGCTGGCGCAGGCCAATGGGGTCGTGCGCGTCGACACGCTCCAGGCAGGCGGCCACCCAGGGGGAGGCGGCCGGGTCGGCGCTGCTCTCGGGCCAGTCGGGGGGCGCTCCGAAGGCGGCGCGTTGCCCTGGCAGGCCGTCGGGCCAGTCGAGGTCGTCCGCCAGGGGCGAGCGGCCCTCGGTGGCGGGTGCCGCCTGTCCGTTGCCGGCTGGGGCGGCCCGTTTGCGCGCCACCTTCAGGCCCAGCCCCTGGGCGTCGGCACTGCGTTCGGCCAGGGACATCAGGTCGTCCATCGGCAACTCCACCACCCGCCCGGGGCGGTGGCCGACGTCGAGCAGGCGCTTGATCACGCGCAGGCGCTCGATCTGGTCCAGCGGGTAGCAGCGTTCACCCTGGCCGTCGCGCACGGGCACCGGGAAGCCATAGCGCCTTTCCCACACCCGCAAGGTGTCTTTGCTCAGGCCGGTGTCCCGCTCCACGGCGGCGATCGACATCATCAGAGGTCGGTTCATCATCGTTGTGCATCCAAAGTCCGGCGGGCGGCGTACAGGGAAAGACAGCCGATCAGGCCAGTGCGCCGGATCGGATTTTTGCCCAGGACAACACATTGCCGTTGTGCTGCGATGTGGCTAATATAGGTCGACAAAACCGATCTGACCAAGACAAAAGAGGCGTTTATGGACAAGTTCTGTACAAAACAGCAAACGTGGCGCCTGTGGCCCCTGGTCGCGGCCCTGCTGGGCGCCCCGGTTTTGTCGGCCCAGGCCGCCACCACCCCGACGGCCCCGTCCACGGCTGGTGGGGCCTCAGGCGTTGCGACCTGCACCGGGTTGCTGAACAAGACCTTCCCCCGCCTGCAGGACGAAAAGCCCCAATCCCTGTGCCAGTACAGCGGCCAGGTGGTGCTGGTGGTCAACACCGCCAGCTACTGTGGCTTCACCGGCCAGTACAAGGGCCTGGAAGCGCTCTACAGCAAGTACAAGGACAAGGGCCTGGTCGTGCTGGGCTTCCCCTCCAACGACTTTGGCAACCAGGAACCGGGCTCGGGCAAGGAGATCGCCGAGTTCTGCGCCAACACCTTCGGCGTGAAGTTCCCGATGTTCGCCAAGAGCCATGTGCGCGGCGACGAGGTCAACCCCCTGCACGCCGAGCTGATCAAGGCCACGGGAACCACCCCGAAGTGGAACTTCTACAAGTACCTGGTGGGGCGTGACGGCCGCAGCGTCAGCGCCTTCAGCTCCATGACCTCCCCGGACGACCGCGACTTCCTCGCCGAGGTCGAAAAGCGCCTGGCCGCCAAGCCCTGAACCGGGCGCCCCGGGTTTTTGCCCCTGCCGTCAACAAGCCCATCGGGCAAACTGACGCAATTCGTGACCAATTGGTTATAGTGCGACCAATCGGTAATTTAATGACTCGGCGCTGTCGCGCCCATGGGGTCGCACATGAAACGCATCGCAGTGATCGGGGCCGGCGTGGCCGGTCTGGGCGCCGCCCACCGCCTCAGCCACACCCCGGGCGACCGGGCCGTCACGCTCTTTGAAGCCGGCGCCTACTTCGGCGGCCACGCCAACACGGTGGACGTCACCCTGCCCGGGCCCGACGGGCAGCCGCTCACCCACGGTGTGGACACCGGCTTCCTGGTGTTCAACGAGCGCACCTACCCGCACCTGATCCAGCTGTTCGCCGACCTGGGCGTGCCCACGGCCAAGTCCGACATGTCGTTCTCGGTGCAGATCCCCGATCAGGCCCAGGGCCTGGCCGGTTTGCGCCCGGGGCTGGAGTGGTGCGGTTCCTCGCTCGACACGGTGTTTGCACAGCGCGGCAACATCGTCTCCCCCGCTTTCTGGCGCATGCTCTCCGACCTGTTGCGCTTCAACCGCCTGTGCACCCAGCTGGCCGAGCGCGGTGAAGAGGCCGCCCTGCAGCAGCCCATTGGCGACTTCCTCGCGGCCCAGGGTTTCAGCGAGGCCTTTCAGGAAGGCTACCTCCTGCCCATGGTGGCCTGCATCTGGTCCTGCCCCGTGCAGCAGATGATGCGCTTTCCCATCGCCACCCTGATCCGCTTCTGTCACAACCATGGCCTGCTCCAGGTCACGAACCGGCCGCAGTGGTACACGGTGGCGGGCGGCTCGCGCGAGTACGTGTGGCGCATCGTCGAGCGCCTGGCCGACGTGCACCTCAACACCCCCGTGCAGCGCGTGATCCCGCTGGGCGACGATGGCGAGGCCGGCGTCATGGTGCACAGCGAGCGCGGCGCCGAGCGTTTCGACGAGGTCGTGCTGGCCTGTCACTCCGACCAGGCCCTGGCCATGCTGGGGGCGGGTGCCACCGACGCCGAACGCCGCGTGCTCGGGGCCATCGGCTACCACCGCAACCGTGCCGTGCTGCACACCGACACCGGCCTCCTGCCCCGCAACCCCCGCGCCTGGGCCGCCTGGAACTACGAACGTGCGCCCACCCTCGAGCGTGAGGGCCACGGCGTCTGCCTGCACTACCTGATCAACCGCCTGCAGCCTTTGCCCTGGCAGCAGAACGTGGTGGTCTCGCTCAACCCTCTGCGCGAGCCTCGTCCCGACACGGTGATCGCCGAGTTCGACTACGCCCATCCCGTCTTCGACCAGGCCGCCATCCAGGCCCAGGCCGCGCTGCCGGGCATCCAGGGTCAGCGCCGCGTCTGGTTTGCCGGTGCCTGGACGGGCTACGGCTTCCACGAAGACGGCCTCAAATCCGGCCTGGCGGCGGCCGGTGGCCTCATGGTCCGCGATGGCGTCAGCCTGCCCGAGGATGCGGCCGAGCTGGCCAGCCGCTACCTCGCCCGGGCCACACCCGGTGCCCAGGCGAAGACCTCGGCCACAGCCGCCACGGAGCGTGCCGCATGAGCGCCGCGGCCGCCTCGCCCCAACCGGCCTCGGGCGCCCCGCGTGCCCTGATCGGCTTTGGGCAGGTGCGCCACGTGCGGCTCAAGCCGGCGCGCCACGCCTTCACCTACCCCGGTTATTTCTGGCTCTTGCCGATGCGCGCCCTGGCCCGACAGCCTGAGCCCGCCGTGCGCCGCAATGCCCGTGGCTGGCTGAGCTTTGCCGATGCCGACCACGGCGAGGGCGGCCCGGATGCCCTGGCCTGGCTCGATGGCCTGCTGCGCGCCGAAGGCGCCTGGACCGAAGAACTGGCCCAGGGTGAGGTCTGGCTGCAGACCTACCCACGCGTGCTGGGCTACGTCTTCAAGCCCGTGAGCTTCTGGTACGTGCACCGGCCCGATGGTCGCCTGCACGCCGTGCTGGCCGAGGTCAACAACACCTTTGGCGAGCGCCATTGCTACCTGCTGCAAGGCCCCGAACTTGGCTGGGGCCGAGAACTGCAGGCCCGCAAGGTCATGCACGTGTCGCCCTTTTGCGCACTGGAGGGCGGCTACCGCTTCCGCTTCATGCGCACCGTCGACCGCCTCATCGCCCGCGTCGACCACGACGACGACCACGGCCCCCTGATCCAGACCGCGCTCAGCGGTGCCCTGCAGCCCCTGACCGCTGCGAGCGTGCGCCGGGCCATCTGGGGCTGGCCACTGATGAGCTTTGGCGTCGTCGCCCGCATCCACTGGCAGGCCTTGAAGCTCTGGCTCAAGCGCGTGCCCTTCCACCGCAAGCCCGAAGCGCCCGCGCACTTCGTCACCGGCACACCAGGCCCGAACACACCATGAACCGCACCACCCCCATGGCCACCTCTGCCTCGCCCGCCGACTTCAACCTGCCGCAAGGCGCACCCGCCTCGGCGCGCATGGGCCTGGCCCTGCTGCAGCGCCTGCGGGTGGGCTCGCTCGACCTGCAGTTTCCCGATGGCAGCACCGCCCACTTCGGTCAGGTGGCCCATTCGGGCGATGGCGCCCCCCGCGCGGGGCTGCGCCTGCACAACTGGAAGGTGTTTGGCGCCGCCATGAAATCGGGTGACATCGGCTTTGCCGAGGGCTACATCGATGGCGACTGGTCCACCCCGGACCTCACCGCCCTGCTCACCCTGCTGATCGCCAACCGCGAGGTCATCGAGCAAGCCGTGTATGGCAGCTGGTGGGGCCGCCTGGTCTACCGGCTCAAACACCTGCTCAACCACAACTCCAAGGCCAACAGCCGCAAGAACATCCAGGCCCACTATGACCTGGGCAACGATTTCTACAGGCTCTGGCTGGATCAGACGATGAGCTACTCCAGCGCCTGGTTCGAAGGCGACCTGAGCAAGCCCATGGTCGAGGCCCAGCGTGCCAAGGTCAAGCGCGCGCTGAACGAGGCCGGTGTGACGGCCGATCAGCCGGGCCAGCGCGTGCTGGAGATCGGCTGCGGCTGGGGTGGTCTGGCCGAAATCGCCGCACGCGAACATGGCGCCCACGTCACGGGCGTGACGCTGTCAACCGAGCAACTGCAATGGGCCCGCGACCGCATGGCCCGCGCCAACCTCTCGGCCTGGGCCGACCTGCGCCTGCAGGACTACCGCGACATCGCCGATGAACCCTTCGATGCCATCGTCTCCATCGAGATGTTCGAGGCCGTGGGCCGCGAGTACTGGGGGGGCTACTTCACCACCCTGCAGCGCTGCCTGAAGCCCGGCGGCAAGGCCTGTCTGCAGACCATCACCATCCGCGACGACCTCTTCGACCGCTACGTCAAGTCCACCGACTTCATCCAGCAGTACATCTTCCCTGGCGGCCTGCTGCCCAGCGACGCCGCCTTCAAGGCCGAGGCGGCCAAGGCCGGCCTGGAGGTGGTCAACAGCCTGGCCTTCGGGCCGGACTACGCCGAGACCCTGCGCCGCTGGCGTGCCGACTTCCACCGCCACATCCACGCCGTGCAGCGCCTGGGCTTTGACGAGCGCTTCCAGCGCATCTGGGAGTTCTACCTGGCCTACTGCGAAGCCGCCTTCGACATGGGCAACACCAACGTCGTGCAGTACACCCTGCGCAAGCCGGGCTGAGTTGGCACCATGGCGCCTGCGCTGCTGGCCCACCCCCTCAGTGCCCGCTACGGCCTGCTTGGCCTGCCCCTGGCCTTTGTGGCCATGCCGCTGTACGTGGTGCTGCCCCAGCACTATGGGCAGGTGCTGGGCGTGCCGCTGGGCCTGCTGGGCGCGGTGTTGCTGCTCACCCGCCTGGCCGATGCCCTGATCGACCCGCTGCTGGGCCGCTGGGTCGACCGCCTGCTGGCCGGTGCGCGCTCGGCGCGCTTCGCGGCAGTCGGTGCGGCCACGGCCTTGGGCCTGGGCTTTGGCGCCCTGTTTTTCCCCCCGGTGCAGGGCACCTGGCCGCTGCTGGCATGGTGCACCGTCACCCTGGTCTGGACCTTCCTGGCCTACAGCCTGGCCAGCGTGCTGCACCTGGCCTGGGGCACACGCCTGGGTGGTGACGCGGCGCAGCGTGCGCGGCTGGTGGCCTGGCGCGAAGGCGCCGGCCTGGTGGGCGTGGTGCTGGCCAATGTGCTGGCCGTCCAGGCCGGTCTGGTCTGGACCACGGCGGTGCTGGCCCTGAGCCTGCTGCTGGGCGTGGCGGCCCTCCTGACCGGGCCCGCGCCCTGGTCCGCAGCCGGTGCATCAGGCTCATCGGTTGAGCCTGTGATCCCTTCCCTGACCTTGCCGTGGCGCACCCAGGGCTTTCGCCGCCTGATCACGCTCTTCCTGCTCAACGGCATTGCGAGCGCCATCCCGGCCACCCTCGTGCTGTTTTTCGTCAACGACCGGCTGCAGGCCCCAGCCTGGGCGCCGCTGTGCCTAGCCGCCTACTTCCTGGTGGGTGCGGCCAGCGTGCCCCTGTGGTTGCGCGGCATCGCCCGCATCGGCCCCATGCGCTGCTGGGCCCTGGGCATGGGCCTGGCCACCGCGGCCTTCGTGGGTGTGCTGGGTCTGGGCCCGGGCGACACCACGGGCTTCCTGCTCATCTGCCTCGCCAGTGGCGTGGCCCTGGGTGCCGACCTCACCGTGCCAGGCACCCTGCTGGCCGGGGTGGTGCAGCGCGCCGGCCACGGTGGCCGGGCCGAAGGTGCTTACGCCGGCTGGTGGCAATGGGCGACCAAGCTCAACCTGGCCCTGGCCGCCGGGCTCGCGTTGCCGGCACTGCAGGCCCTGGGCTATGCCCCGGGCAGCCGCGACCCCGAGGCCCTCTGGGCCCTGACCCTGGCATACGGGGGGCTGCCCTGTGTCGTCAAGCTGGCCGCGCTGGCCTTGTGCTGGCGCTGGCGCCGCCACCCCGCCCTGGCCTGATCTCTGGCCGATGACCTTGAAGGACGCCTCCATGAACCACCTCACCCCAGCCCGCCGCGGCGGCCTTGTTCGATCTGGTCGCCCTGTCCTGCGCCGTGCCTTGTGTGGCGCCGCCCTGCTCGCCGCCCTGGGCTTCACGGGCTGTGCTTCGGCGCCCACCCCGGCCGATTACGCACAGGAGCAGCCCACGCTCGACCTGCGCCAGTACTTCAACGGCCCGCTCACGGCCCACGGCATCTTCACCGACCGCGCGGGCAAGGTGGTCAAGCGCTTCACCGTCAAGCTGGTGGGCACCTGGCAGGGTGAGAAGGGCGTGCTCGAAGAAGACTTTGTCTACAGCGATGGCAGCACGCAGCGCCGGGTCTGGCGTCTCACGCACCTGGGAGGCGGTCGCTACACCGGCGAGGCCGACGACGTGCTGGGCCAGGCCACGGGCGTCTCGGCCGGCAACTCGCTGAACTGGCACTACACGCTGAAGCTGCCGGTCGACGGCACGGTCTACGAGGTGCAGTTCAATGACTGGATGTACCTCATGGACGGTCACACCTTGCTCAACAAGGCCGTGATGAGCAAGTTCGGCTTCACCCTCGGGGAGGTCACCTTGTCCTTCCACAAGCCCTGAACGGGCCTCGTCTTCCTTCCCACCTGCGCCACCGCGAAAGCACACCATGTCACTGAACCCCCGCGTCACGAACTGGGCTGGCCGTACCGTCTGGCTGGTGGGGGCATCGACCGGCATCGGCCGTGCCACCGCCCATTTGCTGCACGCCCGTGGCGCCGCGGTGGCCGTGTCGGCCCGTCAGGCGCCTGCCCTGAACGATTTCGTGGCGCACCACCCCGGCAGCCTCGCCTTGCCGCTGGACGTGACCGATTCCGCCGGCCTGGCCGAGGCGGGCCGACAGCTCATGGCCTGGTCGCCCCATGGCCGGCTGGACATGGTGGTGTACTGCGCGGGCCATTACCAGCCCATGCGCGCCCAGGACTTCGACCTGAAGGTGGCCTTGCAGCACCTGCAGGTGAACCAGGAAGGGGCGCTGCGCCTGCTGGATGTGGTGCTGCCGGTGCTCAAGCGACAGCAGGGCGGCCACCTCAGCCTGGTCGCCAGCGTGGCCGGCTACCGGGGGCTGCCCAAGGCCCTGGCCTATGGCCCGACCAAGGCGGCCCTGCAGAACCTGGCCGAGGTGCTCCACCTCGATCTGCAGTCCGATGGCATCGGCGTGTCGGTGGTCAACCCCGGTTTCGTCGAGACCCCGATGACCGCTGGCAACGACTTCACCATGCCGGCCCTGATCACCGCCGCCCAGGCCCACGCCG
>NZ_JAIZVX010000288.1 GCF_021768455.1 Aquabacterium sp. | reverse complement strand
ACCATAACGATACCAGTTTATCCAAAGATAACCTGACATGCCCATGATGACTGAAAACAACCATACACAGGCGATTCCCATTCTCATGTTATCGTCCATGGTTACAATTTCTCCGTGATCGTCGTAACACGATAGAGATCGAGATCACGCTTTGCGGCTTCACAATCTGCACGGATCTGACTGTCAAAGGTCATGACAGGCCGACCTGTTTTTGACTTCAGGTGGTATTCCACCTTGATGTTTTGATTGGGCAAAGGCTCGCCAGCCTTTTGCAGCTTAATCATAGGATGCATGAGCTTCTCTCCTAATCTGGAAGGGTGATGGTTATCGCTACGACTTCCATGTCCTCGCGGCGACGATGCGGTGTGGGTGTGACGCTAATGTCCTCGTAGTAGCCGTCCCATTGGTCGCCACCACGGCTGGCAGTGAACTTGCCTTGCAGCCACGAGGAGAGCAGATTTTGAGCTGCTTTCTTTGTGGTATAGCTGCGGATCTGCATGTTTTTCTCGTAGCGAGGAGGCCAGCTTGAGCGATCTGCGAAGTCCACAGGTTCAAGGTGTGAGCCACCTCGACCATCTCGACGCTGCGGTCTGGGCAGATAGCAACTCGTGCCTTTCACTCTTACCGCATATTCGGTGAGATGAACTGGCATCAGCCTGCTCCCCAGATACGATCCTCGCGGATCCCAGTGTGCAGAGCCCACTTCCCGTCGAACCAGCAGTTGTCCGGTGCCCCATCGAACATGGGAGCCACGTCTTCATGCTGAAGTCCGGCCAGCCCACAGCCGATGCACGTCACCTGAAACTGAATCTCAGGATGACCGGCAGCATAGGCGAGGAAACCATCCACATACTTCTTGATGAGCCGAAGCGGCAGAGTACCAGCAATGTGCTGGCTCTTGGTGGGGATGGCGAAGCTCTGGCCCATATGACCATAGCTGAAGCCCCAACGAGCACCTTTGTGCTTGTAGGCGTAGGCTGCCGCCCCACCGCCATGAAAGCCAGACTCATTGCTGCCGAACACGAACACCATCTTCGAGGTGTCGGGATATGCCTTATTGACCATGGATGAAGTCCTTCATTTTGGCCAGCACCATGAACAGGAAGTTCATGCGGGTGTTGGCGATCTTGATGTCGTCGAGAGTGAGCATGTTCAGCTCACATTTCTGGGCAGTCAGCTCATCACGATGGATGCGATAACCCTTGTGATTGACGATCTCCCCATCCTCATTGACGATGGAGATCTCGACCTTGATGGTGAAGCTCATACTCAGCCTATGTCGTTGAAGAACTCGACCATGGCATTCAGCTCATCGTCGATCCTGAGGTTGAAGGTGCGGATGCCAAAGGTCTTGGCAATCCTGAGCGAATGGTTGGTGCCACCGAAGTAGTCCTCAGCACCCTGCTCGCTCTGCCAATAGATCACAGCCGAGACTGGATCATCGGCACATTCACCGAGCATGATGTTGACGTTGCGGTTCATCAGGTTCTGATTGAACTCACGCATCTTCCAATACTGGTGGTGATGTGCGGCTGCGATCCCTTGGATCCGTTCGGCGGCTGGGTGCAGATCGTCGATCACCTTGTAGTGGTCGAATGGACCTGCACCATTGAAGCCAGCTTCGGGGAGAAAGATCTCCTTGTGGCTGCTGGGCACTTCGAGGGCAAATGCCTGATCGGCACC
>NZ_JAIZVX010000063.1 GCF_021768455.1 Aquabacterium sp. | reverse complement strand
CAGCACCGTCGGCACCGGCCGCTTCGGGCGGCTTCTTTGGCTGGCTCAAGCGCCTGTTCACGGGCGAGCCGAGCACCCCCGCCGTGCTGACGACGCCGGCCGCTGCGCCCAAGGTGGCCGAATCGGCCGACGAGGCAAAGGACGGCAACAAGGCTGGCGGCCGTGGCCGCCGTGACGGCCAACGCCGAGGCGAACGTAGTGAGCGCGGCGAGCGTGGCAGCGAACGCAATGGCGAGCGCCGTGAACGCGGTGAGCGTGGCGAGCGCGCCGACAAGGGCGAACGCTCGGCAGAAGGCCGTGGTCGCCGTGGCCCGCGTGAAGAACGCGCGCCGATGGCCGAAGGCAGCAGCATCGAAGCCCGCGGTGAGCGTGGTGATGAGGCCAACCGTGGCGACAACCGCCGTGGCCGTGGCCGTGGCGAACGCGCAGACCGAAACGGCGAGCGTCCAGCCCTGAACCGCGAGGCGATCGCGGCCGAAGCCTTGGCCATCGGCCAGGAAGCCGCCGTGGCGCCTGAGCAAGCCCAGGTCGATGTCGCTGGCGCCGAAGGCGAGCGCGAAGGCGGCCGCCGCCGTCGTCGTGGTGGCCGTGGTCGCGGCGAGCGCGAAGAAGGCCAACTGAACCTGGACGGTGGCGACGCCGAATCGGGCCAGTCGAGCGAAGGCGCGGAAGGCCGCGATGCCGCTGAAGGCAGCGAACAGGAAGGTGAACGCCCCCGTCGCGGTCGTGGTGAACGCGGTGGCCGCGGCCGTCGTGAACGCGGCGAAGGTGGCGATGTGGCCCAGGGCACCCTCGCCCAGCCCGCCGAAACCGGTGCGAGTGAAGCCCAGCCCAGCCTGAGCCTGGCCCTGCCGGAAGTCTCGGCAGACACCGGCCCCTTCAGCCTGGCGCCCGCGCCTCAAGCCGAAGAGATCGCCGCGCCGGTGACGGCCGCTGCGGCACCGTTGGCCGACGTGGCACCGGCAGTTGTGGCAACCGCACCGGCCCCTGCGCCCGTCGTCGCCCCTGCCGCTGCGCCCTCACCGGTTGCGCCCGTGGTTCAGGCATTCGTGCTGCCCCTGGCCGATCTCCATGCCGTCGCCCAAGGTGCCGGCCTGGAGTGGGTGAACTCCGACGCAGAGAAGATCGCCGCCGTCCAGGCAGCCATCGCTGCAGAACCCAAGCCGGTTCATGTGCCGCGCGAGCGCCCGCCGGCTGTGATCCTGGACGAAGGCCCGCTGATCCTGGTCGAGACCCGCAAGGACCTCAGCGAGATCAAGCTGCCCTTCGAGCAGAACCAGGCCTGACACGGAGGCCGCGAAAGCGGCCTTCCCGGCACCCAACTCACGCTTGGGCGCCAGACAGGCAAAAGCCCGGCATGGCCGGGCTTTTTTCATGGGTGCGCCACCGGGGCGCAAGAGGCACGACTCAGCGCGGCAGACGCGACAGGGCTTGCTGGTAGACGGGGTGGTGCACCAGTTCATCCCAGGTGTAGGGCGCAGTCTGGGGCAAGAGGTCCAGGCGGCGGCTTTCGCTGTCGGGGCTGGCGACCCAATCACCCGCGGCCAGGGCCTCGCTCAGGCCATCGAGCAGGGCGTCAACCGCCGCGCCACCGTGGAGCGACTGGTTGCACAACAGCACCATATCGCATCCGGCGTTGAGGGCCGCGATGGCACCCTGGGTGTGGCTGCCTGCCACGCTGGCACCTTCCATGCTCAGGTCATCGCTGAAGATCGCGCCGGTGAAGCCCAACTGCGCACGCAGAATCTCCTGAAGCCAGCGGGGCGAGAAGCCCGCTGGGGCCTCGTCCACCTGCGGGTAGATCACGTGGGCGGGCATCACGCTGGTCAGCGAGGTGCTCAGCCATTCGTAAGGCTTGGCGTCGTCGGCCAGGATGGCGTCGAGGCTGCGCTCGTCCACCGGCACGGCCACGTGCGAATCGGCCTTGACGAAACCATGCCCAGGGAAATGCTTGCCACAGTTGGCCATACCGGCCAGCAGCAGGCCATGCATCACGCTCTTGGCCAGCACGGTGGCCACACGCGGGTCGGCATGGAAAGCACGGTCGCCGATCACGCCGCTCTCGCCCCAGTCAAGGTCGAGCACCGGGGTGAAGGTCAGGTCGACGCCACAAGCCCGAAGCTCGGACGCCAGCACATAGCCACAGGCCGTGGCCGCATCCGTGGCAGCCAGGGCACCCGCGCCCTCACCGGCCTCGCCATCGTTCATCCACATCTCTCCCAGGCTGCGCATGGCCGGCACGTGGGTGAAACCATCGGTGCGGAAGCGTTGCACGCGGCCGCCTTCGTGGTCCACGCAGATCAACACATCGGGGCGGATGGACTTGATCTCGGCGCAAAGACGCGTCAACTGGGCACGGTTGGCCCAGTTGCGAGCGAACAGGATCAGACCGCCGACCAGGGGGTGGGCCAGGCGGCGCCGGTCGTTGTCGTCCAGCGTGAGGCCGGCCACATCCAGCACCACGGGCGCATGGGTCACGCCCTCAGGGAAAGCAAGCTTGGGTGCCCCATGCTTGGCGGACTTGGCCTTTTTGCCCTGGGTGCCGACATCGGCCAGGGCATCGGATTTGGACTTCGACTTGGATTTGCTTTTCTTGCTCATGGCGTGGCGGCGTCAAGCGCCGTGGGGGCGGTTTCAATGACGACGAAGGCCTGGGCGAGGTCCCCTTCGTCGGTGACGGTGACATGGGCCTGCCAGCGTCGCTGGGCAAACCAGTCGGCCAGTTCACCATCGAGCACGATGACGGGCTTGCCGCTGGGGTCGTTGAGGATCTGGCAGGCACGCCAGGTCATGGGCCAGTGGATGCCCAGGCCGATGGCCTTGGAGAAGGCCTCCTTGGCCGCAAAGCGCGTGGCGAGGTATCGCAGACCGCGCAGGGGCACCTTGTCGCGGCGGGCCCGCCAGACGGCAAGTTCACGCTCGCCCAGCACCTTTTCGGCGAAACGGTCACCGCGTCGCTGCAGGGTGGCCTCGATGCGGCGGATGTCGCAGAGGTCGGTGCCAATGCCGGCGATCATGCTGGCTGGCTCAGACCGTGGAAAAAGCGCGGCCGCGGATGGCCTCGGCCTTGAAGTCGCTGATCGCCTGGCGCAGGCCCACGAACAGCGCGCGGCCGATCAGGGCATGGCCGATGTGCAGCTCGGCCACATCCGGCAGGGCCGCGACCATGAAGGCCGAACTGGTCTCGCGCGGGTCCCGCGCCATCGGCAGGTCGGACGACAGGGCCAGGCCGTGGCCGGCATGCGTGCGCAGGCCGAGGCTGCGGCCCAGCTGGATGCCTGCCTTCAGGCGCGCCATCTCGGCCTCGACCAGTGCGGTGTCGCCTGCCCACCAGGCGTTGGCCAGCGCACCGGTGTGCAGCTCGATGCAAGGCGCCCCGGCCTTGGCCGAAGCCTCGATCTGTCCAGGATCTGCGCCAATGAAGAGCGAGACACGCGAGCCGGCCGCGGCCAGGCGCTGACAGGCATCGCTCACACGGGCAAGCTGCCCCAGTACATCGAGCCCGCCCTCCGTGGTGACCTCCTGGCGGCGCTCGGGAACCAGGCAGACATGCTCTGGCGCCGTGCGCTCGATGATGGCGATCATCTCGTCGGTCACGGCGGCCTCGAAATTCAGGGGCACACCGATGGCCTCTTTGAGGCGCACGACGTCGTCGTCGCGGATGTGGCGGCGGTCTTCGCGCAGGTGGAAGGTGATGATGTCGGCACCGCCCTCCACGGCCAGTTGGGCAGCCGCCACCGGGTCGGGAAAGAAGCCGCCGCGCGCGTTGCGCACCGTGGCCACGTGGTCGATGTTGACGCCCAGCAGGGGCGCGTGCATGGCGGTGAGTTGGGTGCCGGAGAAGGTCATGGTTGGGGCAATTCCATCATGAGCTGGCGTGTGCGCAGCGTCTGGGAACCGAGATGATAGTGAATGAGCCCGCGCAAGACGGGTTTGAGCTCCGCCAGGGCCGGCATGCAGGCGGCCATGACGGTGGGGATGCTCGATGGCATCGGCAAGGCGGGCAGCTCGTCAGACGCCGAGGTGAGCCGCTCAGGCTGGCGCGGGGTGCTGCGCAGGGCGCGTTCGATGTCGAGGAACACCGCGCCATCGATCACCACCGGGCCCTGCCCCGGCTCCTGCGCGCCCGAGGCGGCCCGCAGGCCAAACTCGGGGTGCAGTTCATAGACCCGACCTGCGACCACATCCTGACCGTTCACCGTGCTGGCATCCAGACCGGGCAACAGGCCCAGCTGGCGCAGCAGCACCAGCTCGAAGGCCCGCAGGGCGGCATGCAGCAGCGAGGGATCGCCCATGGCCTGCAAGGCCTGGGCATAGGCGTCGAACAGGGCCGGGTGGGGGTCGTGGCGCACCATCAGGCGCATCAACAGCTCGTTGAGGTAGAAGCCCGGCAGCAACGCAGCGCCCCCAGGCCAGGCTGGGCCACCCGCCCATTCGGCCTGCCTCAGCAGCCACACATCGGCCTCATCGGCCTTCTTGGCGCCAAAGCCCATCACCAGGCGCTGGAAAGGCATCAGGACCGGGCGCAACTGCGAATAGGGCCGCTTGGCGCCTTTGGCCACGGCCACCACACGGCCATGGTCCCGCGTGAAAACCTCAAGGATCAGGCTGGACTCGCTCCAGTCATGGCTGTGCAGCACGAAGGCGGCGGTGCCGGGGCGTGCCGGAGCGCGGGCCAAGGTAGGGTCCTGCCTGGGTGGGGCTTATTCGTAACCGTAGGTGCGCAGGCGAGCCTCGTCGTCGGCCCAGCCCGAGCGCACCTTCACCCAGATCTCCAGGAAGACCTTCACGCCCATCAGGCGCTCCAGTTCGGTGCGGGCCTCGGTGCCGATGCGCTTGAGGCGCTCGCCCTTGTCACCAATGACCATGCCCTTGTGCTGCTCGCGTTCGACGATGATGGTTGCGGCGATGCGGGTCATGCCCTTCGACTTCTTGTTGCCCGGCAGCGGCGGCTCTTCGGTGTAGGTGTCGATCACCACCGTCGAGGTGTAGGGCAGCTCGTCGCCGGTGAGGCGGAAGAGCTTTTCCCGGACGATCTCACTGGCCAGGAAGCGGTCAGTGCGGTCGGTCAGCGCCTCGGCGTCATACCACCAGCCTTGCTCGGGCATGTAGGGCTTGAGGATCTCAAGCAAGCGGGTGCTGTCGGCTTCTTTCTGGGCAGACAGGGGCACGAACTCGATGAAGGGGTGGTGCGCCTGCATGCTCTGCAGCCAGGGGAAGAGCTCTTCGCGGTTCTTGACCAGGTCCAGCTTGTTGGCCACCAGGATGACGGGCTTGTCCTTGGGCAGCAGGGCCACGACCTTGGCGTCGTCCGGACCAAAGCGCCCTGCCTCGACCAGGAAGAGCACCACATCCACGTCCGAGAGCGTCGCCTGCACGGTCTTGTTCAGGTTGCGGTTCAGGGCCGCGGTGCCGCGCACGGTGTGGCGCGTCTGGAAGCCGGGGGTGTCGACAAAAACGAACTGCGTCTCGGCCTCCGAGCGGATGCCGGTGATGCGGTGGCGCGTGGTCTGCGCCTTGCGCGAGGTGATCGACACCTTCTGGCCCACCAACGCATTGAGCAGCGTGGACTTGCCCACGTTCGGGCGCCCGATGATGGCCACCAGGCCACAACGCTGCGGGACATCGGGCGCTGCGCCCTCACCGCCTGGCTTGCGCGCCATCGAGAGGTTGGCCAGCATCGCGTCGAGCGAGGGGTTCAGGGCATCGGCAGCTGGCGCCGCATCGGCCTTGGATGCAGAGGCTGGCTTCGGGGCTTGGGGCTTCTTGGACATGGGTTCAGACCATCGGTGAGACCGCAGGGCGATCAGGAAAGAGCAGGCCCCTGGGGCCCCGAGGCCACAGGCCCCGACTCTGGGTTGTCGCCCTGGCCTTTGGCGGCCTCGGGCTGGCGGCTTTTCTTTTTCACGACCACGGTGGGCGCCGGGCCCTTCGGTGACCTGGGGATGGCCGATGGCGACAAGGCCTTGACCTTGGCGAGCGCGGCCTCTGCGGCCACCTGTTCGGCCGCGCGCCGTGACAGGCCTTCACCCGTCACGGTCAGATTCAGATCGGGCATCTCGCAGGCGATCACGAACACCTGCTCGTGCGCCTTGCCGCGGGTCGATTCGATGCGGTAGGTCGGCACCGGCATCTTGCGACCCTGCAGCCATTCCTGCAAGGCGGTTTTCGGGTCTTTGCTCCAGCCCTCGAGCGAGGTCTGGGCAACCAGGGGCTCAAACAGGCGCAAGACCAGATCGCGCGCGGCATCAAAGCCGGCATCGAGGTAGACCCCGCCGATGATGGCCTCCAGCGCATCGGCCAGGATGGAAGCACGCTGCGCACCACCACCTTTGGCCTCGCCCTCGCTCAGGCGCATCACGGCCGGCAGACCGAGCTGAAGGGCCAGCTTGTGCAACATGTCCTGGCGCACGAGGTGGGCGCGCACACGCGTCAGTTCGCCTTCGTCGCTGCGGTCAAATCGGCGGTACAGCAAGCCTGACACACCCATGCTCAGCACGGCATCGCCCAGGAACTCGAGTCGCTCGTAGTGCTCCGCACCAAAGCTCTTGTGGGTCAGGGCCCGTCGCAACAGGGCTGGATCGGCGAACACGTGGCCAAGCCGCGCCTGCAGGGCCTGCAAGGGGTCATCGCCCTTGGGGCGATGGGTCGCATCCGGTGAAGAACTTCGAGGGGCCATCAAAACAAATCGGGCCTGAATCCAGGCCCGTGGGAACAGTTGGCAGAACGCAAGCCGCAGAGACTCACTTGGAGTGGCCCTGGAACTTGATCAGCAGGAAAACCGGCGAGATCAACTCGATCTCCTTGTCGTAAGCAAAGCGGATGATCACCTGGTCGTTTTCCTTGGTGATCTCCAGGTCGCGGGCGGACACCGAGGTCACGCCGTACTCCACTTGCTGCGCACGGTCAAAGGCCGAACGGATCTCGGGCACGGTGTGTCCGCCTTCACGCGCCGCCTTGTTGACCATGCTCTGGATGGTGCGGTACTCGGCCACCGCCGGCGCCACCTTCATCAGCACGAGGGCAAAGGAACAGATCAGAACGGCCCAGAACAACAAGCCCACAAGGGTGATGCCCGCCTGGCTGCGCGGCACGGAAGGACATTGGTTCACGGTCATCTGCCTACCCAGGAATCAGTGGAAGAAGCCGACCCGTTTGAGGTCGCCGAAATTCATCCAGATCACGAATGCCTTGCCCACGATGTTCTCGTCGGGGACAAAGCCCCAGAAACGCGAGTCCTGCGAATTGTCGCGGTTGTCACCCATCATGAAGTAATGACCGGGTGGCACGGTGCAGACCACGCCCTCACCACTGTAGGTGCAGTTGTCCTTGAACGGGAAGGATTCTTCGATGGCCTGGGGCGGCACAAAGGGCGGACGGTCCTTGTCGACCAACAGGCGGTGCGGCTGGGCACCCAGCTTTTCGGAATACTGCAGCGAGTAACGCAGGCTGTCTTCGTCGTAGAACTCGGCCAGGGGCGTCTGCTCGATGGGCTGGCCGTTGATGGTCAGCTTCTTGTTCAAGTAGGCGATCTTGTCACCCGGCAGGCCCACCACCCGCTTGATGTAGTCCAGGCTGGGGTTCACGGGGTAGCGGAACACCATCACGTCACCACGCTCGGGCGAGTGGTTGGAGATGATCTTCTTGTTGATCACCGGCAGGCGGATGCCGTAGTGGAATTTGTTGACGAGGATGAGGTCCCCCACCAGCAAGGTCGGGATCATCGAACCCGACGGGATCTTGAAGGGCTCGAACAGGAAGGAGCGCATGAAGAACACGGCGCAGATCACCGGGAACAGCCCCGCCGTCCAGTCCAGCCACCAGGGCTGGGCCAGGATGCGCTCACGGGCCTCACTGACCTGGCTGTCGACCTGGGTGATGCCCTGGCTGTTCAGGCTGGCGCGGCGCGCGTCGTCCTGCTTTTGCAGTTCGGCCGCAGCGGCCTCGCGGGCAGGCTTGAACTTGTAGCGCTCGGCCAGCCAGTAGGCCAACGTGACCAGCGTGAGCACGAACAGCAGCAGGGAGAAATTGCCCTGCCATTGACCGGTGTACCAGCCCCCCAGGTACGCGATCAGCGCCGCGTACAACAAACCCGTGATCAAACTCATCAATCTTCCACTTGTAGGATGGCCAGGAAGGCTTCTTGCGGCACCTCGACGGAGCCGATCTGCTTCATCCGCTTCTTGCCGGCCTTTTGTTTTTCGAGCAGTTTGCGCTTGCGGCTGACGTCACCGCCATAGCATTTTGCCAGCACGTTCTTGCGCAAGGCCTTGATGTTCTCGCGGGCAATGATGTTGCCGCCAATGGCCGCCTGGATGGCCACGTCGTACATCTGGCGCGGGATGTGTTCGCGCATCTTCGCCGCCACCCCGCGACCGCGGAAGGCACTCTGCGCGCGGTGCACGATGATCGACAAGGCATCGACCCGGTCGCCGTTGATCAGGATGTCGACCTTGACCACGTCAGAGGCACGGTACTCCTTGAACTCATAGTCCATGGAGGCGTAGCCGCGCGACACGCTCTTGAGCTTGTCGAAGAAGTCCAGCACGATCTCGGCCAGCGGCATCTCGTAGGTCAGCATGACCTGGCGGCCGTGGTAGGCCATGTTCATCTGCACGCCGCGCTTCTGGTTGGCCAGCGTCATCACCGGGCCCACGTAGTCCTGCGGCATGTAGAGGTGCACCGTGACGATGGGCTCGCGGATCTCCTTGATCCGGGCGATCTCGGGCATCTTCGAGGGGTTCTCCACCTCGATCACGTCGCCGCCGTTCAACTCCACCTCGTAGACCACGCTGGGCGCGGTGGTGATCAGGTCCTGGTCGAACTCACGCTCCAGGCGCTCCTGCACGATCTCCATGTGCAGCAGACCCAGGAAGCCGCAGCGGAAGCCGAAGCCCAGCGCCTGCGAGACCTCGGGCTCATAGCGCAGCGAAGCGTCGTTCAGCTTGAGCTTTTCCAGCGCGTCGCGCAACTGGTCGTACTCGCTGGCCTCGGTCGGGTAGAGGCCGGCGAACACCTGCGGCTGGATTTCCTTGAAGCCGGGCAAGGCCTCTTCGGCGGGCCCGGCATTGTTCGGCAGCTTTTTCTCGACCGTGATGGTGTCACCCACCTTGGCGGCCTGCAGTTCCTTGATGCCGGCGATGATGAAGCCCACCTCGCCAGCGTTCAGCACCTGGCGGTCGACCGACTTGGGCGTGAAGACACCCAGGTGCTCGGCCGGGTAGACGGCGTTGGAAGCCATCATGCGGATGCGCTCGCCCTTCTTGAGCTGGCCATCGACCACGCGCACCAGCATCACCACGCCCACGTAGTTGTCGAACCACGAGTCGATGATCATGGCGCGCAGCGGGCCCTCGGGGTTGCCCTGGGGTGGCGGCATGCGCGTCACCACGGCCTCGAGGATCTCGTCGATGCCCATGCCGGTCTTGGCCGAACAGGGGATGCCGTTGGAGGCGTCGATGCCGATGACGTCTTCGATCTCTTCCTTGGCGCGCTCGGGATCGGCCTGCGGCAGGTCCATCTTGTTGAGCACGGACACCACCTCCACCCCCAGATCGAGGGCGGTGTAGCAGTTGGCCACGGTCTGGGCTTCGACGCCCTGAGAGGCGTCGACCACCAGCAAAGCGCCTTCGCAGGCCGACAGCGAGCGGCTCACTTCGTAAGAGAAGTCAACGTGGCCCGGGGTGTCGATCAGGTTCAGGTTGTAGACCTTGCCATCCTGAGCCTTGTAGCTCAGCGCCGCGGTCTGCGCCTTGATGGTGATGCCCCGCTCTTTCTCGATGTCCATCGAGTCGAGCACCTGGGCTTCCATTTCACGGTCACTCAAGCCCCCGCAACGCTGGATGATGCGGTCTGCCAGGGTGGATTTCCCGTGGTCGATGTGGGCAATGATCGAAAAATTTCGGATGTGGTTCATAAAAAAAAGGCACGTCAAAAGGAGTGACGCGCCTTCCAACAAAAACGTATGGCAACTGCTTGTTGGACTTTCATTGTATCGAAAAGCCCCCCGCCGCAAGCTGCATCCATGCCACGCCAGGGTCGTTGCGGGTCGCCAACAGGCGACTTGTTCACAACTTGTCAACAGCCTGAGTGACGCCCGGCGTGACCAGAAGGCCGGCCCGCCGAAGGAAAGACGGGGATGCGCGAAGCCGCCGATTGTACCGAGATTCGACCACCCGACCGTGGAGTTATCAACAGCAATTCACCCCTGCGCCGACGGGCAGCAACCCCGCCAGCACCCGGGATTTCACCCCGACCAAAGCCCGAGCGCCCTGGTCGGACGATGGTCCCCGGCTCGCACGCCGAGGACCAGGCATCATTTGCCCGGGCGGATGATGACGTACTGGGCCCATTCACCACGGCGCACCAGCAGGCTGACCGGCTTGGCCTTGTCGAGCTTGGCCAGCACCGATTCGAACTGTTTGACGTCGGCGACCTGGTTGTTGGCCACCCCCAGGATGACATCCCCCTGGCGGATGCCGGCGCGGGCGGCAGGCCCGTCCGTGGCGTCGACCAGCACACCCCCGCCGATCTTGAGCTCGCGCTTCTGGGCGGCATTGAGATCGATGACCTGCAGCCCCAGAGCCGAGGAAGCCAGCTTCGCATCGTCCTTCTTCTCTTCCGCCTTGGCCTTGGCCGCCACATCGAGCTCGGCCACCGTCACGCTGAGGTCCTTGTAAGCGCCACGTCGGAACACCTGCAGGGTCGACTTGGTACCCGGGCGGGTCGCGGCCACCAGGCGCGGCAGGTCGGGCGCCTTCTCGATGGCCTGGCCGTTGAACTTGGTGATGATGTCACCCGCCTCGACGCCCGCCTTGTCCGCCGGGGTGCCCGGCTCGACCGCCTGCACCAGCGCACCAACCGGCTTGCCCAGGCCGATGGACTCGGCCACATCCTTGGTCACCGGGGCGATCGACACACCGATGCGACCGCGGATCACCTTGCCACCGCTGCGGAGTTGATCGGCCACCTTGATGGCGTCGTCGATGGGGATGGACAGGGAGATGCCCATGAAGCCACCCGAGCGGCTCAGGATCTGGGAATTGATGCCCACCACCTCGCCGCGCATGTTGATCAGCGGACCACCCGAGTTGCCAGGGTTGACGGCAACGTCGGTCTGGATGAAGCGGATCTCTTCGCCGGTGTCGCGCGCCTTGGCGCTCACGATGCCGGAGGTGACGGTGTTCTCCAGGCCAAAGGGGGTGCCGATGGCCATGACCCATTCACCCACCTTCAGCTTGCTGACTTCGCCAATGGTGACGGCCGGCAGCTTGCTGGCCTCGATCTTGACGACGGCCACGTCGGTGCGCTTGTCGACGCCCACGATCTTGGC
The DNA here is from genome assembly GCF_021768455.1 of Aquabacterium sp. Classification (GTDB taxonomy): domain Bacteria; phylum Pseudomonadota; class Gammaproteobacteria; order Burkholderiales; family Burkholderiaceae_C; genus Aquabacterium. Next base: position 11,173 of record NZ_JAIZVX010000063.1, on the reverse strand, counting down.
CTTGAACTCGCGCTTGTCGGTCAGGTTGACGTAGACCTCGTCTGCACCATCGACCACGTGGGCATTGGTGAGCACGTAACCATCGGCGCTGACAATGAAGCCGGAACCCACACCGCGCGGGCGCTCTTCGCCTTGTTCGGTCCCTTTTTTGGGCTGGGCCTTGCGCTGGGGCTGGTTGGGCACGGGCGTGCCAAAGAAGCGCTTGAAGAACTCGCGCATCTGGGCATCGGCCTCATCGCCCTCCCCGTCCTCGTCTTCGGTCACGCGCTGCGTGGTGCGGATGCTGACCACAGAAGGCCCGACCCGCTCGACCAGTTCGGTGAAATCAGGCAGACCCTTGACGATGGCGGGCGCATTGGGCTGAGCCGGGATGCCCAGAGAGGGCTGCGGCTGTTGCGCCTGGGAAGCATGCGGAAAGAGGCTGGAGCTCAAGGCCAGCCCCACCGCCGACACCACAGCGCCGACCACCAGGGTGCGGCGGATGACGGAAGAAGATCCGGGCTGAGAAGAAAGCGTCATGCGAAAAACCTCAATGGAAGACTGAGATGAACAGGTAAAGACCCAACGTTGGAGTCAGTCTGTCGGATGACAGTTCTGTGGAGTGTGCCGCGCGGCCGTAAAGCTGCGTAAACCGCAGGCGCGACCGACCAGTCTGGCGGCGGTTTGTGACGCCAGACCGAACCACTCAAGGGGTGCCGTAGCCCACCTGCTGCAGCAGGCCGCCCTGCCCCGAGAACGACTCGGACGAACCGGGAGCACGGCGCGCACGCAACAGGCCGTCGACCTGGGGGTCGCGAACCATGGTGACCGCGGCCGACACAGGCTCAGGACGACTGAAGGAAGGGGCGCTGCCATCGCCGTGGATCCCCGTGGCCGACTGCATTTCAGCGGGCGTCAAGGAGACCAGAGACGACGTGAGGTCGACGGATGGCGACGCACCCGCGGCCATCTGAACAGGCGCGCCCGCCGAAGCCAGGCTCGGGTCGGCAGCGCCGCCACCCGGTAGCCATTGGCCGTTCACCAGCGCACCCACCACGAGAACGATGCCGGCCGCCACCGACAGAGGGCCTGCCCACACCCGTTTGCGCAACGCGGGCGCCTGTACCGCCACGGCAGGCTGGGCCGCGAGGGTGGCCTGCGCAGCCGCAGGGGCCAGTACCACAGGCTCTTGCGCCAGGCGCTCACGGAAGGCGCGCAGGAAATCGGCACCACGGTCGGCCTGAGCCAGGTCTTCGGAGCGCATCACGTCACCGATCAGGTGGTAGCTGTGCCAGCGCTCGCGGGCCTCCGGGTCATCGCGCCATTGCGCGCAGGCCCGGGCCACTTCGGGGGCCGTCGCCTCGCCATCCACCAGGGCCGACAGCGACTGAGATGCGGAAGATGCGTCGCGGAAGGGATCTGACATGAAGGTACTCCTGCTTCGGTGGCCACAAGGCCGTCATGCGGCAATGGCAGATAGAGCGACGTTCTGCCGAAAAGTTCAGTCACCCCGGCAAACTACCAACGCTCGCCCTGGCGGTTGTCGAGCAAAGGCTTGAGCCGGGTCGCGATGGACTCACGCGCCCGGAAGATCCGCGATCGCACGGTGCCGATCGGGCAGTTCATCAACTCGGCGATCTCGTCGTAGCTCAAGCCATCGATCTCACGCAGGGTGATGGCCTGGCGCAGGTCGTCGGACAGCGCGGCAATGGCCTCGTTGACCGCCTCCGCCACCTGGCGGCTGGCCATCAGGGACTCGGGGGTTTCGCCATCGCTGAGTTCGTTCTCCACCCGGGAGCCCTCCCCCTCCTCCTCGCTGAGCGACGCCATCGCGGACTCCGTCAACAGCGGATCACGCTTCAGGCCGATCAAGGCCTTCTTGGCCGTGTTCACCGCAATGCGATAAAGCCAGGTGTAGAACGCGCTTTCTCCGCGGAAATTGGGCAGGGCTCGGTAAGCGCGGATGAAGGTCTCTTGGGCGATGTCAGGCACCAGATCGACATCGCGCACCATGCGGGCCACGAGGCGCTCGATGCGACGCTGGTACTTGACCACCAGCATCTCGAAGGCCCGCTGGTCTCCCTGCTGCACCCGGATCACCAGTTCGGCATCCACGTCAGGCTGCATGGGCACGACCCCGATAGCGCCCATGGCTGCGGCACCGTCACGCAAAGAGGGGGTCGACGGGTGAGTCGAATGATCGATCGCACCGTCGGCCTCAGGGCCGCCGCCCGGCTCCAGAGGCTTCAAACCGACCTCCGGTCGGGGAGGATCTCGGTGGGGGCGAATGCCGTCTCTTCCACAGGCGACGCCTGCCTTCCCTGTTCTTGACGCGCCGTGCGCGGTGTGTGCTTGTTCATTGTGTGACTGGACCAGAAAGCCCCGGACAGGACCTTGGGGGCCCATGATGCCATCGACCCGGACCAGACGGACAAGGCCTGCGGCATGATGACCGACGGCGCATGGCGATGCCGCGTCATGGCCGATGGCAATGCAAGGAGTGCGCGCAGACGCTGAAGTTCCCGTGCGCCCATGCCAGGCACGCGATCAGGGGCATCGGGCACCCACACGTGAACGCACCGAGGGCGCTCGGCACCCGGCAGGTTGCGGACCTCGAGCAACAGGCCCCCCTGGGCATCAAGCAGGCAACGCACGTCAACCGCATACCCCCAGGCCCGCACATGCCAGCCACCCGGCACCGCATCGGCTGCCGACTCGCCGCGCCGAGGCAAAGGGCCCATCCAGTCGAGCGACAGCGGTGCACCAGGGGCCTGGGCCGTGCGCCACAAGCCCAGCCCGCGCCACAGGCAAACCAGAACGATCAGGTTGCCCAGCGCAAGCCGCCACCAGGGTCCACCCCAGACCAGGTGCTCATGCCAGAGCGCGGCACCCCACACGAGCATCCACGACGCCATGCCGACCGGCAGAACCTGGACGACACGACGAAGCCTGGGCGCATGAAAAAGCCCCGTGCGCATCGGAAAGCGCACGGGGCCTTTGAGCAGGGCTGGGGAGGCTCCAAACGACACCGCATCAGGCCGTGTCGACATGGGGGCTTCCTCTCAGGCTACGGGATCAGACCCGCTTGAACACCAGCGAGCCGTTGGTGCCACCGAAGCCGAAGTTGTTCTTCAGCGCAGCATCGATCTTCATCTCACGCGCCGTGTTGGCGCAGTAGTCCAGGTCGCACTCGGGGTCCTGGTTGAAGATGTTGATGGTGGGCGGCGAGATCTGGTTGTGGATGGCCAGAACCGTGAACACCGACTCGATGCCGCCTGCGCCACCCAGAAGGTGACCGGTCATCGACTTGGTCGAGTTCACCACCAGACCCTTGGCTGCGTCACCGAACGCCGCCTTGATGGCGTTGGTTTCGTTGACGTCACCCAGCGGGGTCGAGGTGCCGTGGGCATTGAGGTATTGCACCTGGTCGGCGTTCAGGCCAGCGTTGCGCAGAGCAGCCTGCATCGAACGCTTGGGGCCGTCCACGTCGGGGGCGGTCATGTGATAGGCGTCGGCGCTCATGCCGAAGCCAGCCAGTTCCGCGTAGATCTTGGCGCCACGGGCCTTGGCGCTTTCGTACTCTTCCAGCACCAGAACACCGGCACCTTCGCCCAGCACGAAGCCGTCGCGGTCCTTGTCCCAGGGGCGCGAGGCCGTCTTGGGATCGTCGTTGCGGGTCGAGAGCGCACGGGCGGCGGCAAAACCACCCACACCCAGGGGCGACACGGTCGATTCGGCACCACCGGCAACCATGACGTCGGCGTCACCCGCCTCGATCAGGCGGGCGGCCATGCCGATGGCGTGCAGGCCGGTCGTGCAGGCGGTCACCACAGCCAGGTTGGGGCCCTTGAAGCCGCACTGGATGGAGACGTGACCCGAGATCATGTTGATGATCGAGGCAGGCACGAAGAACGGCGAGATGCGGCGCGGGCCGCGGTCGGTGTAGTCCTGGTGCTGGGCTTCGATCAGCGGCAGGCCGCCAATGCCGGAGCCGACCAGCACGCCGATGCGCTCGGCCACTTCGGGGGTCAGGGCCTCGCCCGTGGGCAGGCCCGCATCACGGACGGCTTGCATGGAAGCAGCCAGGCCGTAATGGATGAAGGTGTCCATGTGACGGGCTTCTTTGGCGGGGATGTAATCCTCGATGCTGAAGCCCTTGACCTCACCTGCGAACTGGCAGGCGAACGCCGAGGCGTCAAATTTGGAGATGGTCTGGATGCCGGACTGGCCCGCAACAATGTTGGCCCAGGAATCCTGGACGTTGTTGCCCACTGGCGTAACCAGGCCCAGGCCTGTGACGACGACGCGACGACGGGTCATGCTTGAGTGTTCGTTGATTGATCGGATGTGAACAAGGCCCCGAAGGGCCTTGCCACGATGCGCCAGGATCAGGCCTTGGCGTGGGCCTTGGCGTAGTCGATGGCCAGCTGGACGCTGGTGATCTTCTCTGCCTCTTCGTCCGGGATCTCGATGCCGAATTCGTCTTCGAGGGCCATCACCAGTTCAACGGTGTCCAGAGAATCGGCGCCCAGGTCGGCCACAAATGCCTTTTCGGGGCTGACTTCAGACTCGGCGACGCCGAGTTGTTCTGCAATGATCTTCTTGACGCGTGCTTCGATATCGCTCATGACTCCTCCAGGAGGTGCAAACAAACCAGGGATTTTACCGGCTCAACGTGTCGATACGTTGAACATCGGCGGTGAAATACGAAATTGAGATTCCCCAGAGATCTCAAAATCAATTCATGAACATGCCGCCATTGACGTGCAGCTCTGTTCCGGTGATGTAAGCCGCCTGAGGCGAGGCCAGGAAGGCCACGGCTTCGGCGATGTCTTCGGGGGCACCCAGGCGCCCCAGCGGGATCTGTGCCTTGAGGGCGGTGTGCTGCTCGTCCGACAGGGCCTTGGTCATGTCGGTGTCGATGAAGCCCGGTGCCACGCAGTTGACGGTGATGCCACGGCTGCCCAGTTCGCGAGCCAGGGCGCGGGTCATGCCGGCCACACCGGCCTTGGCCGCTGCGTAATTGGCCTGGCCCGGGTTGCCGCTGGCGCCCACCACCGAGGTGATGTTGACGATGCGACCCATGCGCTGCTTCATCATGGGGCGCATCACGGCGCGGCTCATGCGGAAGACGGCCTTGAGGTTGGTGTCGATGACGGCGTCCCAGTCCTCGTCCTTCATGCGCATGGCCAGGGTGTCACGGGTGATGCCCGCGTTGTTGACCAGCACATGCAGCGCGCCATGTTGCTTGAGGATGGCGTCGAGGGTGGCGTCCACCTGGGTCGCGTCGGTCACGTCCAGGGCCACGCCCTGGCAACCTTCGTAGGCCGACAGGGCCTCGGAGATGGCCTGGGCGCCGGATTCGGTCGTGGCCGTGCCGATGACCTTCAGGCCGCGCTGGGCGAGGGTCAGGGCGATGGCGCGGCCGATGCCACGGCTGGCGCCGGTCACCAGCGCGATTTGTCCTTTGAATTCGGTGCTCATGCGAGAAGGGTCTTGGCTTCGGCAAGCGAAGCGGGGTCAAAAATATTGCCGCAGATCAGATCGGCTTCGATGCGCTTGGCCATGCCAGCCAACACCTTGCCCGGACCGCATTCAACCACATGCGTGAGACCACGCGCTTTCAGGGCCTGAATGGTCTCGACCCAGCGCACCGGACCAAAGGCCTGACGGTAGAGGGCGTCACGCAGGGCATCGGCCTCGGTGACCACGGCCACGTCGATGTTGTTGACCACGGGAATACGGGGCGCGGCGAAGGCGGTAGCGGCCAGTTTTTCCTTGAGGCGCTCGGCCGCCGGCTTCATCAGACTGGAGTGGAACGGCGCCGACACCGGCAGCGGCAGCGCGCGCTTGGCGCCCGCAGCCTTGAGCACCTCGCAGGCCTTCTCAACGCCAGCCTTGGTGCCGGCGATCACGATCTGCTTGGGGTCGTTGAAGTTCACGGCCTCGACGGCTTCGCCCGTGGCCGCGGCGGCCTCGGCGCAACCGGCGATCACGGCGGCCGAGTCCAGGCCCAGGATGGCGGCCATGCCACCGGTGCCCACCGGCACGGCTTCCTGCATGGCCTGGGCGCGGAAGCGCACCAGGGGCAGTGCGTCGGCCAGGGTCAGCACGCCCGCAGCCACGAGGGCGCTGTACTCGCCCAGGGAGTGTCCGGCCACGGCGGCAGGCTGAGCACCGCCTTCGGCCAGCCAGGCGCGCCAGTTGGCGACCGCGGCCGTCAGCATGACGGGCTGGGTGTTGGTGGTGAGGTCCAGCGTTTCCTTGGGGCCTTCGGCGATCAGCCTGGCGATGTCTTCACCCAGGGCGTCGGAGGCCTCGGCCAGGGTGTCGCGCACGGCGGCGTGGCCGTCCCAGGCACTGAGCATGCCCACGGACTGCGAGCCCTGACCTGGAAACACGAATGCAAATGCGGTCATCAGAAATCCTCGGTACTTGTCTCTTGGTCTCTTGTCGTGTGGCCACAGGGCCGGCGGATCAGTAGTCCACCAGCACCGCGCCCCATGTGAAACCGCCGCCCACACCCTCAAGCATGAGCGTCTGGCCACGCTGGACCTGACCGCTGCGCACAGCATGGTCGAGCGCCAGCGGGATGGACGCCGCCGAGGTGTTGCCGTGCTGGTCCACCGTGACGACGACCTTTTCGGTCGGCAGCTTCAGCTTCTTGGCCGTGCCCTGCATGATGCGCAGGTTGGCCTGGTGAGGGATCAGCCAGTCGATGCACGACGCGTCGCGTCCGGCCTTCTCCAGCACCTCGTGGGCGGCCTTGTCGAGCACGCTCACCGCCAGCTTGAAAACGGCCTGGCCGTCCATTTTAAGGGTGGGATCACCCATGATCTCGCCGCCCCGGACGTTGCCCGGCACGTTGAGGATCTTGGCGTAGCGCCCATCGGCATGCAGGCAGGTCGACACGATGCCCGGCTGGTCAGAGGCCTCGAGCACCACGGCGCCGGCGCCATCGCCAAACAGAACGCAGGTGGTGCGGTCATTGAAGTCGAGCAGGCGGGAGAACACCTCCGAACCGATCACCAGGGCCCGGTTGGCCGTGCCGTTGCGGATCATGCCGTCGGCGACGGTGAGCGCGTAGATGAAACCGGAACAGACCGCCTGCACGTCGAAAGCCGGGCATCCGATGATGCCGAGTTCGTTCTGGATCAGGCAGGCCGTGGAGGGGAAGACCATGTCCGGGGTGGACGTGGCACAGATGATCAGGTCGATGTCCTCGGGCTGCAGGCCGGCGGCCTCGATGGCCTGACGGGCCGCCTGGACGCCGAGTGCGCTGGAAGGCACGTCGGGTTCGGCGAAGTGGCGAGCCCGGATGCCGGTGCGCTCGACGATCCACTCGTCTGAGGTCTCGATGCCGCGCTGCGCAAGCTGAGCGACGAGATCCTGGTTGGTGAGGCGTTTCGGGGGGAGGTAACTACCAGTACCCGCGATGCGGGCGAAGCGGGTGCCCGCAGCAGTTGCCGGAAACGAAGGGGTGTTCTGTTTCGTCTGGCTGGATGACATTCAGTTCGGGATCAGGCTGCCTGACCCACATCGGCCGAATCGTCGGAGCCTGCCTCGGGGGGCATGCTCACCAACGTGGCGGCGATCTGGTCATGCACGCGATCCAACAATCGGTGACGGGCGGCATCATAAGCGCGATTGAGTGCCACTTCGAAGGCCAGCGCGTCCGAAGAACCATGGGTCTTGAACACGAGGCCACGCAGCCCCAAGAGGGCCGCACCACTGTAGCGCCGGTGGTCAACACGCTTTTTGAAGCGATTTAGCACCGGAAGGGCCACCAAAGCCGCCAGCTTGGTGAAGATGTTGCGCGTGAATTCTTGCTTGATGAAAGTGGCGAACATGGTCGCCAGGCCTTCGGAGGTCTTGAGCACGACGTTGCCCACAAAGCCATCGCAGACGACGAGGTCGGCCGTGCCCTTGAAGATGTCGTTGCCCTCGACGTTGCCGTAGAAGTTGATCAGGCCACGCTCGTGCGTGCTGCGCAGCAGTTCGCCGGCCTGCTTGATGACCTCGCTGCCCTTGATCACCTCTTCACCGATGTTGAGCAGACCCACGGTGGGACTCTCCTTGCCATCGACGGCCGACACCAGGGCGCTGCCCATGACGGCGAACTGCAGCAGGTGTTCGGCGGTGCAATCGACGTTGGCGCCGAGGTCGAGCACGGTGGTGAAACCGTCCTTCTGGTTGGGCACCACGGTGGCCAGCGCGGGGCGGTCGATGCCCTCCACCGTCTTGAGGATGTAGCGGGCAACCGCCATCAGTGCACCGGTGTTGCCGGCCGAAACACAGGCATGCGCGGCCGCCGCCTGGTCGGCACCCACCTTGACCTGGGAGATGGCCACACGCATGGACGAATCCTTCTTGCGGCGCAGCGCGACCTCGACCGGGTCTTCCATGGTCACGACCTCGGTCGCGCCCACGATGGTGGTGCGCGCCCAGCCTTGGGCAGGCGTAATGGCTTCGGGCAGGCCCACGAGGATCAGCTCGGCATCCGGATGCCTGGCCAGGAAGGCCTGGCAGGCCGGCAGCGTGACCGCCGGACCGTGGTCACCCCCCATGCAGTCAACCGCGATGCGCACGGGCGAAATCAAGCCGGCGGCGCTTGCGGGCCGCGAGTCTGGGACAGGCGTGGATGTGGTGGTGACAGTCATGGGTGACGTGCGGGTGCAGGCTTCAGACAGACAGCCAGGAACCGATGGACCAAAAAACAAGGGCTGGCAAACCGACAGATCGGTTGACCCAGCCCTTTTTGGCATGCGCCACGGCATGCAGCGACCCGGTCATGCCGGGTCACAAGACAGATCAGGCGTCAGCCTTGGTCTTGAGGACCTTGCGGCCACGGTAGAAGCCGGTGGGGCTGATGTGGTGACGCAGGTGGGTTTCGCCGGTGGTGGCTTCCACAGCCGTACCCGGGGTGACCAGGGCATTGTGCGAACGGTGCATGCCACGCTTGGAGGGCGACTTCTTGTTTTGCTGAACGGCCATGATGGACTCCGAAGGATCAGACGCGGCCAAGGCGCACGCCTGCAAGTTGTCAGACCACATCGTGGAAAGCTGCCCGCTTTTCGCGCCCATCGAGGGTGCTCGAAACGTTCAACCCGCCCGCCTTGCAGTCCGCAAGTGTTATTGACAGTTTGAAATTGATCCCGGGCAATGCCGGAAAGCCAGAGATTCTAGCACGGCTTTCATGGATATTCAAATGGGCAGTCCGGCGCACCGCTGCGCCTCAGCCCTTGCCCTTTTTCAGGGCCGCCAGCACGGCAAAGGGGTTGGGGCGACCCGAAGCGGTCAGGGGCACCTCGTCGACGGCCGCAGATGCATCGCCGTCAGTGGCCGCAGGCAGAGCCTCGGCGCCTTCGCCCACCAGGGTGTCGTCGCGCATCAGGGCGGTGACGTCAGTGGGGCAGACATCGTGGCGGGGCACGATGGGTTGGGCCATGATCAACTCGTCTTCGACCAGCTCGACCAGGTTGAAGTGGCGAGACAGGGCCAGCACGTCGTCGTCGGAATCGGCATCGAGTTCGGCCGCGGCGGCTTCGTCTTCCACAAAGCGGATGCTGCGCTCGACCTCGATGTGCTCGGTCACGGGGTGAAGGCAGCGCTGGCAGGTCCAGGCCAGCGTGGCCTCGGCACGCAGGTCGAGCCAGAGGTGGGGGCGGCCGACGCGCTGGGCTTCGGCGCGCCCCTGGGCCACCCAGGTCAGGGCGGGAAGTTCGGCCAGGTCGAGGTCCTGGGCCAGGCCGGAGGCGAGGCGCTCCAGCTCGGCAGGCGCGTGGCTGCCGGTCAACGGCTCGCCGGATTCGATGAAGACCCCGATGTCCATGTTGCGGGGGCTGATGGTGCGTGCTTTCATGGCCGCAGTTTAGGGCACGCCCCCAGTCAGAAGGCAGCGGCTGACCGACAATGGCGTGATGTCTGCGCCGTCTTTGCCCACACTGCCCTCCTCTTCGTCCTTGAACGCACCCGCCCTGGTGCTGGGATCGACCTCGCCCTACCGCCGCGAACTGCTGCAGCGCCTGGGCCTGCCCTTCAGCGTGCAGGCACCGCAGGTGGACGAAACCGCCCTGCCCGGCGAAGCACCGGCTGCGCTGGCCGCCCGGCTGGCGACAGCCAAGGCTCGGGCGGCGGCCGTGCTGTGGGCCAGCCACGCGGCTGCACCCGCCGACGCCATCGTGATCGGCTCAGACCAGGTTGCCGACCTGCATGGGCAGGCGCTGGGCAAGCCCGGCCACCACGCTGGCGCCGTGGCGCAGCTGCAGGCCATGCGGGGTCAGACGGTGCTGTTTCAGACCGCGGTGTGCGTGCTGCGACCGGCCACCGGCTTCGAGCGCACGGTGCTGTGCACGGTGTCGGTGGGGGTGCGCGACCTGAGCGATGAGGACATCGAGGCCTACCTGCAGCGCGAACAACCCTACGATTGCGCCGGCAGCGCCAAGGTGGAGGGGCTTGGCATCACCCTGCTGCGGCATGTGCACGCCGACGACCCGACCACGCTGATCGGCCTGCCGCTGATCGCAACGACGGCTTTGCTGCGCGAGGCGGGGCTGGACCCGCTGCGCACACCCAACGCAGCCTGAACCAGGTTGCCAGACACGTCGATCGACCTGAACTTTTCTCTCTTCCCCCTGCCCATGACCTCCGCTCACCAGGCCCAAGCCGGCCGATTGCTGCTGATCCCCAACACCCTGGACCTGGGCTGCATCGACGAGGCGGCCCCGCCTCCCGACCTGCGCCGCGTGCTGCCCCAAAGCGTGATCGAGGCCTCGGCCGGCCTGCGCCATTGGGTGGCGGAGAACGCCAAAACCACCCGAGCCTTCCTCAAGCGCGTGGGCGAACTGCAACCGCTGGCCGCCCCGCTGCAGGACCTCGACATCCAGGTGCTGCCACGCCCACCCAAAGGGGGCAAAAAGCCCGGCGGCGATGAGGGCGCCGAGGTGGCCCGTCTGCTGCAACCGGCCCTGGCCGGCCACGACATGGGCCTGATCTCGGAGGCGGGCCTGCCTGGGGTGGCCGATCCTGGGGCCGCCGTGGTGCTGGCGGCGCACCGTGCGGGCATCGAGGTGCTGCCGTTCTCGGGGCCCAGCTCCCTGGTGCTGGCCTTGGCGGCCAGTGGCCTGCACGGGCAAAGCTTCGCCTTCGTGGGCTACCTGCCCGTGGACGCTGCCCAGCGCGGCCAGCGTATCCG
>NZ_JAIZVX010000007.1 GCF_021768455.1 Aquabacterium sp. | reverse complement strand
GGAGGTCATGGGCCGCGAGCTGGCCGCCGAGTTGCGCGCCGAAGGCCACACCGACCTGCGCTCCGTGCCCGAAGCCCGCCTGCCCGACGCGCGCCGCCGCCGGGCCTGGCGCGCCGTCCAGCAAGGCTCGCCCGTGATCGAAGCCGAGCTGGGCCAGCAGCTGCGCGCCCTGCCCCGCCCCCGCGCCTTGCTGCGCATCGACACCATCGGCTACGCCACGCCCATCTGGGTCGGCACCCAGCCCTACCAGGTGCTGCCCTGCCAATGGACCGCCGAGATCGAAGACCCCGACACAGGCCGCTGGCAGACCCATGCCTTCCTGGCCGATGGCCTGAGCGACCCGCGCCGGCGCTTCGCCGAGACCCTGCTGTCCGCCCTGGGGCCCCGCGGCGCCGTCATCGCCTACAACGCCGGCTTCGAGCGCAACCGCCTGCGCGAGCTGGCCGCGCTCTTTGCCGACCTTGCCCCGGAGCTCGATGCCCTGCAAACCCGCATCGTCGACCTCTTCCAGCTGGCCCGCGCCCATGTCTACCACCCGGCCATGCGGGGATCCTGGTCCTTTGCCTCGGTCACCCGCGCCTTCGCGCCCGATCTCCCGGAAGACGGGCTCTCGCCCCAAGCTGCCTTTGCGCTGTGCATCAGCCCCAAACAGAGCGAAGCCCGCCGCCAGACGCTGCGTGCCCAGCTGCTGGCCCACGGGCAGCATGAAGTCACGGCCCTGATGCGCCTGCTGGTCAGCTTCGAGGCCCCTGGTCCGACCCTGAACGGAGCTGACGACGCTTGAGTGTTCGCCCCGGCCAAAAGCAAAGGCGCCGCACGGGCGCCCTTGGCATGGACGTCTGGCGCTCAGGCGGCCAACTTGCCCTTGCGCAAATCGGAAAGCAGCTTCTCTGCGCCCACCGCAAGACCGGATGCGTCAAAGCTCTTGCCGTACAACACCGTCCACACCAGCTTGGACAAAGACTGCTCCAGCCGGGTGGCCACCTCGGCCGACACGTAGCTGCCTGCAGGCACACCGGCTGCGTTGTCGGCCGCGATGTCGAAAGTCTGAATGGCCATGGTCACACTCCTCTATGGATGAGGGGCTCTCACCGCGAAAGCCCAGGCCTTCAAGATACGCAAGAGCCCTAATCCAAGGAGCATGCTGAGTCTTTGATCTGGCGCAAAACCCCGATGGCATCGGCCCTTTGCGCCGATGTCCTTTCACCTTCACAGGCTCAGCACGCGGGGCGCTTCGTCCTGCTCGGTCACCGTGGCTTCGCGCAGGGTGCCGTCTTCGCCATAGCGGTAGTCGTGGCGCATCTCCACCTCGCCATACACCAGCTTCTCCACCCACTGCATGCGGCCGGCGGTGTCATAGGCCGCACGGAAGTAGGTGTTGCGGTTGCGCAAGGCCTCGGGGTCCAACTCCTCGGCCATGCACAGAGGCAGGCTCACGCCACGGTAAGTCAGGAAGTAACGCAACGCCGCCTCAGTCATCCGGATTGCCCCAGGGGTGACTGCCCGGCACCAGCTTGGCCTTGATCCCAGCCTTCTCGATGGCGGCCATGTCTTTGTAGAAAGTGGCCTCGTGCACCAGGGTACCCGTCTTGGTGGTCACCCCCACGTAACGGGCCACCGTGTCCACGTCACACAGATACCCCCCGCCAGGGTCGGTCGTCGTGCGGATGTGGCCATTCCAGTCCACAAAAAAGCCTTCGGGCGTGCTCATGGTGCAAGGTCGCTTTCTCTGGATTCAAGCCGTCACCGGGGTGTCGAGCACCGCGCTCAGGGTCAGGCTCACGTTGTTCTTGGTCGCGTCCACATAAGGGCAGATGCCCTTGGCGCGCTCGATCAGGTTGTCGGCGTCGTCCTGGCTCAGGCTGCCGGCCATGTGCACGGTCAGGGTCAAGGCCATGCGGTAGGCGTCTTCGAAGGTCACGAACATCGACAGGTCGGCCTCGACGTAACAGCCCCGCAGCGGCACGTGCCCCTTCTTCGCAATGTGGCGCACCGAGTGCTCGAAACAGGCGGCAAACGCCCCGGCGAAAAGCTGCTCCGGATTCGGGCCATCGCCCTTGCCGCCCATGGCCGCGGGCACGGCCAGCTTGAGTTTCACGCTGCCGTCTTCGCTCTGCACTGTGCCGGTGCGGCCGCCTTGCGTCAGCATCTGGGCTTTGTAGACGAGGTCCATGGGGTGCTCCTGTTCCAGGGTCGAGGGTGGGGGAAACGGATGCCGACGTCAGGCGGCGGTATGAGGGCTCGGACAAGCTCTACGGGCGGCCACTTCGGGCGCAGCAGCACAGCCCTCCATCGAAGCCGATGTCGATGTCGATGTCGATGGGCCCAGGCCCACAAAGTCTTCGACCGCGGCCACCTCGAAGCCCACCATCCACGCGCCATCGGGGCGCTGCATCAGCGGCCGTCGGATCAACAAGGGCTCGGCCAGCAGCAGGTCCAGCGCGGCCTCGGCGTCCAGGGTCTCGGGCACCACCTCGCCCGACTTCACGCGGGGCGCCGCCCGGTTGAACCACTGCGCCACAGGCAGCCCCTGCAGACAGGGCATCAAGGTCTCGCGCGACCAGGCCGCGTCCAGCAGGCTGCGTCGCTCCAGGGTGTGGCCCGCGGCCTCCAGCATGGCGCGTTGCCGGGCATTGCCCCCGCAGCCAGGCTTCTCGTAGAACACAAGGTGGGTCATGGTCAAGGCTCAGGCCGGTGCGCCAGTCCGGGTGGCCGCACGCAGGAGTTGAAGGCATTCCAGGCTGGCCGCCATGTCCATGGCCGAAAACCCATCCTGGGTCTCGATGAACGGGTCGGCCCCCAGGTCCAGCAAGACCCGGACGATGCCCGGCTTGCTGCTGGAAGAGGCGTACATCAGGCTGGTGGCGCCGGTCGCATTGAGGTGGTCGATGGGCACACCCGCCTGGGCCAGCAAGGTCACCAGCTCCGGCTTGTTCGACACACAGGCCAGCCACAGGGCATTGTTGCCGTCGCCATTGGTGGCCTCCAGGCTCACCCCCTGAGCCAGCAGGGCCTGGGCCATGGCCAGGTCACCGCGCCAGGCCGCCTCCATCAAGGGCGTGTTGCCATGCGCGCCCGGGGTGTGCACATCGGGATAGGCGTGGGCGGCCAGCCAGTCGACCAAGGCTGGCGACAAGGGCTCGGTTTTGGCCAAAGACCGCTGCGGTGACAACGCATCGTGGTCCTGGTCCGGGTCTGCGTCGATCAAGGCCTGCGGTCCCGCCTGGGCCCAGGCTTCCCAGCCGCCGATCAGGTCCACCACGGTGTTGAACCCGAAGTCGCTGAACATCTCGGCATAGGTCTGGCTGGCATTGCCGTGGTAGCAATAGATGAACACCGGGCGCTGCTTGTCTTCGCGCAGCAGCAGGCGCTCGTGGTTGCGACCATCAAGGCGCTGGCTGCCGGGCAGATGGCCCCGGGCATGGTGGGCCGCGTCTCGGGCATCGAGCAGCAAGGCTTCAGGGTGAGCGGCCAGCCAGCTGGCAGCATCACGGGCCTTCAGGCGCAGGAATCGGGTGGAGGCGTTCATCCTTGGCTCCGGGGTTCAGGCATCGCTCAGGCTCACCTCAGGGCGGCCGGCATACGGGGGCTCGGAGCCGATGCGTGCGTCCACGATCGGCGCCCCCACGGTGAAGTGGTACAACGCCTGCAGGCCATCGCCATGCAGGCCCAGCAACTCGTGCACCGCGTCGTCGAAATAGCAGCCGATGCCCGTGCCACGGAAGCCCTCGGCCTCGGCCTGCATGTAGAGCACCTGCCCCAGCAGCCCCGACTCCTGAAACAGCGTGCGGTAGCGCGCGGGCGACTCGCTGACGGGCCCATCGAATTCGGCCAGCAGGCTCACGGCAAAGCAGGCATCGCTGGCGATGGCCTGATGGCAACTCAGCGTGCGCAGCGTGCCCGACAAGGTGGGGTGCGCCACCAGACGGTAGAGCGGCAGCCCTTGGGGCGCCTCGTCCACGCTTTGCCAATCCTGACCGGTCTGCAGGTGCTGGCGCAAGAGCGCCTCACCGTCCAGCGAACGAGGCAGCACATAGGCCCCGGGGGTCAGGCCCTCCACACGGTGCACAAACAGCACCGGGTGCACACAAGGCGCAGCCGGCCAGGCGTCAAAAGGCAGCCCGGCTGTGGGCAGGATCGCGTCCAGCAGGCGGAAAAACGCACCAGCCGGCATCTGCGCACGCTTGTCGAAATGCTGCGCACTGCGGCGCTCGCGGATCAGGTCGGCGGCCGGCAGGCCCCAGCGAGGCGGCAGCACGTCCGGTGGCATCTGACGCCAGCCTGTGCCCAGCCCCGGCACCGGATCTGGATCTGGATCTGGATCTGGATCTGGATCGATCGGAACCATCCCACACGGCGTCTGCTCACCACCTCCCCCCTCCCCTGCCGACACGGCCCGGGTGGCGCGGGCCACCTCGTCAATCACCGGCCAGCGGTACATCGGGTGGGCATCCAGCCGGCTGGCCTGCCCCTGCCATTCGCCCGAGGCGGCGGCCATCCGCGCCTGCAATGCCCACAGGCTGCCCTGCGCGTCGACCGTGGATTCGGCCGTCCATTCGGCCAACTCCCCAGGCCCCACCCGGATCAGCATTTCCGCCTCCTCACGCTCGGCCTTGCCGAAGTCGGCATCGCGGTCCACACCCAGCATCGTGGCCAGGGTCGCGTGGTCCAGCGCGGGCAGCAGCCGTGCCTGCCACCCCAGGGTGGACGCCGCATAACGCAGGCCTCCCAGGGCATGACCCGCGTCCAGCTGGCAATAGCGAAAGGCCCGCTCGCCGTACTTCCAGGCTTCGCGCCACTGGATCGAGCTCAAGCCCACCCACACGCCGGGCCCGGTCGCATCGTCCAGCGGCATCGCCCAAGGCTGCCGGAGCACCAGCGCGTGCTCGTAGGGCGCATAGTGGTACAGTCCATCGGCCAGACCGGCCACACCCAGCGCCATCACATAGGCCTCGGTGGGGTGCAGGTTGCCGCTCGAGGGGTTCGCCCGAACGGCCCAGCGGTCCGGCCCCTGCTGCTTCCAGGCCGTGAGCCCGAAGCTGAGCTCCAGCAGGGCAGACACCGCCTGCAGCGAGAGGGGCCACACGGCCGGCGCGTCATGGCCCGTCACGCCCAACACCCCTGCCCAGCTGGCCGAAAGGCCATCGGCAACCAGGGGCAGCCTTCGCACCGGGGCGCCATCCCAACGCCGAAATGGCGCGGGTTGGGCGTCCCAGTCCAGGGTCTCGGGCCCGGCCGCATAGCGCTGCAAGCGGTGCTTGCTGCGCTCATGGTAGGCCTTGACCTGGGCGTCTGCGCTGGCCATCGCGCGTCCTCAGACGGGGCGGTTTTCGTAAAGGTTGCGCACCGGGCCCATCAGCTTGCAACCCTCTTCGAAGGTGATGCTCGGGAAGGTCTGCGTGAAGCTGGCGGCCTTGTCGACGATGGCGTCCACCTTGCCCGCGGTATCGAGCTTCTTCAGGTCGTTCTTTTCCAGATACAGCAACTCCAGGGTCTCGTTGTAGACCGTGGCTTCGTCGATCGGGAGGATGTAGAACGTGGCCGGGCCCAGGGTCACCTGGTAGCGCTTAGAGAGGTCGATGTTGTCGCAATAGAAAAAGTACTTGCCCTTGGGCGAGAGCGCAGTGCCCAGCACGTCGACCACCATCTGCAGGTACTCGAAACTCAGCAGAAAGCCGGCGATGAAGGCGATGTGGTCTTCACCTTCCTGAGCGGCCGCAATGATCTGGTCTGTGCTGATCTCCGGCGGGCGGGCCTCGTCGGCACGCTTCTCGGCCAGCTTCAAGGCGATGTCACCGCGGAAACCCACGCGGCCGGGCTTTTTGGTCGGGCCCTTGAGCACACTGTTGAGCAAGCGGCCCTGTGCCTCCAGGGTGGCCAGGGCGGTGTTTTGGATGGCGGCGGTGGTCATGGTTGGCTTTCTTGGTTGGTGAGCGGAAACACGGAACAAGGGGGATCAGGTCTGGGACTGGTGCGGCGCAGCCACCTGGCCGGGCGCCACCTCACGCGGCCGACCGGGATGCGGTCGCATGTCCCCACCGGCATCGGTGTTGCGAATGAAGTCGGCGACCTTGTAGAAGGCCGCGTCGAGCTCGGCGCGCAGGCCCTCGTCGGGGCACTCCTGGGCCAAGGCCTGTCGCATGCAGGCCATCCAGGCGTCACGCGCCGCGGCATCAATGGGGAAAGGCTGGTGGCGACGGCGCAACATCGGTGCGCCGCGCTGGGGGGTGTAGGCCTTCGGCCCTCCCATCCATTCGCTGAGGTAGGCGACCAGCACGGCCTTGGTCGGCCCCAGATCGGGCTCGTGCATGGCCCGCACGGCCGCGGCCTCGGGCAAGGTGTCCATCGCGCGGTAAAACGCGTCGACCAGGCGAACCACCACGGCGTGCCCACCCAGGCGGATGAAGTGGTCGTTGCTCGGGGCCGCCGTGACGGCGGGCAAGGTCGCGTGGGGGTGGGGCTGGCTCATGCTCAGCCTGACCGCAACTGTTGTACCTGAGCATCACACCCGGTCTTTCAGGGGCCAGGAAGCCCGTTTTCCCTGGGGAAACGGCCGCGAGACCAAGCCACAAGCCCAGGAGCGACCACGGCCTGCCACGGGCCCTTTGTCGCGTTGCCCACAAACCGGACGGACACTGGCCGCCGTCCGGGTGCACGCACCCACGGCCCGCAAACACACAGGAAAGCGAGGCGCGCAAAGCAAAAAGCCCTGACGCTTTCGCATCAGGGCTTTGCTTTTTTTGGCGGAGTGGACGGGACTCGAACCCGCGACCCCCGGCGTGACAGGCCGGTATTCTAACCAACTGAACTACCACTCCGCAGTGGCAAACGACTTCGTTGATCTTGAGCACATGCTCTCGATCCACCAAGCGCCGTCAAGCTTGGTGACCCCTAGGGGATTCGAACCCCTGTAGCCACCGTGAAAGGGTGGTGTCCTAGGCCTCTAGACGAAGGGGCCTCCGTCAATCATCAAATTGTATACGATTTTTACTGCGTCTCGCTACCGGTCCTGACGCCACCTGCGATTTCCTGGGGCCAAACCCCAGGGCATCTTTGGTGGAGGTAAGCGGGATCGAACCGCTGACCTCTTGCATGCCATGCAAGCGCTCTCCCAGCTGAGCTATACCCCCACGTGATTCCTCACGACAGGGCGCCAGACTGGCACCGAGACTTCGTATCCATCGTCACCTTGCTGCGTCACCAGCAAGGCTTTCTTCAAACCTTTGGCGGAGTGGACGGGACTCGAACCCGCGACCCCCGGCGTGACAGGCCGGTATTCTAACCAACTGAACTACCACTCCGCAGTGGCTGACGTCTGTGGCTGCTTTCGCAACCCAAGTGCCGTCAAAACTTGGCGTCCCCTAGGGGATTCGAACCCCTGTAGCCACCGTGAAAGGGTGGTGTCCTAGGCCTCTAGACGAAGGGGACTGAATCCTTCTAAGTTCTCATCTCTTCGACGCCTTGCGACACAATCCGCAACCGGATCACCGACCCAACCAGATGTTGGTGGTGGAGGTAAGCGGGATCGAACCGCTGACCTCTTGCATGCCATGCAAGCGCTCTCCCAGCTGAGCTATACCCCCGTCGTGATTTCTATCCTTGCGGATCGTCATCGTTTCGGTTTGCCCGGCTGCCTTGTTGTTTCAAACAAAGCGTCGTTGAAGCGAGAATGAGAGTATAGAACGGTTTCGAAGTTTTTGGCAAGCCTCACGCTGTTTTCAGCAAACGTTGCAAAACAACGTCACGTTCAAACAACGCCAGCACGGCGTCCACAGAAGGCGTCTGGGCGCGACCGCACACCAGCAGGCGCACAGGGATGGCCAGCAAGGGCATCTTCAGACCGTGCTCACCCAGGGTCTCCTTCAGGGCCGCGGCCACACCGGCCTTGTCCCAGGACGCGGTTTCCAGGCGCTTGGCCAGCGAGGCCACTGCGGCCTTCACGGCATCGGTCAACAATGGGGTCAGCTCTTCGGCAGGCGGCGCCACATCGGCCACGTACATGCTCAGCCAGTCGGCCAACTCCACCGTGGTGCTGCAGCGGTCCTTGAAGAGCGCGCAATGGGCCACCAGGGCGTCATCGGCCACGCTCAGTCCGCGGGTGCGCAGGTGCTGGGCCACCAGGGCGGCCAGACGGGTGTCGTCCGCCGTCTTCACGTAGTGGGCGTTCACCCACGACAGCTTGGCCGCATCCCACTGAGCGGGGCTCTTGTTCAGGTGCGTGCCATCGAACCACGACACCATCTGCTCGATGCTGAAGAGCTCTTCGTCACCATGGCTCCAGCCCAGGCGCGCGAGGTAGTTCAGCATGGCCTCTGGCAGGTAGCCCAGTTCTTCGTAGTTGGACACGGCCACGGCGCCACGGCGCTTCGAAAGCTTGGCGCCGTCGTCCCCCAGGATCACGGGCAGGTGGCCAAAGGCGGGCAGCGTCGCACCCAGGGCCTTGTAGATGTTGATCTGCCAGGGGGTGTTGTTGATGTGCTCGTCGCCACGGAAAACATGGGTGATGGCCATGTCCCAGTCGTCGACCACCACGGCGAAGTTGTAGGTGGGCACGCCGTCGGCACGCTGGATGATCAGGTCGTCGATCTCCTTGTTGCCCACGGTGATCGGACCCTTGACCAGGTCGTCCCAGGTCACTTCGCCATCCAGCGGGTTCGCAAAGCGCACCACGGGCTTCACGCCCTCCGGCACAGGCGGCAGCACCTTGCCCGGGGCCGGACGCCAGCGGCCGTCGTAGCCGGTCTTCTCGCCACGGGCCTTCTGGGCTTCGCGCAAGGCGTTGAGCTCTTCGGGGGTGGTGTAGCAGAGGTAAGCCGTGCCGGCGGCCAGCATCTGGTCGATCACGGCCTGGTAGCGGTCCAGACGTTGCATCTGGTAGATCGGACCTTCGTCGTAGTCCAGCCCCAGCCAGTGCATGGACTGCAGGATCTGCTCGACCGAATCCTGGGTGGAGCGGGCGACGTCGGTGTCTTCGATGCGCAGCACGAACTGGCCGCCGTGGTGGCGGGCGTAGGCCCAGGAATACAGGGCCGTGCGGGCGGTGCCCAGGTGCAGGTAACCGGTGGGCGACGGGGCGATGCGGGTGCGGACTTGGGTCATACGGTGTGGGTGCTCAGACCGCGGGCCAGGTCGGCCTTGAGGTCGTCAATGTGTTCGAGGCCGACCGCAACGCGGATCATGCCCTGGGTGATGCCCGCGGCCAGGCGCTGCGCTTCGGCCAGGCGGCCATGCGAGGTGCTGGAGGGGTGGGTGATGAGGGTCTTGGTGTCGCCCAGGTTGGACGTGATGGAGCACAGACGGGTCTGGTCGATCACGTGGAAAGCCCCCTGACGCAGGCGTAGGGCGGGCTCTTCCAGGCCGTTGACCGGCGGCACCGTCAGGGGCGCACTGCTGGGCTTGACGGTGAAGGACACCACGGCGCCACCACAGCCGCTTTGCTGGCGCATGGCCAGTTCGTGCTGCGGGTGGCTGGGCAGACCTGGGTAGAAGACCTGGTCGACCGCGGGCTGGGCTTCCAGCCATTGGGCAAGCTGCAGTGCGTTCTCGCTCTGGGCCCGCATGCGGATCGACAAGGTTTCCAGGCCCTTGAGCACGACCCAGGCGTTGAAAGGCGAGAGCGTCATGCCCGCGCCGCGCAGGGTGGTCATCAGGGGGCCGTTGATGATGGCGTCGGGGCCACACACGGCGCCGGCCAGCACGCGGCCCTGGCCATCCAGGTACTTGGTGCCCGAATGGATGATGAGGTCGGCACCCAGCTTGGCCGGCTGCTGCAGCGCAGGCGAGCAGAAGCAGTTGTCGACCGCCAGCAGGGCTCCTGCCCCATGGGCGATGTCGGCCAGCCCGGCAATGTCGCAGACCTCGGTCAGCGGGTTGCTGGGGGTCTCGGCAAACAGGAGCCGGGTGTTGGGCTTGACGGCGGCGCGCCACTCGGCCAGGTCGGTCTGCGAGACAAAGGTGGTCTCGATGCCGAACTTGCCGAACTCGCGCTGCAACAGCGTGATGGTCGAGCCGAACACGCTTTGCGAACAGACCACGTGGTCACCCGCCTTGAGCAGGGCCATCACGGTCAAGAGGATGGCCGCCATGCCGCTGGCCGTGGCAATGCAGGCCTCGGTGCCTTCGAGCGCGGCCAGGCGGCGCTCGAACATCATCGTCGTCGGGTTGGTGAAACGCGAGTAGACGAAGGCCTCTTCTTCGTTGGCGAAGCGGGCCGCGGCCGTGGCCGCATCCGGGTGGTTGAAGCTGCTGGTCAGGAACAGGGCTTCGGAGTTCTCGCCCCATTGCGTGGCCGGCAGGCCCTCGCGCACGGCCAGGGTCTCGATGCGCACGCCGGACGGGAAGTCCTTGCGGGGCAGGCGTTTCTTGTCGTCGGAGGCGGCCATGGGCTCAGTCCTGTTTGTTTTGCAGGGCCAGACGGGAGTTGCTCGCGGCCTCTTCGTCCTTTTGCGTCAGGCGCTGGGACTCGATGGCGGCGAAGTCGGCGGCGCTGACGTCACCGGTGATGTACTCGCCGTCGAAACAGGAGGCCTCGAAGCCCTTGATGGCCGGGTTGAGCTGACCGATCACGCGCTTCATCGCATCCACGTCCTGGTAGATCAGGGCGTCGCAGCCGATGATCTGGCGGATGTCTTCGAGGGTGCGGCCATGGGCCACGAGCTCGGCCTTGGTGGGCATGTCGATGCCATAGACGTTGGGGAAGCGCACCGGGGGCGCGGCCGAAGCGAGGTAGACCTTGGCGGCACCGGCTTCGCGGGCCATCTGCACGATCTCCTTGGACGTGGTGCCACGCACGATGGAGTCATCGACCAGCAGCACGTTGCGGCCCTTGAACTCCAGGCCGATGGCATTGAGCTTCTGGCGAACCGACTTCTTGCGCGCGCTCTGGCCGGGCATGATGAAAGTGCGGCCGACGTAGCGGTTCTTGACGAAGCCTTCGCGGTAAGGCTTGCCCAGCTTCTGGGCCAGCTGCATGGCCGAGGGGCGGCTGGATTCGGGGATGGGGATGACCACGTCGATGTCGGACGGGGGCATGGTCGAGATCACGCGCTGGGCCAGCGTCTCGCCCATGTTGAGGCGAGCCTGGTAGACGGAGACGCCGTCGATGACCGAGTCCGGGCGGGCCAGGTAGACGAACTCGAACACGCAGGGGTGCAGGGTCGGGTTCTCGGCGCATTGCTTGGCGTGGACCACGCCGTCGAGGTCGACGAACAGGGCTTCACCCGGCTGCACATCGCGCACGAAGCGGTGGCTGGTGCCTTCCAGGGCCACCGATTCGCTGGCCACCATGACTTCGCGACCTTCGGGCAGATCGGCCTCGCCATAGCACAGGGGGCGGATGCCGTAAGGGTCACGGAAGGCGACCATGCCGTAGCCGGCGATCAGGCACACCACGGCGTAAGAGCCCTTGATGCGCTTGTGCACGGCGGCCACGGCCTTGAAGACGGCCTCGGGCGTCAGGGGCAGCTCACGGCCAGCAAGCTCCAGTTCGTGCGCCATCACGTTGATCAGGACTTCGGTGTCGCTGTCGGTGTTGAGGTGACGGCGGTCGATGTCGAACAGCTCCTTGCGCAGGTCGTGGGCGTTGGTCAGGTTGCCGTTGTGCACCAGCACCAGGCCAAAAGGCGCGTTCACGTAGAAGGGCTGTGCCTCTTCTTCGTTGAAGGCGTTGCCGGCGGTGGGGTAGCGGACCTGGCCGAGGCCCACGGTGCCGGGCAGCGCGCGCATGTCGCGGGTGCGGAACACGTCCTTCACCATGCCGCGGGCCTTGTGCATGAAGAACTTGCGGCCCAGCGCATCGGGGCCGGCCGTCACGATGCCGGCAGCGTCCTGACCGCGGTGCTGCAGCAGCAGCAGCGCGTCATAGATCAGCTGGTTGACGGGCGCCTTGGAAATCACACCAACGATGCCGCACATGGTTCACCTCTTCCAGATAACAAAAAGCAAAAAATTCAGGACTGCTCGGGCAGGAATTTGACCACCTGCTCGGGCAACGCGGGGCGGAGCCCCTCCAATAACACTGCAAGCCAGCCGACGCCGCGTGAAGCCTGCCACGGCTCCCAGCGCGCCAACGGCGTCATGTTCACCAGCGTGGCGACCACCAGGGCCACGAGCACGCCGCGTATCAGGCCGAACCCACCGCCCAGCAGCCGATCGGGGCCACTCAGGGGGGATTCGCGCATCAATTGGGTCACAGCCCAGGACAGGGCCGCCCAGGTCAACCAGGCGGCGACAAAAGCGCAGACCATGCCGGCCACCACATTGAGCCGGCCGCCGGCCTCGCCCACAGGCACGTGCAAGCCCACCGCCGGGCCCAGTGCGTTGGCCGCCGTGTAGGACACCAGCCATCCGCCCAGCGACATCACTTCGCTGACCAGGCCGCGCCAAAGCCCCATCACGACCGACAGGCCAAGGCCGATCAGCAGCAACAGGTCGACGATCGACCAGGGGCTGGCTGTGGCTGGGGTGACGCCCTCCATGGTGTGCTCTCAGGCTGCCGCGTCAGAGCGTGAGCAGGTTGCCGCCCAGGCCAGCCTTGCGCAGGGTCGCCATGGCCTTGTCAGCCTCGGCCTTGTCGGCATAAGGCCCCACGCGCACGCGGATGCGCTTGCCATCGGGCGTGTCGACCGCCTGCGTGTAGGTCTTGATGCCCAGGCGCTCGACCTTCTGGCGCACATCCTGCGCCTTGGTGGCATCGCCAAATGCGCCAATCTGCACGATGTAGCGGCTGGCATCCTTGTCTGCGGCTTTCTCTGCCACCTTCTCGACCGGCTTGCTGGCCGCGGCCTTGGCCTTCTCGGCCTTGTCCTTCTCGGCCAGCTTCACCGCCTTGTCCTTGTCTGCGGACTTCTCAGCCACCTTCTCCAACGGCTTGTCCGATGGTTTGTCCGATGGTTTGTCGTGCGACTTGGCCGGCTCGGGCTTCCTCTCGACATGGGGCTCGGTTTTGCGTTCGGCCACGCGCGCCTCCGCAGGCTCGGCGGCCTTCTTCACCGGGGGCTTGTCGCTGAGGATTTCTTCGCGGGGCTCGCGAGGCTCATGGGATTCGGCTTTGGCGGCGGCCTTCGGCGCGTCCTTCACGGGCTCCGCGGCCTTGGGTTCCGGGGCCACAAGCCCGGTGGCGGGCGCCTCGTCATCGGCTTCGGAAGCCTGGGGCGCCACGATGCCGGCCACGGCGACCTTGCCCGAGGCCATCGGACGCGGATGACCGTTGGGCGTGGTACGGCCCTCACCAGCCTGCACGATCTGGACATCGGCCGACAGAGGACGCGGCTGGGTCTCGAACAACCAGGGGAAGCCCACCACACCGGCGCCCACCAGCACCACCATGCCGACCAGGCGGCGGCGTGCGCGGGTGCGGGTGGCCTCGATGTCGGCTTGGGACAGGGGCACGGCATCGGCCACGGACTTGGTGTCGGCGGCACCTTGACGGAGGCGCTGAAGGAAAGAAGGCAGCGGCATGCTCGGTGTGGATCAGGGTCTGTTCAGGGGATGCAGACGGCCATACCGCTCAGGGCGCGTCCGGGGTGGTCTGCTCCGCTGACGCCATGTGCGGCGCATTCAGCTTGGGCAAGCCCTCATGCAGCACGCCCCCAACGGTGTAGAACGACCCGAAAACCACGATTCTATCCGTCGGGTCGGCCGCAGCCAGCGCCGCCTTGAGCGCACTCATGGGATCGGCGTGGGTGCTGACGGTGGCCTTTGGCGCTGTGGCCGAGGGGTTGGCAGACACCACCTCGGTGATGGTCTGGGCCAACTGGGCCGCGGTGGCGGCACGGTCGGTCGGCAGATCGGTGAGGTACCAGGCGTCGATCAGGGGACGCAGCTTGGCCACCATGCCCGCGGCGTCCTTGTCGGCCATGGCGCCCCACACGGCGTGCGTGCGAGGGAAGAAGCCCATCTGGTCCAAGTTGGCGGCCAGGGTGGCCACCGCATGCGGGTTGTGCGCCACATCCAGGATCAACGTGGGCTGCCCCGGGATGATCTGAAAGCGCCCCGGCAGCTCGACCGTGGCCAGCCCCGTGCGCACCGCCTGTGCCGTGACCGGCAGGCGTGGGCGCATGGCCTCGAGCGCGGCCAGCACCCCTGACGCGTTGAGCAACTGGTTGGCACCGCGCAAGGCGGGGTAGGCCATGCCATTGAAGCGCTTGCTGCGACCGCCCCACGACCACTGCTGGCGGTCGCCTGCATAGTTGTGGTCGCGGCCAAACAGCCACAGGTCGGCACCGATGTCGGTCGCATGGTCGATCAGGCGTTGCGGCGCCTGCGGATCGGACACGATGGCCGGGCGCCCTGCCCTCATGATGCCGGCCTTCTCGAAGCCGATGGCCTCGCGGTCCGGACCCAGCCAGTCCATGTGGTCCAGGTCGATGCTGGTGACGATGGCGCAGTCGGTGTCGATGATGTTGACCGCATCCAACCGACCGCCCAGTCCCACTTCCAGCACCACCGCGTCCAGCCCGGAGGTGGCCAACAGGCGCATGATGGCCAGGGTGGTGAACTCGAAATAGGTCAGCGGGATGTCGCCACGAGCCGCCTCGATGGCCGCGAAATGCGGAATCAGCTGCTCGGCCGTGACCAGGTCGCCCTGGATGCGGCAGCGCTCCTCGAAGCGCACCAGGTGCGGCGAACCATAGACCCCCACCCGAAAGCCATTCGCCATGAGGATGCCTTCGAGCATGGCGCAGGTCGAGCCCTTGCCATTGGTACCCGCCACGGTGAAGACCACAGGCGGCGTGCTGCCGTCGGCACGCTCGGCGTCTTCCTGGCCCAGCGGCGTGCCCAGCACGACGCCACTGCGAGACCAGACCTCGCCCACACGGGTCAGGCCCATGTCGATGCCCACCGGATGCAGGCGCTCACAGTGCGTCAGCCAGTCGTCGAGGGTATGCAGGTCGGCCACGTTCAGAGGGGTGTCAGGGGCGCTCATGGCAGCTCAGGTGGGGCAGGATCAGAAAAACAAAAGGGCTGCACTCAACGCGCAGCCCGGTGGCGACAAGGCCCAGGCCGAAACCCGGACCCTGGCTCAACAGGAGACTCAGCTGGCCACGGCGTCGGCCGGCTGGCGCAGCATGATGGCGCACTGGCGGGCGATGGCTTCGCGCAGTTCGCGGCGGTCCGTGATCATGTCGACGGCACCCTTTTGCAGCAGGAACTCTGCGCGCTGGAAGCCCTCGGGCAGCACTTCGCGAACGGTGTTCTCGATCACGCGGGGGCCGGCGAAACCAATCAGGGCCTTGGGTTCGGCGATGACCACGTCACCCATGAAGGCGAACGAGGCCGAGACGCCACCCATGGTCGGATCGGTCAGCACGCTGATGTAGGGCAGCTTGGCTTTGGCCAGGCGTGTGAGGGCCGCGTTGGTCTTGGCCATCTGCATCAGGCTCAGCAGGCCCTCCTGCATGCGGGCACCACCGGTGGCGGTGAAGGAGATGAAGGGGGTCTTCTGTTCGACGGCGGTTTCCACGCCGCGCACAAAGCGCTCACCCACCACCGACCCCATGGAGCCACCCATGAAATCGAACTCGAAGCAGGCCGCCACCACGGGGATGCTTAGCACCGAGCCACCCATGACGATCAGGGCGTCGGTCTCGCCCGTGGACTCCATGGCCTGCTTGATGCGGTCCGGGTACTTCTTGCTGTCGCGGAACTTCAGGGCGTCGACAGGCAGGACTTCCTGGCCCAGTTCGTAGCGTCCCTCGGCATCGAGGAAGGCGTCCAGACGGGCGCGCGCACCGATGCGGTGGTGGTGGCCGCACTTAGGGCAGACGTTGACGTTGGCTTCCAGGTCGTTCTTGTAGAGGACCGTTTCACACGAAGGGCACTTGACCCACAGACCTTCCGGGACGGACCGGCGCTCGGACGGGTCGGTCGGTTGGATCTTGGGGGGCAGCAGTTTTTCAAGCCAGCTCATGTTCAGCCTTTCAAAGAGTCAAGCGCCACACGGATCTCGGTCATGAAATCGCGAGCGGCAGCGGCCACGGTGGCCGGGCTTTGCACTTCGAGCAACTGCACGAGGCGCGAGCCAATCACCACGGCGTCCGACACCGCACCCACCGCCTTGGCGGTTTCGGCGTCACGGATGCCAAAGCCCACACCAACGGGCACGTTCACGTGCGCCTTGATGCGGGGAACCATGTCGGCCACGGCGGCGGTGTCGAGGTGTCCCGCACCCGTCACGCCCTTGAGCGACACGTAATACACATAGCCTGCGGCCACGCGGCCCACCTGGGCCATGCG
Organism: Aquabacterium sp.; assembly: GCF_021768455.1. Lineage (GTDB taxonomy): Bacteria > Pseudomonadota > Gammaproteobacteria > Burkholderiales > Burkholderiaceae_C > Aquabacterium. The sequence continues at coordinate 38,922 of NZ_JAIZVX010000007.1, read as the reverse complement.
GGCTTCCGACGAGGTCGGCGCCAGCAGGAAGATGGGCGCGAGGCCTTCGGCCTTGAGGCGTGCGGCAAAGTCCTCGCACTCCTCGGGCGGGTAGTCCACCACGAGCACGCCATCGACACCGGCGGCCTTGGCATCGCGCACAAAGCTGCCCGCACCGTGGCGGAGATCGTGGTTTTCAATCGGGTTGGCATAGCCCATCAGCACCACAGGCGTGGTGTTGTCGCGCTCACGGAAGGCCTTCACATCGGCCAGCACGTGGTTGAGCGAAATGCCATGCACCAGGGCGCGCTCGGCAGCCTTCTGGATCACCGGGCCGTCGGCCATGGGATCAGAGAACGGCACACCCAGTTCGATCACGTCGGCACCGCCCTCGGCCAGGGCCAACATGACCTCGACCGTCTGTTCGGGGAAGGGGTCACCGCAGGTGATGTAAGGGATCAGGGCCTTGCGCCCCTCGGCCTTCAGGGCAGCAAACTTGGCTTCCAGGCGGCTCATGCGACACCCCCCTTCACCGATTGACCACGGCAGGACGGGCGGCAGTAGAACTCGGCGCCCGTCAGATCGGCCACGGTGCCGATGTCCTTGTCGCCACGGCCCGACAGGTTGACCAGAATGTGCTGATCGGGGCGCATGGTGGCGGCCAGCTTCATGGCGTAGGCCGCCGCATGGCTGGACTCCAGCGCAGGGATGATGCCCTCGGTGCGGCACAGGCGGTGGAAGGCGTCCAGCGCCTCCTTGTCGGTGATGCCGACGTACTCGGCCCGACCGATGTCCTTCAGGTACGCGTGCTCGGGGCCCACGCCAGGATAGTCAAGGCCGGCCGACACCGAATGGGTTTCGGTGATCTGGCCGTTTTCGTCCTGCAGCAGGTAGGTGCGGTTGCCATGCAGCACGCCTGGCACACCCTTTTGCAGCGACATCGAGTGCTTGCCACTCTCGTAACCTTCACCCGCTGCCTCCACACCGATCAGGCGCGTGCCTTCGTGCGGGATGTACGGGTAGAAAATGCCCATGGCGTTGGAGCCGCCGCCCACGCAGGCGACCACGGCATCAGGCTGCCGGCCAATGGCCAGGGGCATCTGCTGCAGACATTCTTCACCGATCACGGCCTGGAAATCGCGCACCATCGCAGGATACGGGTGCGGACCCGCCACGGTTCCGATGATGTAGAAGGTGTTTTCCACATTGGTCACCCAGTCGCGCATGGCTTCGTTCAGCGCGTCTTTGAGGGTCTTGCTGCCAGACTCCACTGGCACGACCTTGGCACCCAGCAGGTGCATGCGGTAGACGTTGGGCGACTGGCGCTTCACGTCTTCCGCCCCCATGTAGACCACGCACTCCATGCCGTATCGGGCACAGATGGTGGCCGTGGCCACACCGTGCTGACCAGCCCCGGTCTCGGCGATCACGCGGGGCTTGCCCATGCGCTTGGCCAGCAGGGCCTGACCGATGGTGTTGTTGATCTTGTGGGCGCCCGTGTGATTGAGGTCTTCGCGCTTGAAGTGGATCTGAGCGCCGCCCAGTTCGCGGCTGAGGCGGTCGGCGTGGTAGATCGGGCTGGGGCGGCCCACGAAGTTGGCGAGTTCCCGACGGAACTCAGCCTTGAAGGTTTCGTCGTGGCGGTAGTGCTCGTAGACGTTCTTGAGTTCTTCGAGGGCGTAGATCAGCGTCTCGGAAACAAAGGTCCCGCCGTAGGGGCCAAAGTGGCCGCGGGCGTCGGGCTGTTGGTAATTCAGCATGTGACTCTCAATGAACTCAGGGTGCGGCGCAACGAGGCACCGCGCTCATGCGGCTTCGGCACAAAGCCGATCGGCCGTCCGCACGGCCTGGCAAAACTGGCGCATCAGCGCGGCGTCCTTGACGCCCTTGCTGGCTTCCACGCCGGAACTGACGTCCACAGCCCATGGCCGCACACGCCGGATCCCCTCTTCCACATTCCCCGGGTGCAATCCACCCGACAGGACCATGGGCCGCGGCAACTGCGGCGGCAGCAAGGACCAGTCAAACACCTGTCCTCCCCCACCGTAACCCTCGACATGGGCATCGACCAACAGGGCCTGGGCAGCGGGGAACGACAGGGCGAAGTCTAACAAATCAAAACCAGGGGCCATTCGGGCGGCCCGCAACCAGGGTCGGCCCAGGGCCAGGCGCTCGCACTCGGCGGGGGTTTCGTCGCCATGGAACTGGAGCAAGGCCTGAGGCAGCGCCTCCCGGACTTCGGCCGCCAGGGTGTCATCGGCATTGACCAGCAGCGCCACCGGCGTCACGAATGGCGGCAAGCGGCGCGCCAGTTCGGCGGCCCGGGCCACGCTCACATGACGGGGGCTTTTGGCGTAGAGCACCAACCCGATGGCATCGGCGCCGGCCTCGACCGCGGCGTCGACATCGGCTTCGCGGGTGAGGCCGCAGATCTTGATGCGCGTGCGGTGGTCTGAAGAAATGGGCATCCCGGGGTGGGCACCAACTGCAGGCACCCTCTTGGTGAGGACACCTGATTGTCGCAAAAATACCGGGATTGACCTAATCCGGGACGGGATCTCGGCGGTACCAACGTGCTTCAAATCGGGTGCGGCAACCAAGACAGCCCCGGCACCTGGCTGGGCAGCCCCCAATCGGTGTCGTATTGCGGCCCCAGAAAGTACAGCCCATCTGGTGAAAAAGTGGGGGCAGCCACCTTGCGGTCACGCGCCTCCAGCACCCACTTCACCCAGGCGGGTTCTTGCGTCCCCGTGCCCACGGCCAGCAGGCATCCCATGATGTTGCGGATCATGTGGTGCAGGAAAGCCTGACCTTCGAAATCGAAGCGCCAGTAGCGATGGGGCACGTCGGCCGGCTGCGGGGGCGCAAAAGGCGTGGCGGGGTGGCAGGCCTCGATGCGGATCTGACGCAGGTTTTTGACCGGGGTGGGCGACTGGCACATCGAGGATCGGAACGAACTGAAATCGTGCTCGCCGATGAGGTGCTCGGCCGCCTCTCGCATGGCGTCGAGGTTCAGCGGACGGAAAATCCAACCCACCTGCCCCGCTTCCAGTGCCGGCCTGATGGGCGACTCCAGCAGGACATAGGCGTAACGCCGCCCCCGGGCGCTGTTGCGCGCATGGAAGGCAGGTGTGACTTCGGCCGCCCACTGCACGGCGATGTCGGGCGGCAGAAAAGCGTTGGTGCCCCTTACCCAGGAAAACGGCGTGCGGCTCAAAGGCGTGTCGAGGTGCACCACCTGGTTGATGCCGTGCACGCCTGCATCGGTGCGCCCGGCGCAGACGGTCTTGACCTTCTGCACACAAAACGCTGACAAGGCCGACTCCAGCGCATCCTGCACCGTCCCGCCAGAAGGCTGGCTCTGCCACCCTTTGTACGCACCGCCCCGGTAAGAAACGCCAAGGGCGACCCGGTGGATCGCCCTTGGTGCCTCCTCGGGGGCCGCCGGGCTGTGAGGCCCCGACGTCACCCTTGGATCCTGCTCACTCATGTCGCATCAACTGAGACCATCAAGCATGGCCTGGGCCTTGGCGCGCAAGGGGCCGTCGGTGGCGTTGTCGAGCACCTCGTGCAGGAGCTCTCGGGCACCGTCGACGTCACCGATCTGGCGGAATTCCTCGGCCAGCTCGAACTTGCGGGCCATCGGATCGTTGGCAACCGCCTCATCGTGCGCGGAGGTCAGCCAGTCTTCTTCCTCGACCTCGGGCAGCATCTCGGCAACAGGCTCGGCCACGGGTGCCGGAGCCGGGGCATCCAGATCCAGGCTGATGCTGTTCATGTCGAAGGCCGGCGCGGCGGCAGGCGCCGCGGGCGAGCCAAAGGCATCGGATGAGAGGTCGAAGTCCAGACCGTTGTCATCGGCGGGCGCCGAGATCGGTGGAAACTCGTCCAAGGCTTGCGCTGCGGATGGCGCCGGCTCGACCACGGTGTTGACCTGGGTGGTCAGGCCGTCGTCCAGCGGCAAGGTCAGCGGAGGCAGGTCACCCGCTTCGGTGGTCGGCGGCGACACCGAATCGTTCACCTCGTCCAGCGGGGCGGGCGAGGAGATGTCGAGGTCGAGGTCCACGAAATCGACGTCGTCAGGCGATGCTGCGGGCAGAGGCTCGGGCGACAGAGACGGGGCCACCGTGTCCAGCACGCTGGGCGCAGGCATCACCGAATGCGGAATGGTGCTGGCACCCAGCATGTCGGGCGAGGTGTCCAGACTCAGCGGCGCGGCCGAGGGCTGCCCCCCAGGCTGGTAGAGCGGGTTCTCCGGGTCGATGCCCAGGCCCATCTCCTGCGCCTTGGCCCAGTCTTCACCCTGACCGTTGGTCAACGTGTACAGCTGGCCAGCCAGTTGCTCGTAGCCCTTGGTGTCTCGACGCTTGGCGTAGACCTCGAGCAGCTTGGTTCGCACGGCCAGGCGATCCGGCGTGCTGCGCAACGCTTCCTTGAGGATTTCCTCGGCCTGCAGGTCGCGGCCATAGGCCAGGTAGACGTCTGCCTCGGCCACGGGGTCCACGTCACCGATGGCATCGAGCTGGCTGAGCGAGTAGCTCATGGAAGACGGGCCGCCGGTGGCGTCCCGCGTGTCGACACGCTGACCGCCGCTGGCGCCAAAGAACGAATCCGGTTGCAGGCGGCTCTCCAGGAAGGAGGTTTCCCCCGAATCGGAGCGACGGCGCGAACGCAGGAACATGGCCACACCGGCCAACAGGGCCACGCCAGCGCCACCTGCGGCCAGCAACATCGGGTTCAGGGATTCAAGGAAGCCGGAGGATTCGGCAGGTGCTTCGCCCTCAGGGCTTGCCATGGGCAGGCTGGGAAGGCCAGAGGCTGCCGCTGAGGCCGACGCGGGCGCGCTGTCGGCACCGCTGGTGGCCGTGGCCGAGGCGACATCGACCGGCAGCGAAGCTGGCACCTCCGGTGCGGAGGACACCACCGGCGCCGGAGGCGTGGGCTCGGGTGCTGGCGCAGGAGCCGACGCAACCACCGGGGCCGGTGCGGGCGCCGCCACGGCAGGCTTGCTCGGCACCACCGGCGCGGGTGCCGGCGCCGACGCCGCTGCGGTCTTGTCCTTCAGCTTGCGCAGTTCGTCGAGGTTTTTGGACAGCTCGGCCACACGGGTCGCGCTGTCTTCCTTGGCACGGCTCTTGGCCAGCCGGTCTTCCGCGGCAGGGGCCGACGCGCTCCCCATGCCGCCCTTGCTCAGGGTGAGCTTGTCGGGAGTCGGCGCGGCAGCCTGTTTCTGGTCCTTGACCTCGGCTTCGACCTTGCCCTTCACCTGTCGCTGGGGCGCCTCGGGAGCGGTCGGGGCCACGGTGGAGGCGAGTTGCTGGCGGTAAGCGGCAAAGTCGGCGCTCTGTGCCTGGATGACCTTGCGCGCTTCGTCCTGCGTGAGGGACTTCAGCTTGTCGGTATCCGGCACGTTCAACACCACGCCCGACTTCAGTCGGTTCATGTTGTTGCCGACGAAGGCATCAGGGTTCTGGCGGTAGAGACCCACCAACATCTGATCGAGCGAGACGCCGGGCTGCTGCGCGCGGGACGCAATGGCCGAAAGGGAATCGCCACGCTTGACGCGCACCGCCTGCGCATCCGCTGCAGGGCTGGACGCGCTGGATTGGGCAACCTTGGGCGCCGGAGCAGGCGCGGGCACAGGGGCCACCTCGGCCGCGCTGGAAACAGGCGCAGGCGCAGGCGCAGCGGCCTTGGCCACCGGCTTGCTGCGCGGCTTGCTGGCCTCGACCGGCGCAGAAGCCGGGGCCTTCGTCACAGCCTTGGGCTCGGCAACGGGCTTGCTGGCCTCTGACGACGCCGTGGCATCGATCACCGGGGCGGCGGTTTGCACCGGTGCACGGCTGGCAGGAGGGTCAAACAGCAGGGTGTATTCGCGAACCAGGCGACCAGAGGACCATGCCAGATCCAGGATCACGTCGACAAAGGGCTCCTGCACAGAGCGGTCGCTGGTGATGCGCAAGTAGGGACGACCATCTGCGCGCCGCTGCAGGGAAATGCCGGTGGCGCCCAGGACCTGGTTGTAGTCCACCCCCGCTGCGCGGTAGGTTTCGGGAGAGGCCACCTTCACCTGAAGGGATGCCCCCTCTTCCGGTGTGAGGTTGGTGATGTCGATTTCTGCACGCAGCGACTCGCCCAAGGCGGACTGCACGTTGAGCTTGCCCAGGCCCAGGGCCCAGGACGCCGCAGGCAAGGCCCCCAACACGGCACAGGCCGTGGCAACGGCAACCCGATTCAGGGCAAAGCGCCCTGCGGACAACGAATGATCTTTCAAGGCGTCTCCCAAGTCGTCATGAGGTCGGTGTCAGGACCGGTGGCACGTGCTGGCCAGACAGTGGCTCGCACACGCGCCATCACCTGCAGACGGTACGCAGCAGAAAACACAATAGCAGCCGGTAGATACGGTGACAAGCTCACGTTCCGCCTGATCATGCGTCGCATGGCGCCGCATGAACCCGACCCGCATTCAAATGGGCTTGATTGTCGTCCGACGGCAACAAGCCCTGATCCTGATTTTGTGACCAGACGTTGCCAGCGCTTGACGGATCAGCGCGGCAAAGTCTGGCCTTATCTGGCTCAGGCGTCCAGCAGGATGCGCAGCATGCGGCGCAGAGGCTCGGCGGCACCCCACAGCAGCTGATCGCCCACTGTGAAGGCGCCCACGTATTCCGGCCCCATGGCCAGCTTGCGGATGCGCCCCACGGGGATGGTCAGCGTGCCGGTGGTGGCCACGGGCGTCAGGTCACGGATCGTGGCCTCGCGCGTGTTCGGCACGACCTTCACCCAAGGGTTGTCGGCGGCGATCATGGCCTCGATCTCTTCGGTCGAAATGTCCTTCTTGAGCTTGAAGGTCAGAGCCTGGCTGTGGCAACGCATCGCACCAATGCGCACACAGAAGCCATCGACGGGCACCGCGGCCGTGCCGAAGCCTTCGCCCTGTCCCAGGATCTTGTTGGTCTCGGCCATGCCCTTCCACTCTTCCTTCGACTGGCCATTGCCCAGGTCCTTGTCGATCCAGGGGATGAGCGAACCACCCAGCGGCACGCCGAAATTGGCGGTCTCGGAGGCGGTCAGGGCGCGCTGCTTGGTGATGATCTGACGGTCGATCTCGAGGATGGCGCTCTTGGGGTCGTCCAGCAACGAACGCACTTCGGCATTCAGGGTGCCAAACTGGGTCAGCAGTTCGCGCATGTGCTGTGCGCCCCCACCGGATGCAGCCTGGTAGGTCTGGGTGGACATCCACTCGACCAGGCCGGCCTTGTACAGCGCGCCCACGCCGATCAGCATGCAGCTGACGGTGCAGTTGCCGCCGATCCAGTTCTTGCCACCCTTGGCCAGCGCGTCCTTGATCACCGGCATGTTGACCGGGTCCAGCACGATCACGGCGTCATCGGACATGCGCAGGGTCGAGGCAGCGTCGATCCAGTGGCCGTTCCAGCCGGCGGCACGCAGCTTGGGGTAGACCTCGCTGGTGTAGTCGCCACCCTGAGCGGTCAGGATGATGTCGCAACGCTTGAGGGCGTCGATGTTGAAGGCATCCTGCAGCGTGGTTTCGTTCTTCGCCATCGAGGGGGCCTTGCCGCCCGAGTTCGAGGTCGAGAAGAACAGAGGTTCGATCAGATCGAAGTCACCTTCGGCCTGCATGCGGTCCATCAGCACCGAGCCGACCATGCCGCGCCAACCCACCAAACCAACCAGAGTCGTTGCCATTTTTCGTGTCCTTGTCAGATTCAATTGCGATGGCCCGGGCGATCAGCCCTGGGCCTTGAGCGCGGCCACCACGGCCTCGCCCATCTCGGTCGTACCGACCTTCTTCGTGCCTTCGCTGAAGATGTCGGGCGTGCGCAGGCCTTGTTCCAGCACCGTCTGCACGGCGGCTTCGATGCGGCTGGCGGCCTCTTCCTGGTTCAGGCTGAAGCGCAGCATCATGGCGGCGCTCAGGATGGTGGCCAGAGGGTTGGCCACGCCCTTGCCGGCGATGTCCGGGGCCGAGCCGTGGCTGGGCTCGTACAGGCCCTGGCCCTTGGCGTTCAGAGAGGCCGAGGGCAGCATGCCGATCGAGCCGGTCAGCATGGCGGCCGCGTCGGACAGGATGTCGCCGAACATGTTGCCGGTGAACAGCACGTCGAACTTCTTGGGCGCCTTGACCAGCTGCATCGCGGCGTTGTCCACGTACATGTGGTCGAGTTCGATGTCGGGGTACTGGGCGTGCACCTCGGTGACCACGTCCTTCCAGAACTGGAAGGTCTCCAGGACGTTGGCCTTGTCGACGCTGGTCACGCGCTTGCCGCGCTTGCGGGCCGCCTGGAAGGCCACGTGAGCGATGCGTTCGATCTCCGGACGCGAGTAGCGCATGGTGTCGAAGGCTTCCGGTGCGCCCTTGAACTCGCCATCCGGCGATTCACGCCGACCACGGGGCTGACCGAAGTAGATGTCGCCGGTCAGCTCGCGAATGATCAGGATGTCGAGGCCGGCCACCAGTTCAGGCTTGAGGCTGGAGGCGTGGGTCAGCTGCGGGTAGCAGATGGCCGGGCGGAAGTTGGCGAACAGACCCATGTTCTTGCGCAGGCCCAGGATGGCCTGCTCAGGACGCAGGGGGCGGTCCAGCGTGTCGTACTTCCAGTCGCCCACGGCACCGAACAGCACGGCATCGGAGGCCATGGCCAGCTTCAGGGTGTGCTCGGGCAGTGGATGACCGTGGGCGTCGTAGGCGGCGCCACCCACCTTGGCTTCCTCCAGCTGGAGCGGCAGGTCGAGCACGTTCAGGACCTTGACGGCCTCCGCAACGATCTCCGGGCCGATGCCGTCACCCGGCAGCACTGCAATCTTCTTGACCATGTCTGGTGTCTCTTCAGTCTTGTGCAATCAAACGATGCGGTGGTTGAGCCAGGGCTTGGTGGCCAGGCGCTCGGCCTCATAGGCCTTGATCTTGTCGGCGTGCTGCAAGGTCAGGCCGATGTCGTCGAAGCCGTTGAGCAGGCAGTGCTTGCGGAAAGGCTGGACGTCAAAGGGCAGCTCGACGCCGTCGGCCTTGATGACCACCTGACGCTCCAGGTCGATCGTCAGCTCGTAGCCAGGGAAAGCAAACACCTCGTTGAAGAGGGTGTCAACCTGCAACTCGCTCAGCTGGATCGGCAGCAGGCCGTTCTTGAAGCTGTTGTTGAAAAAGATGTCGGCAAAGCTGGGCGCAATGATGGCGCGGAAGCCGTACTGATCGAGCGCCCACGGAGCGTGCTCGCGGCTGGAGCCACAGCCGAAGTTCTTGCGGGCCAGCAGCACCGAAGCGCCCTTGTAGCGAGGCTGGTTCAGCACGAAGTCCGGGTTGATCTTGCGCGTGGCCGGGTCCTGGCCGGGCTCGCCCGCATCCAGGTAGCGCCATTCATCGAACAGGTTGGGGCCAAAGCCCGTGCGCTTGATCGACTTCAGGAACTGTTTGGGGATGATGGCGTCGGTGTCGACGTTGTCCCGGTCCATCGGGGCCACCAGGCCCTTGTGAATGCGAAATGCTTGCATGGTGTTTACTTTTTCGCTGCGTTGGAGATGGCCTCACCGGCCTTTTCCAGATCCTGCCCGATACCATGGACGGTGTTGCAGCCAGACAAGGCCAGGAGGCACAGGGACAAGGCGGCGATCAGAGGCAGTCGGGTCATGGGAGGTCTCTCAAACAGCAAGAACGGGTTGCGACGGTCAGGCGATGCGGCGGATGTCGACGAAGTGGCCCTGCATCGCGGCGGCAGCGGCCATGGCGGGGCTCACGAGGTGGGTGCGGCCACCAGCGCCCTGACGGCCTTCGAAGTTGCGATTGCTGGTCGACGCGCAGCGCTCGCCGGGTTCGAGACGGTCGGCATTCATCGCCAGGCACATGGAGCAGCCGGGCTCACGCCACTCGAAACCGGCAGCCTTGAAGACCAGGTCCAGACCTTCACGCTCGGCCTGGGCCTTGACCAGGCCGGAGCCAGGCACCACCAGGGCCAGCTTGATGTTCGAGGCCACCTTGCCGCCGATGCGCTTGACCACGGCAGCGGCCTCGCGCATGTCTTCGATGCGGCTGTTGGTGCAGGAACCGATGAACACCTTGTCGACACGGATGTCGCTCAGGGCCTTGTTGGGCTCCAGGGCCATGTACTGCAGGGCACGCTCGGTGGCAGAACGCTGGATCGGGTCCTTGATCTTGTCGGGATCGGGCACACGGTCTTCGATGGACAGCACCATCTCGGGCGAGGTGCCCCAGGTGACCTGCGGCTTGATTTCGGCGGCGTCCAGTTCGACCACGGTGTCGAAGACGGCATCCGCATCGGAATGCAGTGTCTTCCAGTAGGCCACGGCCTGGTCCCACTCGACACCCGTCGGCGTGAAAGGGCGCCCCTTGACGTAGTTGATCGTGGTGTCGTCCACGGCCACCAGACCGGCACGTGCACCGCCCTCGATGGCCATGTTGCAGACCGTCATGCGGCCTTCCATGCTCAGGGCGCGGATGGCCGAGCCAGCGAACTCGATGGTGTAGCCCGTGCCGCCAGCGGTGCCGATCTTGCCGATGATGGCCAGCACGATGTCCTTGGCGCTCACGCCCTTGGCCACGGTGCCCTCCACCTTGATCAGCATGTTCTTGGCCTTCTTGGCCAGCAGCGTCTGGGTGGCCAGCACATGCTCGACCTCCGAGGTGCCGATGCCGTGGGCCAGCGCGCCAAACGCGCCATGCGTGGAGGTGTGGCTGTCACCGCAGACCACGGTCATGCCGGGCAGCGTGGCGCCCTGCTCCGGGCCGATCACGTGCACGATGCCCTGGCGCTTGTCACCCATCTTGAACTGGGTGATGCCGACGCGGTCGCAATTCGCATCCAGCGTGTCGACCTGCAGCTTGGACACCGGGTCCTTGATGCCTTCGGAGCGGTCGGTCGTCGGCACGTTGTGATCGCTCACGGCCAGGTTGGCCGACAGGCGCCACACCTTGCGACCGGCCAGCTCCAGCCCCTCGAAGGCCTGCGGGCTGGTGACTTCGTGCACCAGGTGGCGGTCGATGTAGAGGGTGGCGGTGCCGTCTTCTTCGGTGTGGACGACGTGCTCGTCCCAGATCTTGTCGTAGAGGGTGCGTCCCATGGTGCTGCTGCGCAAAAGGCCGATGGCGTGCGCCATTCGACCGTTGGTGGGGGAATCCGAGATTTTAAGCCACAGGGGCGAAAAAAAACCCCGGCGCGAACCGGGGTTCGCATCGGGGCTCCGTGGCTGGTGCCCGAGGCGGTTGAAAAACCGCCAGGGGCTCAAGCAGATCAGCGTGCGCCGATGGGCTTGACGTCGCGCTTTTCGGCGCCAACGAACAGCTGACGGGGACGGCCGATCTTGTATTCGGGGTCGCCGATCATTTCGTTCAACTGAGCGATCCAGCCGACCGTGCGGGCCAGGGCGAAGATGGCGGTGAACAGCGGCACCGGGATGCCGATCGCGCGCTGAACGATGCCGGAGTAGAAGTCGACGTTCGGGTACAGCTTGCGCGACACGAAGTAATCGTCTTCCAGGGCGATCTTTTCCAGGGCCATGGCCAGCTTGAACATCGGGTCATTCTGCAGACCCAGCTCGTTCAGCACTTCATGGCAGGTTTCGCGCATCAGCTTGGCACGCGGGTCGTAGTTCTTGTAGACGCGGTGACCGAAGCCCATCAGCTTGACGTTGGAGTTCTTGTCCTTCACCTGGCTGATGAACTCGCCGATCTTCTCCACGCCACCGTTCTTCTGGATGTCTGCCAGCATGTTCAGGGCGGCCTCGTTGGCACCACCGTGAGCGGGGCCCCAGAGGCAGGCCACGCCAGCGGCGATGGCGGCAAACGGGTTCGTGCCCGACGAACCGCACAGGCGGACGGTCGAGGTCGAGGCGTTCTGCTCGTGGTCAGCGTGCAGGATGAAGATGCGGTCCATGGCGCGCACCAGCACGTCGTTGACCTTGTACTCTTCGCACGGCGTCGCGAACATCATGCGCATGAAGTTCTCGGTGTACGACAGGTCGTTCTTCGGGTACACGTAGGGTTGACCGATCGTGTACTTGTAGGCCATGGCCACGAGCGTCGGCATCTTGGCGATCAGGCGGATCGCTGCAATCTTGCGGTGCTCGGGGTTGTTGATGTCGGTGCTGTCGTGATAGAAGGCCGACAGAGCACCCACCAGACCGGTCATCACGGCCATGGGGTGTGCGTCACGACGGAAGCCGCGCAGGAAGAACTGCATCTGCTCGTTGACCATCGTGTGGTTGGTCACGCTGGCCACGAAGTCAGACTTCTCGGTGGCATTCGGCAGTTCGCCGTTCAGCAGCAGGTAGCAGGTCTCCAGGAAGTCGCAGTTGGTGGCCAGCTGCTCGATGGGGTAACCACGGTACAGCAGCTCACCCTTGTCACCGTCGATGTAGGTGATCGTGGAGTTGCACGAAGCCGTCGACAGGAAGCCTGGGTCGTAAGTGAACTTGCCGGTCTGGCCGTACAGCTTGCGGATGTCGATCACATCCGGGCCGATGGAGCCCTTGTAGATGGGCAGATCCATGCTGGGGCTGCCGTCAGAGAACGACAAGGTGGCTTTCACGTCGGACGGGGTCATGAGCACTCCTAGGGGTCGGTATTGTGGAAAGGGTGTGGGTGACGAGCTTGGTTTCCAGGTCGGCAGCCTTGGCGCGGCAGGTCAGTCCTGCCGGACCCGCATCATGGACAGCACCTGCAGGACATCCGGATCGCGCAGCTCCCCTTCCGGCTCCTTGCGGGCCAGGAGGAGATCCAGCAGATCATTGTCAGACAGGTCCATCAGCTGAAGCAAGCCCTGTACCAGTGGCGTGGTGAGACTTCCTTCGTGCTGCTCGAAAAAACGATCAATGAAAATGTCGTTTTCCAGCAGCCCACGGCGACAACGCCAGCGCAAGCGCCGCAACACGTCCGGGTCGGGCGTCAGATCGGCGGCAGGCGTAGGGGCGTTGGTCATCGGAATAGTAGGGCTGTGCAGCACGGAGGAAATCAGGAACCAGGCTCTTCAGAACGGGATCAGACGGCGCGACGCACCATCAGTTCCTTGATCTTGCCGATGGCCTTCGTGGGGTTCAAACCCTTGGGGCAAACATCGACGCAGTTCATGATCGTGTGGCAACGGAAGAGACGGTACGGGTCTTCCAGGTTGTCCAGGCGACCTGCGGTGTCCTGGTCGCGGCTGTCCGCGATGAAGCGGTAAGCCTGCAGCAGACCAGCGGGGCCCACGAACTTGTCGGGGTTCCACCAGAAGCTGGGGCAGCTGGTCGAGCAGCTGGCGCACAGGATGCACTCGTACAGGCCATCCAGCTCTTCGCGCTCTTCAGGCGACTGCAGGCGCTCCTTTTCGGGCGGCGGCGTGTCGTTGACGAGGTAAGGCTTGATCGAGTTGTACTGCTTGAAGAACTGCGTCATGTCCACGATCAGGTCGCGAACCACGGGCAGACCGGGCAGCGGCTTGAGGGTGATCACGCCAGGCAGCGTGCGCATGTTGGTCAGGCAGGCCAGGCCGTTCTTGCCGTTGATGTTCATGGCGTCCGAGCCACAAACGCCTTCGCGGCACGAGCGACGGAACGACAGGGTGGGGTCAACCGCCTTGAGCTTGACCAGGGCATCCAGCAGCATGCGCTCGTGACCGTCGAGTTCGATCTCGATGGTCTGCATGTAGGGCTTGGCATCCTTGTCCGGATCGTAGCGGTAGATGTTGAAAGTGCGCTTCATGATGCGTTCCTAATTCGTTTGACCGTCGATCAGAAGGTACGGACCTTCGGGGGCACGGATTCCACCGTCAGCGGGGTGAGGTTCACGGGCTTGTAGTCCAGGCGGTTGCCTTCGGAGTACCAGAGCGAGTGCTTCATCCAGTTGGCGTCGTCGCGGTTGGGGAAGTCGTCGTGGGCGTGGGCGCCACGCGATTCCGGACGGGCTGCGGCGGCCACCATGGTGGCTTGTGCGGCTTCGATCAGGTTGTCGACTTCCAGTGCTTCGATGCGGGCGGTGTTGAAGACCTTGGAGTTGTCCTTCAGGCCGATGGCCTTGACGCGCTCGCGCACGTCGGCGATGCGCTTGACGCCTTCGTCCATGGACTTCTGGGTGCGGAACACGCCGGCGTGCTTCTGCATGGTGGCACGAATCTCGTTGGCCACGTCCTGCGAGTACTCGCCGTTCTTGGCCGAATCCAGGCGGGCCAGGCGCGACAGGGTGTAGTCGGCGGCGTCCTTGGGCAGCGGCTTGTGGTTCTTCGTCTTGAGGTTGGTCTCGACGATGTGGTTGCCAGCAGCGCGGCCGAAGACCACCAGGTCCAGCAGCGAGTTGGTGCCCAGGCGGTTGGCGCCGTGCACCGACACGCAGGAGCACTCACCCACGGCGTACAGGCCGTTGATGATGTCGTTGTGCTTGCCGTTCTTGGGCACGACCACCTGGCCGTAGACGTTGGTGGGGATGCCACCCATCTGGTAGTGGATGGTCGGCACCACGGGGATCGGCTCCTTGGTGATGTCGACGTTGGCGAAGTTGTGGCCGATCTCGAACACCGAAGGCAGGCGCTTCATGATGGTCTCGGCGCCCAGGTGGGTCATGTCCAGCAGGACGTAGTCCTTATTGGGACCGCAGCCACGACCCTCCTTGATTTCCTGGTCCATCGAGCGGGACACGAAGTCACGGGGAGCCAGGTCCTTCAGGGTGGGGGCGTAACGTTCCATGAAGCGCTCGCCATTGCTGTTGCGCAGGATCGCGCCTTCGCCACGGCAGCCTTCGGTCAGCAGCACGCCCGCGCCGGCCACGCCGGTGGGGTGGAACTGCCAGAACTCCATGTCTTCCAGGGGGATGCCGGCGCGTGCCGCCATGCCCAGGCCGTCACCGGTGTTGATGAAGGCGTTGGTGGAAGCCTGGTAGATGCGGCCGGCGCCACCGGTGGCGAACAGCACGGTCTTGGCGTGCAGCACGTGCACGTCGCCGGTTTCCATTTCCAGGGCGGTCACGCCCACGGCGTCGCCATCGGCGTCACGGATGATGTCAAGGGCCATCCATTCCACGAAGAACTGGGTGCGGGCCTTGACGTTTTGCTGGTACAGCGTGTGCAGCAGGGCGTGGCCGGTGCGGTCGGCTGCGGCGCAGGCGCGTTGCACGGGCTTTTCGCCGTAGTTGGCGGTGTGGCCGCCGAAGGGACGCTGGTAGATGGTGCCGTCGGCGTTGCGGTCAAACGGCATGCCGAAGTGTTCCAGCTCGTACACCACCTTGGGTGCTTCACGGCACATGAACTCGATGGCGTCCTGGTCGCCCAGCCAGTCGGAACCCTTGACGGTGTCGAAGAAGTGGTAGTGCCAGTTGTCTTCGGACATGTTGCCCAGCGAGGCACCGATGCCGCCCTGGGCGGCCACCGTGTGCGAACGCGTGGGGAAGACCTTGGACAGCACGGCCACGTTCAGGCCGGCCAGAGACAGTTGCAGCGACGCGCGCATGCCGGAGCCGCCGGCCCCCACGATCACGACGTCAAATTTGCGGGTAGGAAGGGAAGTAGCGCTCATTTTTTACAGTCTCCACAGCACTTGGATGGCCCAGCCAGCGCAGCCCACGAGCCACACGATGCTGAACACTTGCAGGGCAAGGCGGATGCCCACCGGCTTGATGTAGTCCATCCAGATGTCACGCACGCCAACCCAGACGTGGTACAGCAGGGCCACGATGACCACGAAGGTCAGGGTCTTCATCCATTGCTGGGAGAAGATGCCGGCCCAGCGGTCGTAACCGATGGGGCCACCGAAGATGACCTGGGCCAGCAGCACGATGGTGAACAGGGCCATCAGCACGGCGGTGATGCGCTGTGCCAGCCAGTCACGCAGGCCATAGTGCGCACCGGTCACGATGCGCTTGGTTCCGTAGTTTTGAGACATGGTTTGGGGTTCCCGGAGACGAAATCAGAACAGACCGAAGAGCTTGGCGCCCAGGATCACCGTCAGACCCACGCTGAGAGCGAGGGTGATGATGGCCGAGCTGTGACCTTGCTGCTTGCTCACCGAGTGGGTGGCGTCCATGATCAGGTGGCGCACGCCAGCGATGAAGTGGTGCAGGTAGGCCCAGATCAAGGCCAGGGCGATGAGCTTCATGAACCAGCCAGGCAGGAAGCCGCAGCCGGCCACGAACACCGAGGTGAAGGTGTCGTAGGAGATCTCGGTCGAGACACTGGTGTCGAACATCCAGATGATGAAGGGCATCAGGAGGAACATCACGACGCCGCTGATCCGGTGGAGGATCGAAACGATGCCGGCCGGGGGCAAGCGGTAGCTCGCCAGGTCGGTGACGTGGATGTTCCGGTAGACGGGGCGTGGGTTTTTCGCGTTGTCAGCCATGGTGTAGGGGGGCTCCTGCCGAGCGTCGTTACTTTGTCAAGTGAAGGGGAGATTTTAGGGCAATCCCCAAGCCGAGGGACCCGCTTAGCCATTGGTCAATCCGAGGACAGGTCGCAGGCTTTGCGTGAACAAGGTCATGAACGGGGCGTCAACTCAGTTCGTTTCGGTAATAGTGGTGATCGGTGCGGTACAGACCCCGGCGCAGCTCGACAGGCTGGTCGCCATAGGTGAGCGAAAGGCGCTCGACGCTCAACAGCGGCGAGCCCACCGGCACCTGCAAGGCCTGCGCGGTGTCGGCCGTGGCCGCGACAGCGCGCAACTGCTCTTCGGCGCGGATCATGCGCACACCGAATTCGGATTCGAACAGGCCGTACATCGGGCCGCGGTATTCGCTGAGGCGGTCGGCGGTGAGACCTTTGAAGAGGCGACCGGGCAGCCAGATGTCGTCATAGACCACGGGACGACCGGAGAAGTGCAGCACCCGGCGAATTTCGACCACCATGTCGCCTGCCTTGAGGTGCAGGGCGCGGGCCACATCGGCCGGGGCGCGCAGGCGACGGCAGTCGAGGAACTCACGGCGCGAGCTGCTGGCGCCGGTCTCGGGCTGGTCGGGCATGAGGCGCAGGAAGCGGTACTGAACCTGCTCCTCGGCATGGGTGGCCACGAACGTGCCTTTGCCCTGACGGCGCATGAGCAGGTTCTCGGCGGCAAGCTCGTCAACCGCCTTGCGCACGGTGCCCTGACTGACCTTGAAGCGGGCCGCGAGGTCGATCTCGGACGGAATGGCCTCGCCCGGGCGCCACTCACCGGCCTGCAGGCTGCGCAGGATGAGGACCTTGATCTGCTGGTACAGCGGGCTGAACGAAGGTCCCTGGACCGACTGGCCCGCGCTCGCGCCACCACCAGCGGCGTCGGCGTCTTGTGCAGCAGAGAGAGGGAAAGGGGTCACCACGGAGGGTCGGCTCGTGTTGTTGTCGATCAGGGTCAGATCGGGCTGGCCTGGCGGGCAGTCCGGATGGGGCTGACCGGGCGGTATTGCACCACAAATGGAGCGCTTTTGTCCAACGAACTGACGAAAGATGTCTTATATAAGACATAAGAGCGTTGACGGAAAGGGACACTGGCCATAAACTGCCGCGCGAAGCTACACTTGTGGGTTTTCCACTAATCCGCCACCCTTCCTTTCGGAGTTGCATATGAGCAAAGCACCCGTTCGCGTCGCCGTCACCGGCGCCGCTGGTCAAATCGGTTACGCCCTCCTGTTCCGCATCGCCTCTGGCGAAATGCTGGGCAAGGACCAGCCCGTCATCCTGCAACTGCTGGAAATCCCCGACGAAAAGGCTCAGAACGCGCTCAAGGGCGTGATCATGGAGCTGGAAGACTGCGCTTTCCCGCTGCTGGCCGGCATCGAAGCCCACTCCGACCCCCTGACCGCCTTCAAGGACACCGACTACGCCCTGCTGGTGGGTGCACGCCCCCGCGGCCCCGGCATGGAGCGCGCCGACCTGCTGGCCGCCAACGCCCAGATCTTCACGGCCCAGGGCAAGGCCCTGAACGCCGTGGCTTCGCGCAATGTGAAGGTGCTGGTCGTCGGCAACCCCGCCAACACCAACGCCTACATCGCCATGAAGTCGGCTCCGGACCTGCCGGCCAAGAACTTCACCGCCATGCTGCGCCTGGACCACAACCGTGCCGCCTCGCAACTGGCCGCCAAGGCTGGCTTCAAGGTTGGCGACATCAAGAAGCTGACCGTCTGGGGCAACCACTCGCCCACGATGTACGCCGACTACCGTTTCGCCACGGTCGATGGCAAGTCCGTCAAGGAAGCCATCAACGACCAGGTCTGGAACGCTGAAACCTTCCTGCCGACCGTGGGCAAGCGTGGCGCTGCCATCATCGCCGCACGCGGCCTGTCGTCGGCCGCTTCGGCTGCCAACGCTGCCATCGACCACATGCGCGACTGGGCCCTGGGCTCCAACGGCGAATGGGTGACCATGGGCGTGCCTTCGAATGGCGAGTACGGCATCCCCGCCGGCATCGTGTTCGGCTTCCCCGTGACCACCACCCCTGACGGCGAGTACAAGATCGTCACCGGCCTGGAAATCGATGCCTTCTCGCAAGAGTGCATCAACAAGACCCTGGCCGAGCTGCAGGGCGAACAAGACGGCGTCAAGCACCTGCTGTGATGCGTCTGCACACCCGATCGGGGCACTGACTCGATCGCTGTGTCAAAAAGCCGGTTTGCGCGAGCAGGCCGGCTTTTTTTCGTTCAGACTGGCAGGGTTTGAAGAAGGAAAACACCGTGTCGACGCTGACCGCCATCCACCCCCGCCACGCCCTGTTCGGCTCAGAAAAGCCCGCCCCGCTGTTGCCGGTGTGCGACCACTACGCAGGCGTCGAAGCGCGCATGCGCAAAAGCCTGGCCTTGCAGGCGGAGATGGCCGCCCAGGCCGGTCACGCCGTGTTCGACGTGACACTGGACCTGGAAGACGGCGCGCCCGTGGGCGGAGAGCACGAACAGGCCCTGCTGGTGGCCGCCCTGGTGGCCGGCCCCGAAAACGCCACGGGGCGTGTGGGCGTACGGGTCCACGACTTTCGACACCGCCGCTTTGAAGACGATGTGGACACGGTGATCCGGCTGGCCGGCGAGCGGCTGGCCTACATCATGGTGCCCAAGCTGGCCGATGCGGCCGACGCCCAGCGTGCCATCGAGGCGATCAAGGCGGCGCGGGTCAAGCACGGGGTGACGCGGGTCGTGCCGGTGCACGGCCTGATCGAGACGCACCGGGCCGTGCAGCAGGTGCACGACATCGCAGCCCTGCCCGGCGTGGAATCGCTGTCCTTCGGGCTGATGGATTTCGTGTCGGATCACCGGGGGGCGGTGCCGGCCTCGGCCATGGGTGTGCAGGGGCAGTTCAGCCACCCGCTGGTGCTGCGGGCCAAACTGGAAATCTCGGCGGCCTGCCATGCGGCGGGCATCACGCCGTCGCATTGCGTGGTCACGGAGTTCAAGGACACGCGGGCGCTGGGCAAGGCGGCGGAACGCGCCTGCAGAGAACTCGCCTACACGCGCATGTGGAGCATCCACCCGGATCAGATCCCTGTGATCGTGGAGGCGTTCGCACCGGTATCGGCCGAGGTGGACGATGCGATCGAGATCCTGAGCGCGGCGCAAGCGGCTCATTGGGCGCCGACCTCACACCGCCATGTGCTGCACGACCGGGCCAGTTACCGCCACTACTGGCATGTGCTGGAGCGCGCATGGCTGACCGGGCAGCCTTTGCCGGTGGAAATCCGTTCGGCGTTTTTCGAGACGCCCCCCGGGCACTGACGTCCGCCGGATTCAGGCCCTGCGAATCAGCGCGGCGGCCCGCTCGGCGATCATCAGGGTCGGGGCATTGGTGTTGCCGCTGACGATGGTGGGCATGACGCCCGCGTCGACCACGCGCAAGCCCGCGATGCCTCGCACCCGCAACTGGCTGTCGACCACGGCCTCGGGGTCATCGGCATGTCCCATGCGGGTGGTGCCCACAGGATGGAAGATGGTGGTCGCGCACCGGGATGCGGCCTCGGCCAGGGCCTCGTCGCTCTGGCAGTCTGGCCCTGGGCGCCAGGCCTGGGGCTGGTAGGGCGCCAACGCAGGCTGGGACACGATGTGGCGGGCCACGCGAAGTGCCCGGATGGCCACCTCGCGGTCTTCCGGGGTGCTGAGGTAGCCCGGAGCGATCGCAGGTGCCGCTGCCAGATCGGCCGAACGGATCTCCACCGAACCACGGCTGCTGGGGTTGAGTGGGCAGACGCTGGCGGTGAAGGCCGGAAATCGGTGCAGGGGCTCACCAAAGGCGTCCAGGCTCAGGGGCTGGACGTGGAATTCCAGGTCGGGGTGCGCCAGGGACGGATGGCTGCGGGTGAAGACGCCCAGTTGACTGGGGGCCATGCTCATGGGACCGCTGCGGCGCAAGGCGTATTCCAACGCGATGCGGGCCTGGCCCCAAAGGCTGGCCATTCGGGTGTTGAGGGTGTCGACGCCCTGCACGGTGAAGACGCTGCGAATCTGGAGATGGTCCTGCAGGTTGGCGCCGACGCCAGGCAGTGCGTGCACCAGGGGCACCCCGGCCCGCGCCAGCACCTCGGCCGGACCGATGCCGGAGCGCTGCAGGATGGCGGGCGAACCGATGCTGCCGGCACAGAGTTGAACCTCGCGGGTGGCATGGGCCTCAACCATTTCGGTGCCGGTCCAGACGCGCACGCCGGTGCAACGCAAAGCGCCGTCCTCGCCCCGCCCTGTGATCAGGCGGTCGACCTGGGCGCGGGTCCACATCTCGAAATTGGGGCGGGCAAAGCAGGCGGGGCGCAGAAAGGCCTGCGCCGCATTCCACCGCATGCCTTTGCGCTGGTTGACCTCGAAGTAGCCGACACCCTCGTTGTCGCCGCGGTTGAAGTCGGCATTGGCAGGGATGCCGGCCTGTTGGGCGGCCAGGGCAAAGGCATCCAGCAGGTCCCAGCGCAGGCGCTGGCGCTCGACACGCCACTCGCCACCGGCGCCATGGTGGGCACTGGCGCCCAGGTGGTGGTCTTCGTGGCGCTTGAAGAGGGGCAGGACCTCGTTCCAGGCCCAGGACGGGTCACCGGTGAGCGCGGCCCAGTGGTCGTAATCGCGGGCTTGGCCGCGCATGTAGATCATGCCGTTGATGCTGGAGCAACCGCCCAGCACCTTGCCCCGCGGGTAACGCAGGCTGCGCCCACCCAGCCCGGGCTCGGGTTCGGTCTGATAGAGCCAGTCCGTGCGGGGGTTGCCGATGCAGTGGAGGTAGCCCACCGGGATGTGGATCCAGTGGTAATCGTCGGCGCCACCCGCTTCGATGAGCAGCACGCGCACCCTGGGGTCGGCGGACAGGCGGTTGGCGAGCAGGCAACCGGCGGTGCCGGCGCCGATGACGATGTGGTCGAAGGTGGTGTCGCTCAAGTGGGGCCCCATGGTCGACCGCGCAGACATGGCGCCATGTGTCCATGCCCACGCGGGTGGGGCCATCGTATGCCGCGGCACCACCCTGCCCCTCCCAGCGTTTACGCTAGGTGCATGACACAGACGACTTTCCTGTTTGAAGGCAGCGAATTGCGGAACCTGAGCCTGAGCGCCCCGAAGGGCGAGCAAGGTGCCTCAGGTGGCCAGACGCTGACCTTGCACTTTGCCGTGGCCTGCGTGCTGCAGGAGACCGCACCCGGCCAGGCGGCCGAGGAGGCCTACATGCAGCCGCTGGCCTTGGTGCTGGAGGGCGCGCAACTCGATGGTGAAGTGCGCGACGGCATCGGCGCGCTCGCAGAAGGGGTGCTGCGGGTGGGCGACGAACGCCTGTCTCGCCTGCCCCTGCCCTGGACGCAGGACGCACCGTTCAGCCTGAGCCTTCGCTTTCGCAACGGCACGCCATGGACCTTGCGCGCCCGCCGCGGCCACTGCACCCCCGGCCCCGATGCGCGTCTGCTGACGTCCTACGCCTGCTGAAAAGGGATCAGGCCAGACCGTGGGCCTTGAGCTTGCGCCACAGGGTGGTGCGGGCAATGCCGAGGCGCGCACAGGCCTGAAGGCGGTCTCCATCGCATTCGGCGAGCACACGGCTGAGCTGGGCACGCTCAGCCTCGGCTTGCTGCGCTTTCAGGGCGGGAGGGCGCAGGGCTCCGAGTGAAGGCGCTGCGCTGACCGCCAAGGGTTCGACCGGAAAGAGCTCGGGCGCCATCTGATGCAAGACCGCCACGACGCCCCCCGCCGGGTCCACCCCTGATCCGGGGCCAGGCGCCGCGCAGGCCACCACACGCTCGACCAGGTTGCCCAGTTCACGCACATTGCCCGGCCAGGCGTGGTGGCGCCCCTGTTGCACCAGGGCATCGATGAGGCCCTCGCTCCAACTCGGGTCGGTCTGCAGGCGGCGACAGGCCTCGCGCTGCAGAGCCCGGGCCAGGAGCGGCAGGTCGTCCAGGCGCTCACGCAGCGGCGGCACGCTCAGGCGCAGGATGTTGAGGCGGTAGTAGAGGTCGAGCCGGAAGCGGCCAGCCTGCACCTGCTGGAGCAGGTCCTGGTGGGTGGCTGCGATCACACGCACGTTGACAGGCGTGGGCTCGGTGGCCCCCACCCGCAGCACCTCCCGCTCCTGCAGCACGCGCAGCAGCCGGGTCTGCAAGGAAAGCGGCATCTCGCCGATCTCGTCCAGGAAGATGGTGCCCTTGTGCGCCGCCTCGAAGAGCCCGACCTTGCCGCCACGGCGCGCGCCGGTGAAAGCGCCTTCTTCGTGGCCAAAGAGCTCGCTCTCCAGCAAGGTCTCGGACAGGGCCGCGCAGTTCACCGCGACAAAGGGCAGATCGCGCCGGTCGCTGGCCATGTGGATGCCCTGGGCGATGAGCTCCTTGCCGGTGCCGCTCTCGCCGGTGACGAGCACGGTGGCAGGGCTGCGGGCGCAGCGCAGGGCCATCTCCTTGAGCTGGCGGATGGCGGTGCTCGCGCCCAGGAACTCGTCCAGCTCGTGGCGCGAGGCCGCTGCGCTGGGCTTGATGCGGGTGCGGATCTGGCGGTCGACACGCTGGATGCTGATCGGATCCTGACAGCTCAGCACCGCGCCGGTCAGCTGGCCCTGCTCCATGATGGGCATGCGGTTCACGATGAGGGCCTTGCCCCGTACCCGCTCGATTTTTTCCAGTTCGGGCAAGGCCAGGCGCAGGGTGGACTGCAGGCTGAGCTCGGGGCAGACCTCGCTCAAGGCTCGCCCCAGCCAGTCGCCCGGGTTCACGCCCAGCAACTGGGCCATGGCGGGATTCAGGGTCTGGATGCCCTCGTGCCGGTCCACCGCGATCACCCCGTCGCTCAACTGCGCCAGGATGGTGTTGAGGCGCTCTCGCTTGGCCAGCTCGATGCGGGCGGCGCGGGCCACCTCCAGGGCGTCCTCCAGGGCCTCGCGCACGGCATCGGGCGAATAGAGGAAGACCCCGGCCAGCCCGAGTTGCTCGGCCAGATCCGCGACCACGCCGGTGCCCACCACCACCTCGACGCCCTGCCCCCGCAAGGCCACCACACAGGCTCGGGCTTCGTCTTCGGTGCGGTAGCTGCGCTGCTGCACCCCCAGCTCGAACAGCCCGCCAAATTCACTGAGATCCGGGGCCATGCCTTCGTAGGTGACCAGGCCCACGCGGCCGGAGAGGCGCTTGGCTTCGGCCAGGGCCTTCATGAGGTCGAAGCCGCCGACCTTGACCAGCACCACCGGCGTGTCGAGCCGCTGACGCAGGTAGGCCCCGTTGGAGCCTGCCGCCACGATCACGTCCACAGGCTGGACAGCCTGCAGCGCCTGCACGCGGCTCACAGCCTGGTCGAAGCCGACGTCGAGCAGGTCGACCGTGGCACGCAGGGCAAACTCGGGGGCCACTTCCTGCAGCATCTTGTTGATGCGCCGAAAACCGACGGCCACAATCCGTGGAAGGGGACTGACGCCTGCCGCGCCAAACAAAGGGGAGTCGCGCATGAGAGGGTTCCGGGCGTGATGTGCTGTTTCACCATTGTTCCACAAGAGCCGAAAACACGTTTCATTTTTGGAACACCAATGAAACAACGCCGGAACCTGCCCCTGCCCTCGCCTTCCCAAAATTGAGACAAATCAAAGACTTGGCGGCGCCATCGGGGCCACAGTGAAGCCGCCCGAACGCTGGCACACGCGTTGCGAACCATCCCTGCAGTCACCCAACGACCGCATCCCACAGGAGAACGTGCATGGCCAACTTGACACCGGGCGCCCGCTTCCGAGCCGCCCTCGCCGCCGAAGCCCCCCTTCAGATCATCGGCGCCATCAACGCCAACCACGCCTTGCTGGCCAAGCGCGCGGGTTACCAGGCCATCTACCTCTCGGGTGGTGGCGTGGCCGCGGGCTCCCTGGGCCTGCCTGATCTGGGCATCAACACGCTGGACGACGTGCTCATCGACGTGCGCCGCATCACCGACGTGTGCGACGTGCCCCTGCTCGTCGACATCGACACCGGCTTCGGCCCCAGCGCCTTCAACATCGAGCGCACGGTCAAAAGCCTGATCAAGGCCGGCGCTGCGGCCTGCCACATCGAAGACCAGGTGGGCGCCAAGCGCTGCGGCCACCGCCCTGGCAAGGAAATCGTCACCACCGAAGAGATGGTGGACCGCGTCAAGGCCGCCGCCGACGCCAAGACGGACGCCGACTTTTTCCTGATCGCCCGCACCGATGCCATCCAGGTGCACGGCGTGGATGCCGCCATCGAGCGCGCCATCGCCTGCGTGGAAGCCGGCGCCGACGGCATCTTTGCCGAAGCCGCCTACGACCTGCCCACCTACGAAAAATTCGTCAAGGCGGTGAAGGTGCCGGTGCTGGCCAACATCACCGAGTTCGGCAAGACCCCGCTGTTCAGCGTGGACGACCTCCGCCCCACCGGCGTGGGCATGGTGCTCTACCCGCTGAGCGCCTTCCGCGCCATGAACAAGGCTGCCGAGGCCGTCTACACCGCCATCCGTCGTGACGGCCACCAGCGCAACGTGGTCGACACCATGCAGACCCGCGAAGAACTCTACGACCGCATCGGCTATCACGCGTTCGAGGGCAAGCTCGACGCGCTGTTCGCCGCCAAGAAGTGACCCCCGCCCATTTTTGACATCCAGGAGACCCCCATGAGCGCCACGCCTGAAACCACCACCCCTGGCTTCAAACCCAAGAAGTCGGTCGCCCTGTCTGGCACCGCCGCCGGCAACACCGCCCTGTGCACCGTGGGCCGCACCGGCAATGACCTGGCCTACCGCGGCTACGACATCCTCGACGTCGCCACCACCTGCGAGTTCGAAGAAATCGCCCACCTGCTGGTGCACGGCAAGCTGCCCACCGTGGCCGAACTGGCTGGCTACAAGGCCAAGCTGAAGTCGCTGCGCGGCCTGCCCGCCGGCCTGAAGACCGCGCTGGAACAGCTGCCCCCCTCCAGCCACCCGATGGACGTGATGCGCACCGGCGTGTCCGTGCTGGGCTGCCTGTCGCCCGAGAAGGACGACCACAACCACCCCGGCGCCCGCGACATCGCCGACAAGCTGATGGCCTCGCTGGGCTCGATGCTGCTGTACTGGTACCACTACAGCCACAACGGCAAGCGCATCGACGTGGAAACCGATGACGACTCCATCGGCGGCCACTTCCTGCACCTGCTGCACGGCGAGAAGCCGCGTGACAGCTGGGTGCGCGCCATGCACACTTCGCTGATCCTGTACGCCGAGCACGAGTTCAACGCCTCGACCTTCACCTCGCGCGTGGTGGCCGGCACGGGCTCGGACATGTTCTCTGCCATCACCGGCGGCATCGGCGCCCTGCGTGGCCCGAAGCACGGCGGCGCCAACGAAGTCGCCTTCGAGATCCAGAAGCGCTACGACAACCCGAATGAGGCGGAAGCCGACATCCGAGCCCGCGTGGAGCGCAAGGAAGTCGTGATCGGCTTCGGTCACCCCGTCTACACCGTGAGCGACCCGCGCAACGTGGTCATCAAGAAGGTGGCCGAAGACCTGAGCAAGGAACAGTCGAACATGAAGATGTACGACATCGCCGAGCGCCTGGAATCGGTGATGTGGGAAATCAAGAAGATGTTCCCCAACCTCGACTGGTTCTCTGCCGTGAGCTACCACATGATGGGCGTGCCCACCGCCATGTTCACGCCGCTGTTCGTGATCGCCCGCACCAGCGGCTGGTCGGCCCACGTGATCGAACAGCGCATCGACGGCAAGATCATCCGCCCGAGCGCCAACTACACCGGCCCTGAAGACCAGAAGTTCGTGCCCATCAAGGACCGCAAGTAAACAGCACGAAGGGCGCCTCGGGCGCCCTTTCACCTTGAAGCGACCTTCACTCTCCTGAACGCCCCGGCCATGAGCAACATCAACACCCAATTCCGCAAGCCGCTGCCCGGCACCCAGCTGGATTATTTCGACACCCAAGCCGCCGTGGAGGCCATCAAGCCCGGTGCCTGGGCCACCCTGCCCTACACCTCGCGCGTGCACGCCGAAAACATCGTGCGCAAGGCCGATCCGGCCATCGTCAACGACTGCCTGACGCAGCTGATCGAGCGCAAGCGTGACCTGGACTTCCCCTGGTTCCCGGCCCGCGTGGCCTGCCACGACATCCTGGGCCAGACCGCCCTGGTGGACCTGGCCGGCCTGCGCGATGCCATCGCCAAGGAAGGCGGCGACCCGGCCAAGGTGAACCCCGTGGTGCCCGTGCAGCTGATCGTGGACCACTCGCTGGCCGTGGAGTGCGGTGGCTTCGACCCTGACGCGTTCAAGAAGAACCGCGACATTGAAGAGCGCCGCAACGAAGACCGTTTCCACTTCATCGAGTGGACCAAGAACGCCTTCGCCAATGTGGACGTGATCCCCGCGGGCAACGGCATCATGCACCAGATCAACCTGGAGAAGATGTCGCCCGTGATCCATGCCGACCAGGGCGTGGCCTACCCCGACACCTGCGTGGGCACGGACTCGCACACGCCGCACGTGGACGCCTTGGGCGTGATCGCCATTGGCGTGGGCGGCCTGGAAGCCGAGAACGTGATGCTGGGCCGCGCCTCGTGGATGCGCCTGCCTGAAATCGTCGGCGTGAAGCTGACGGGCCAGCGCCAACCGGGCATCACCGCCACCGACGTGGTGCTGGCGCTGACCGAGTTCCTGCGCAAATCCAAGGTCGTGGGCGCTTACCTCGAGTTCTACGGCGAAGGCGCATCCAAGCTGACCATTGGCGATCGCGCCACCATCTCGAACATGGCGCCTGAATATGGCGCCACGGCCGCGATGTTCAGCATCGACGACCAGACGCTGGACTACCTGACCCTGACCGGCCGCGATGCCGCCCAGGTCAAGCTGGTGGAAACGTATGCCAAGGTGGCCGGCCTGTGGTCGGATTCGCTGGCAGGCGCCGTGTACGAACGTGACCTGACCTTCGATCTGAGCACCGTGGTGCGCAACATGGCCGGCCCGTCGAACCCGCACGCCCGCGTCGCCACCAGCGACCTGGCCGCCAAGGGCATCTCGGGCAAGTGGCAGATGCCATCGGCACAAGAGGGCACCATGCCCGACGGCGCCGTGATCATCGCCGCCATCACCAGCTGCACCAACACCTCCAACCCGCGCAACGTGATTGCGGCCGCCCTGCTGGCACGCAACGCCAACAAGCTGGGCCTGACGCGCAAGCCCTGGGTGAAGTCCTCGCTCGCTCCTGGCTCGAAGGCTGTGGAGCTGTACCTCAAGGAAGCCGGCCTGCTGGGCGACCTGGAGAAGCTGGGCTTCGGCATCGTGGCCTTTGCCTGCACCACCTGCAACGGCATGTCGGGCGCGCTCGACCCGAAGATCCAGCAAGAGATCATCGACCGCGACCTCTACGCCACCGCCGTGTTGTCGGGCAACCGCAACTTCGACGGCCGCATCCACCCCTATGCCAAGCAGGCCTTCCTGGCCTCGCCCCCGCTGGTGGTGGCCTACGCCATCGCCGGCACCGTGCGCTTCGACATCGAAAACGACGTGCTGACGGTGGTCGACGGCAAGGAAATCCGCCTGAAGGACATCTGGCCATCGGACGACGAGATTGACGCCATCGTCAAGGCCAGCGTGAAGCCGGAGATGTTCCGCGCCGTGTACGAGCCCATGTTTGCCATCCAGGCCGACAAGGGCGTGAAGGTGAGCCCGCAGTACGACTGGCGCCCGCAATCGACCTACATCCGCCGCCCGCCTTACTGGGACACGGAAGGTGTGGGCGCGCTGGCCGCCAACCCGCGCACCTTGAAGGGCATGCGCCCGCTGGCCATCCTGCCGGACAACATCACCACCGATCACCTGTCGCCGTCCAACGCGATTTTGATGAACTCGGCCGCCGGTGAGTACCTGCACAAGATGGGCCTGCCGGAAGAAGACTTCAACTCCTACGCCACCCACCGTGGTGACCACCTCACCGCCATGCGCGCGACGTTCGCCAACCCCACGTTGAAGAACGAGATGGTGGTTGACGCCGAAGGCAAGGTGAAGGCCGGCTCGCTGGCCCGCATCGAGCCCGAGGGCAAGGTGGTGCGCATGTGGGAAGCCATGGAGACCTACTACGAGCGCAAGCAGCCGCTGATCATCGTGGCCGGCGCCGACTACGGCCAGGGCTCGTCGCGTGACTGGGCCGCCAAGGGCGTGCGCCTGGCGGGTGTGGAAGCGATTGCGGCCGAAGGCTTCGAGCGCATCCACCGCACCAACCTGATCGGCATGGGCGTGATGCCGCTGGAGTTCAAGCCGGGCACCAACCGCCTGACCTTGGCCCTGGACGGCACCGAGACCTATGACGTGGAAGGCGACCTGAAGCCCCGCGCCGACCTCAACCTGGTCATCACCCGCAAGAACGGCGAAGTGATCAAGGTGCCGATGACCTGCCGACTGGACACGGCCGAAGAGGTGTCGGTGTACCAGGCGGGTGGTGTGCTCCAACGGTTCGCCCAAGACTTCCTCGCGGCCAACAAGGCCGCCTGAAAGGACACGACCATGGCCTTCGCCCCTCAAGTCAAGATCCCCGCCACCTACATCCGTGGCGGCACCAGCAAGGGCGTGTTCTTCCGCCTGGCTGACCTGCCGGCCTCGTGCCAGGTGCCCGGTGAAGCGCGCGACAAGCTGTTCATGCGCGTCATCGGCAGCCCGGACGCGTATGCCGCCCACATCGACGGCATGGGGGGCGCCACCTCGTCCACCAGCAAGTGCGTGATCCTGTCCAAGTCCAGCGTGCCCGATCACGATGTGGACTACCTGTATGGCCAGGTGTCCATCGACAAGCCTTTTGTGGACTGGTCGGGCAACTGCGGCAACCTGTCGACGGCAGCGGGTTCGTTCGCGATCCATGCGGGCCTGGTGGACCCGTCGCGCATCCCTGAGAACGGCACGGCCGTCGTCCGCATCTGGCAGGCCAACATCCAGAAAACCATCATCGCGCACGTGCC
This sequence comes from Aquabacterium sp., assembly GCF_021768455.1. GTDB lineage: Bacteria > Pseudomonadota > Gammaproteobacteria > Burkholderiales > Burkholderiaceae_C > Aquabacterium. The sequence continues at coordinate 9,615 of NZ_JAIZVX010000007.1, read as the reverse complement.
CGTCACCAACGGCCAGGTGCAGGAGACGGGTGATTTCGAGCTCGACGGCGTGACCTTCCCCGCCGCCGAGATCGTGTTGGAGTTCATGGACCCGTCGGACGATGGCGACGAGGGTGGCTCGATGTTCCCCACCGGCAACCTGGTCGACGACCTGGACGTGCCCGGCGTGGGCACCTTCAAGGCCACGATGATCACGGCCGGCATCCCCACCGTGTTCGTCAACGCCGCCGAGATCGGCTACACCGGCACCGAACTGCGCGAGCAGATCAACACCGACCCGGAAGCCTTGAAGCGCTTCGAGGCCATCCGTGTGGCCGGCGCGCTGCGCATGGGCCTGATCAAGGCGCCCGAAGAAGCGCTCACCCGCCAGCACACGCCCAAGATCGCCTTCGTGGCGCCGCCCACGGCCTACAAGGCCTCCAGCGGCAAGGCCATCGAGCCGGGCGATGTGGACCTGCTGGTGCGCGCGCTCTCGATGGGCAAGCTGCACCACGCCATGATGGGCACCTGCGCAGTGGCCATCGGCACGGCGGCCGCCATCCCCGGCACGCTGGTCAACCTGGCCGCCGGTGGCGGTGAACGCGAAGCCGTGCGCTTCGGTCACCCATCGGGCACGCTGCGCGTGGGCGCACAGGCCAAACTGGTCAACGGCCAGTGGACGGTCACCAAGGCCATCATGAGCCGCAGCTCGCGCATCCTCATGGAAGGCTGGGTGCGCGTGCCCGGCGACGCGTTCTGAGTCGCCAACGGATCACGCGCTCGGTACAAATGCTTGCGAGCTGGCCCCTTCCCGCCCGCCAGGTCGGGCAGGAAAGGTGGCAAGATCCGGCCTCTGCGCCGCGTTTCACCTCGCCTGCGCCACCCCCTCAACGTCTGTTCAGTCCCACAGCCATGAAGTCTCCTGCCAGCCGCGCCATGCAGCGCATGCAACGCATCCGTACCCTTGCCATGACGGCAGGCGTCGTCCTCGGCATGGCCGCTGCCACCTTTGGCCCGCAACTGGCCCATGCCAGCACCACCAAGGGCGGCAAAAAGACCCTCGCCGAGAAGATCACCGCATTGCCTGAAGCCACAGCCGAGCAACTGCAGGCGGCCGAACGCGTGCTGGTGGGGCACTACCAGTGCGAGTTCGGCAAGACCGTCTCGGTGGACCGCGATGCCAAGCGCAACGGCTACTTCAACCTCAGCCTGGGCAAGCAGGCCTGGACCATGAAGCCCGTGCTCTCCAGCACCGGCGCCATCCGCCTGGAAGACATCAAGGGCGCAGCACTGATGATCCAGATTCTGACCAAGTCCATGCTGATGGACCCGAAAGCCGGTCGCCGCATGGTCGATGGCTGCGTGCACGACACCCAGCGCGCCGCCGAAGAAGAGCTGAAGCTTCACCCCCGGGCATCGGTCTTCAACCTGGCCAACGACACGCCGGCCGACACCCCGAAATGACCCCGAGCAGCCGGTTTCCCCGGCTGTTTTCCCATCCTGGCCCGAGTCCTGCAAGCCCACCACGCGGTCGAGCGTCGGTTTCTGATGCAGATCGACACCGTACCGCTGTTGAAATCGCAGTTTTTCCGCTGTCAATGTGGCATTCCCGGCGGTCATGGGCGAGAATACAGGGCTGACTCAAGTCTTCTATAAGACTTGGGGCTCCGAGGCCCAGATTTCCGCCCCGCCGCGGTGAATTCCTTTCTGTCCCCGCCCCATCAAGGTGAACACCATGTTGCAAGCCTACCGCCAACACGTTGCCGAGCGCGCCGCGCTGGGTATCCCCCCCCTGGCCCTGTCTGCCAGCCAAGTCGCTGAACTGATCGAGCTGATCAAGAACCCGCCGGCTGGTGAAGACGCTTTCCTGCTTGACCTGCTGACCCACCGCGTGCCCCCCGGCGTGGACGACGCTGCCAAGGTGAAGGCCTCCTTCCTGTCGGCCGTGGCCCATGGCGACGTGACCGTGGCCCTGATCTCCAAGGCCAAGGCCACCGAGCTGCTCGGCACCATGGTCGGCGGCTACAACGTCAAGCCCCTGATCGACCTGCTGTCCGATGCCGAAGTGGGCACCGTGGCCGCCGAAGCCCTGAAGAAGACCTTGCTCATGTTCGACGCGTTCCACGACGTCGCCGAGCTGGTCAAGGCCGGCAACGCCAACGCCAAGGCCGTGATGCAGTCGTGGGCCGATGCCGAGTGGTTCACCACCCGCCCGAAGGTCGCCGAAAAGATCACCGTGACCGTGTTCAAGGTGCCTGGCGAAACCAACACCGACGACCTGTCGCCCGCTCCGGACGCCTGGAGCCGCCCTGACATCCCGATGCACTATCTGGCGATGCTCAAGAACACCCGTCCTGACGCGGCCTTCAAGCCCGAAGAAGACGGCAAGCGCGGCCCGATGCAGTTCATCGAAGACCTGAAGAAAAAGGGCAACCTGGTTGCCTACGTTGGCGACGTGGTCGGCACCGGTTCTTCGCGCAAGTCGGCCACCAACAGCGTGATCTGGGCCACCGGCGAAGACATCCCCTTCGTGCCCAACAAGCGCTTCGGCGGCGTGACCCTGGGCGGCAAGATCGCCCCCATCTTCTTCAACACGCAGGAAGACTCGGGCTCCCTGCCCATCGAAGTGGACGTGACCGCGTTCGAAATGGGTGACGTGATCGACGTCTACCCCTACGAAGGCAAGATCGAAAAGAACGGCGCCGTCGCCGCCAAGTTCGAACTGAAGTCGCAGGTGCTGCTGGACGAAGTCCAGGCTGGTGGCCGCATCAACCTGATCATCGGCCGCTCGCTGACCGGCAAGGCCCGCGAGTTCCTGGGTCTGCCTGCCTCTACCGCCTTCCGCCTGCCGCAAGCCCCTGCCGACAGCGGCAAGGGCTTCACCCTGGCCCAGAAGATGGTCGGCCGCGCGGTCGGTCTGCCTGAAGGCAAGGGCGTGCGTCCTGGCACCTACTGCGAACCCAAGATGACAACCGTCGGTTCGCAAGACACCACCGGCCCGATGACCCGCGACGAGCTGAAGGACCTGGCTTGCCTGGGCTTCTCGGCCGACCTGGTCATGCAATCGTTCTGCCACACGGCCGCTTACCCCAAGCCCGTGGACGTGAAGATGCACCGCGAGCTGCCCGCCTTCATCTCGAACCGCGGTGGCGTGGCCCTGCGTCCGGGCGACGGCGTGATCCACTCGTGGCTGAACCGCCTGCTGCTGCCCGACACCGTCGGCACCGGTGGCGACTCGCACACCCGCTTCCCCATCGGCATCTCCTTCCCCGCTGGTTCGGGCCTGGTCGCCTTCGGTGCCGCCACCGGCGTGATGCCGCTGGACATGCCTGAGTCGGTGCTGGTGCGCTTCAAGGGTCAGATGCAGCCTGGCGTCACCCTGCGTGACCTGGTGCATGCCATCCCCCTGTACGCCATCAAGGCCGGTCTGCTGACCGTGGCCAAGGCCGGCAAGAAGAACATCTTCTCGGGTCGCATCCTGGAAATCGAAGGCCTGCCTGACCTGAAGGTCGAGCAAGCGTTCGAGCTGTCCGACGCTTCCGCTGAACGCTCGGCTGCGGGTTGCACCATCAAGCTGAACAAGGAACCGGTTGCCGAGTACCTGAAGTCGAACATCGTTCTGATGAAGAACATGATCGCCGACGGTTACGCCGACGCCCGCACCCTGCAGCGCCGCATCGACGCTCAAGAAGCCTGGCTGGCCAACCAGACCCTGCTGGAAGCCGACGCCGACGCCGAGTACGCTGCCGTCATCGAGATCGACCTGGCCGACATCAAGGAGCCGATCGTCTGCTGCCCGAACGACCCGGACGACGCCAAGTTCCTGTCCGAAGTCGCCGGCACCAAGATCGACGAGGCCTTCATCGGTTCGTGCATGACCAACATCGGTCACTTCCGCGCCGCCGGCAAGCTGCTGGAAGGCAAGAAGGACATCCCGGTGCGCCTGTGGGTGGCCCCGCCCACCAAGATGGACGCCGCCGAGCTGACCAAGGAAGGCTTCTACAACACCTTCGGCACGGCCGGTGCACGCACCGAAATGCCGGGCTGCTCGCTGTGCATGGGCAACCAGGCGCAGATCAAGGAAGGCTCGACCTGCATCTCCACCTCGACGCGTAACTTCCCGAACCGTCTGGGCAAGAACACCAATGTGTTCCTGGGCTCGGCCGAGCTGACGGCAGTGGCCTCGAAGCTGGGCAAGCTGCCAACGCCGGCAGAGTACCTGGCCGAGATCGGCGTGGTGTCCAAGGACGCCGACAAGATCTACAAGTACATGAACTTCAACCAGATCGACGAGTACGTCGAGACGGCCAAGGGCGTGCAGGCCTGATCGGCCCCACCCCAGACTGGGCGCTGCGCAGGCGCCCGGCCAGGTTCAAAAGCCCGCGGGACGCGATGTCCAGCGGGCTTTTTTCATGGGAGCAGGATTCAGGGGCGCTTGACCTCGGCCACAGCGTGCTGGGCTTCGGCGGCTTTCAGGCGCTGCAGTTCAGCCTCGAGGCGCCTGGGTCGCGCCTCGGCATCGGGCTCCAGGGCAGCCAGGGTGTCATCGAGCACCTGGCGGGCACCGGGCAGGTCCATGTCGCCATGCTGGACCCGAGCGGGCAGGTCATCGACCAGGCTGCGGGCCAGGGCCTGTCGCTCGGCCGGCGGCAGGGACAGGGCCGTGTCCTGCCAGCGCTCCAGCTGCTTGTTGAAACGCAGCGAATTGACCAGACGGGTGAGTTCGGCCTCGGGGTGCAGGTGCTGCCTGGCAACGGCCTGCAGCAGGGTCCACTCCATCACCGAGACGTAGTCCGGTCGCTCCCTCACCAGGCCTTTCACCGGCGCCGGGGCCGACTGCGAGGCCAGCGCCTGGGCCGCGGCCTGCTGCATGGCCACCAGTGCGGGATCGGGCGGTGCCTGCACGGTCGCGGGGGCAGACGGCGGCACGGCTTCAGGCTGCGGCAAGGCAGCCCGTTCCTGTAGCGGCGCAAGGGGTGTCACGCTTTCGGAGCGGGCCCACCAGGCCAACGCAATGGCCAGGGGCACCGCTGCCAGCATGATCCCGGCCCATTTGCCTCCGCGGCCGCGTTTGTTCACCTGAACGATTGCCATGGCGTCCTCCTGACATGCCAATGCCCGGGGAGGCCACCGTGCCCGCCCCGAGCGGATCCCACAACACACCGCACCACCGAGGTGGCACGGGCGGCCGGGTCAGCCCCGACCACGGAGACTCACCACTTCTGCGGGGCGGGCGGTGCCACCGAGAAGCTGAAGGTCTGCCCAGGACCGGACATGATCGACGACAGGATGGCCGAGATGATGCAGCCCTTCAGTTGCGGGAAGGTGGTGGTGCCCGTGAAGGTCAGGCCGCCATTGCCCAGCGACGACACCGGACCGGTGAAGTCGAGGGGGAAGTCCACCGGGGTCACGGTCTTGCAGTTGCCGAAGGGGATGCCCCACACCGAGGTGACGGTGATGTCGGCCTTGGCGTTGCCCTTCACGCGCAGGATGCCCTGGTTGTCGACCGTGGACGTGCCCGTGGTCTGGCCCACCGGGGTGATCTTCAGCTTGACATCGGTGTTGATGCCCAGCAGCTTGATGGTCGAGGTGAAGTCAGGCACCGAGAGGCTGCCCGTCAGCTTGCCGGCCGTGATGTCGCTGTCGGCCGTGAAGCTGGAGGTGGCCGGCAGGGCGATGGTCTGACCCAGGGTCTTCAGGCCCACGGTGGCGGTCAGGGGCCAGCTCTTGAGCGAGACCACGAAGTTGCCGCCACCCGGATTGGGGTTGGCGACCGGGTCACCCTTGGTGGTCGAGCAGGTGCCTTGCGTGGGTTTGCCGGCAAAGCGATCGCCCAGCCACGACATCACATAGGGCGCCGCCTGGAACTGGGTGACGATGTGCTCGCTGGGGTAGAGGTCGAAGGTGACGTCGGTGAATTTGCTGCAATAAGCCTTCTTCAGGGCGTAATCCTGGGCCAGGGGAATGAACTCGTCGGCCGAGCCATGGTACTGGTACAGCGGCGCCGGGACCTTGTTGCCGCCCAGGTTCTGGGCCTTGAGCGTGGCGTTGACCGTGCGCAGGTTCAGCAGGGTCTCGAGCGGCACGTTGTCGGTCGTGTAGGGCGAGATCGACTTGTTCTGGTTCTCGAACAGGGCCTCGAACACGCACTGGGTCTTGAGGCGATCGAGCGCGGCCTTGCCCGCGTCGTTGGCGATCAGGTTGATGGGGACCGAGGTGGGGTACTGTTGGGCCAGACCGGCGATGGCCGAGGCAAAGAAGGCAAAGCCGATGTTGCCGTTGAGCATGGGGGCCGTGGCGATGAAGTCGGCGGGCACACCGCCTGCGGCCACACCGACCACGTTCAGTTCGGGCGCATAGCTGCTGATCAACTCGGCGGCCCAGGCGGCGCTCTGGCCGCCCTGCGAGTAGCCCCAGATGGCGGTCTTGGCACCCGCGGTGACGCCCGCGCCAGGGATGGCCGTCGCGGCCTTGAAGATGTCGAGCACGGCATGGCCCTGCGACTCACCCGCCAGGTAGGTGGAGGCGTCACCCGTGATGTAGCCCTGGTAGTCGGTCACGAGCACGGAATAGCCCTGCTTGAGCGCGGCCACGATGTTGGCGTTTTCGTAATCGGTGCCCTTTTCGAATTGGCGCGAGGGCGCGCAGCCCTGGGCCAGGCCATGGGTACCGACCGCGTACAGCACCACCGGGCGGGCGCCGCTGCCAGACCAGGCCGTGGAGGGCACGATCACCGTGCCGGAAACCACATTGGTTTCGCCTTCGGAATCGGTGGACTGGTACAGCACGTTCCAGGCTTTGGTCGCCGGCGCGCCAGTGCCCAGCTTGACCGTGGCCTGGCGGTAGGAGAGCAGGTCACCGTGGTTGCCGGCGGGCAGGGTGGCCGGCAGGGTGTAGAAGGAGGCGTCGGAGGGGCCGACCACGGGTGCTGCGCAGGCGCTGGAGGCCGCCAGGGCCAGAGCGGCCAGCGGGGCCATCAAAACGGGGTGACGCAGAACGGTGCGGATCATGGGTGCTCCTGGGTGGACAAAAGGGCCGTCTGGCAGGGGCCAAAACGGTTGAACGCTGTGCATTCATTGAGCGCCATGCCGTCCGCGAGCACGAACAGGGTTTTTGCCAGAATCCGGCCTGCGGGCACCCGAACCCCTCATTCACGTGGGCGCTTTTCCAGGGGGAACGGTCTGGGTTCACCCGCTCTACCAGAACGGGTTAACCCACTTTGGCGCGGGCTGCCGTGGCACCAAAGGGGACCCCACCGCGGCACGCAAAGTGTCACAAGCGCGTGCAGCAGGTCAGCGGAGGCACCGGGTCCAGCACCGATAATCGGCAGCCCGCCGCACCCTGCGCCTGCGGGCCCTCACCTTGATGCGCATGACAGATCCAACCCGGCCCTCGTCCTCTCTTTTTGCCCGCCCCTGGCGGCTGCTGGCCTGGGTGACCCTGGGTGGCGGCGCCGCCTTGCTGCTGGCCCTGCTGGTCTCCATCGCGGTGCTCTACCCGCAGTTGCCCGACACCAGCGGCCTGGCCCACTACCAGCCCAAACAGCCGCTGCGGGTCTACACGGCCGACGGCGTGGAGATCGGCGGCTTTGGCAGCGAGAAGCGCCAGTACCTCCCCTTCGATGAAATCCCCAAGCTGATGCGAGACAGCCTGCTGGCCGTGGAAGACACCCGCTTCTACGAGCACCCGGGCGTGGACGTGATCGGCGTGCTGCGGGCCGTGGTCGCCAACCTGACCGGCGGGCGCACCCAGGGCGCCTCGACCATCACCCAGCAGGTGGCGCGCACCTTCCTGCTGACCCGCGAGAAGACGCTCAGCCGCAAGCTCAAGGAGGCGATGCTGTCGCTCAAGATCGAGCGCGAACTGGGCAAGGACCAGATCCTGGCGCTCTACATGAACCAGATCTACCTGGGTGCCCGCTCCTATGGTTTTGCCGAAGCCGCCCAGACCTACTTCGGCAAGCCACTGAAAGCCCTGAGTGCCGCCGAATGCGCCATGCTGGCCGGCCTGCCGCAGAACCCGGCCCATGTGAACCCGATCAAGAACCCGGAGCGCGCACGCGCCCGGCAGCTGGTGGCGCTGTCGCGCATGCACTCGGCTGGCGTGCTGGACGACGCCCAGTACGAAGCCGCCAAGGCCGAAAAGCTCAATGTGCGCAACCCGGGTGACGTGGACGTGCACGCCGAATACGTGGCCGAAATGGCACGGCAGCAGGTGTTCGCCCAGTATGGCGACAAGGCCTATACCGCCGGCTACAAGGTGGTGACCACCCTGCGCGCCACCGAGCAGCAGGCCGCCTGGAAAGCCCTGCGTCGCACCCTGATCGACCGCGAGCTGGGTCAACCCTGGCGCGGCCCGGAAGAGGTCGCCGACCTGGACAGTGGCCTGGAAGACGAAGACCCGCTCGTGGCCCAGCAGCTCTCGGACGTGAACGACGACGAGGTGCTGCACGCCGCCATCGTGACCCGCGCCAGCCCCAAGGCGGTGACCGTGGTGCTGGCCTCGGGTGAAGTGATCGAGGTGCGTGGCAAGGGCCTGCGCCAGGCTCAGAGCGGGCTGGCCCCCAAGGCCAGCGACAAGCTGAAGATCGGGCGGGGCGCCATCGTCCGCGTGATCCAGCAGGGGCAGGACTGGGCCATCACCCAGTGGCCCGAGGCCGAAGGTGCCCTGGTCGCCATGGACCCGGCCAATGGCGAGGTGCGGGCCCTGGTGGGCGGCTTCGACTTCCGCCAGAACCAGTTCAACCATGTGACCCAGGGCTGGCGCCAGCCGGGCTCGAGCTTCAAGCCCTTCCTCTACGCCGCAGCCATGGAAAACGGCGTGATGCCCGAAACCCTGGTCAACGATGCCCCGCTGACCGACGTGGGCGACTGGAACCCGCAAAACGCAGACGGCACCTTCGACGGCCCCATGGCCCTGCACACGGCCCTGGCCAAGTCGAAGAACATGGTCAGCATCCGACTGGTGCAGCTGCTGGGTCCGCAAAAGGCCCGCGAGTGGACCAGCCACTTCGGTTTCGATGCGGGCAAACAGCCCGACAACCTGACCCTGGCCCTGGGAGCCGGCTCGACCACGCCCATGCAGCTGGCCGGGGCGTATGCGGTGATCGCCAACGGCGGCCTGAAGGTGAACCCGGTGGTGATCAAGCGCATCAGCGATGGCGAGGGCAAGACGGTGTTCGAAGCGCCCACGCCCACGGTGGGTGAGGACCAGCGCGTGGTACCCGCCCGCAATGCCTTCATGACGGCCACCCTGCTGCAGGAGGTGGCCCGCAGCGGCACGGCGGCCCGCGCCCAGGCCCAACTGAAACGACCCGACCTGTACGGCAAGACGGGCACCACCAACGACGTCTACGACGCCTGGTTTGCCGGCTTTCAGCCCCGCCTGGTGGCGGTGGTCTGGCTGGGTTACGACACCCCACGCAGCCTGGGCAGCCACGCCTCGGGCAGTTCGCTGGCCCTGCCGGTGTGGATCCAGTTCATGGCCACGGCCCTGGGGCGCCAGCCGGTGCAGGAAGTGGCCGTGCCCGATGGGGTCGTGCACACCGACACGGGCTGGCGTTATGCCGAATGGGCGCATGGTGGCTTCTTGACCGAACTGGGCATGGGCGAGGCGCCCATCACCCCGGCCCTGATC
>NZ_JAIZVX010000287.1 GCF_021768455.1 Aquabacterium sp. | reverse complement strand
CCGATGGTGGTTGGCGACGGTATCAATGACTCACTGGCCCTCAAAGCCGGCGTGGTCGGGTACTGGGGGAGTGGCGATGCCCAGTTGGCTAAAGAGTTCTGGCCGGCCCAGGGCGGCTTCGCCGTGGGCGGTGCGGGCGACGACCGCCTCGATGGTGGCCCGGGTGGCGATACCCTGACGGGCGGCGAGGGTGCCGATACCTTCGTGTTCACCAACGTCCGCATCTTCGACGGCACGGGCCAGGCGCCCTGTGCCGGCGAGGTCCGCGTCGACGGCCAGCGCATCGAGGCCGTGGCCCCGGCCGGCCAGACGGTGTCCCGCCAGGGCGCCATCGTCATCGACGGCCAGGGCGGCGTGCTCATGCCCGGCCTGACCGAAGCCCACGCCCACCTGACCTGGCCGACGTCCGTCGAGAAGTTCGTGCCCGGCATGCACCTGCCGCCCGAAGAGCTGGCCCTGACTGCCGCACGCAACGCCCGCATCCTGCTGGACCACGGCTTCACCAGCGCCTACTCGGCCGGTGCGCTCAGCAAGCGCCTGGAGATCGTGCTGCGCGAGCAGATCGAATCCGGCGGCATGCCGGGCCCGCGCCTGGTGGCCTCCTCCGTTGAGCGCGAGCCGCCCACCGATGGCTCGCTGCTGGACCCGGGCAAGGCCGACGCCCACGGCATCGGCCCGGACAACGTGCGCCGCTTCGTCAAGGAATGCGCCGAGCTGGGCGCCAAGTCCATCAAGTTCCTGCTGTCGGGCGAAAGCGCGCTCAAGCCCGGTGCCTCGCACCAGGTGCTCTACACCGAAGACGAGGTGCGTGCCGCCGGTGAGGCTGCCCGCGAGCACGGGGTCTGGCTGACCGCGCACTGCCACGCCAACGAGGCCGTGAAGCTGGCCGTCCAGCACGGCTTCCGCGTGCTCTACCACTGCACCTATGCCGACGACGACACGCTGGACCTGATGGCCGCACGCAAGGACGAGCTCTTCGTGGCCCCCTCCATCGGCATCATCCAGGCCACGCTGGACGCTTCGCCCCCGCCGCACTTCGACATGACGCACATGAAGGCCGATGCCGAGGTCGTGCTGGCCCACCAGCGCGCGCTGGTGCCCAAGCTGCGCGCACGCGGCATCCGCCTGCTGCCCGGTGGCGACTACGGCTTCCCCTTCAACCCCAATGGCCGCAACGCCTGGGACCTGGAGCTGTGGGTGCGCCACTTCGGCTACACGCCGTCCGAGGCGCTGCACGCCGCCACCGAACTGGGTGGCCAGATCATGGGCCAGGGCGACGAGCTGGGCCTGGTGCGCCCCGGCTACCTGGCCGACCTGCTGCTGGTGGCCGGCGATCCCACGCAAGACGTGCGCGTGCTGCAAGACAAGCACAAGCTCGTGGCCATCATGAAAGACGGCCGCCTGCACAAGCGCCCCGAGCCCCAACTCGGCTGAGTTGGGCTGAACCGGGCTGAGGCCCACAGCGGGCGCAGCCCGCTCCCATCCCCCTTCCCCAGGCCCGCCTGATGGCCCGCAGGTGGCGCCGCTGCATGCCTGAACCGTTCGCGATCCACCTGCTGCACGCCGGTGGCGGGCCGAACTCACCCTTTGTTTTTCTATGAGCCGAGGAGACCCCATGAACAAGACATCCACCACCGCATCGACCCGCACCCTGAAGTCCTTCACCGCGCTGGCCACCGCCGCCACCCTGGCC
>NZ_JAIZVX010000192.1 GCF_021768455.1 Aquabacterium sp. | reverse complement strand
TCGCCACACCGTGCAATCACTTACGATTTTGCCGGTGCCCCCGACAGGCTGTGGTCATGTCGGGGGCACCGGCAAAATCGTAAGTGATTGCACGGTGTGGCGATACCCCGTTTGCTCCCTGCTTACCCTAGCGTCAGCCCCCGGACGCGGGGCGCTCCGTGCAAACAGGGGGCCCGGCTCACTTGAGCAGACCGGTCGAGCGGCCCACCTGCTCGATCACGTCGAAGTCTTCCATTTTGGCCGGCACGAAGGCCTTGGCCCCCTGCAGGTCGAGCACGGCCTTTTCTTCCGGGCGGCTGGCCTGCAGGCTCAGGAAGGCGTTGGCGAACTTCTGAACGGTGGCCGCTGGCAGGTCCTTGCGGGCCGTCCAGACGTAGTCCACGAAGGCCGGGGTGGTCCAGATGGCCTTCACCTTGGTCTTGTCGAACTTGTCGGCCGCGACCAGGCGGTTCCAGACTTCGATGTTCAGCGCGCCGGCCTGCACCTTGCCCGACTCCACCATCTTGACCGTGGCGTCGTGGGCACCGCTGTACAGGGGGGCGCCAGCGAAGTCCTTGTCGGCATCGATCTTGAACTGGGTGCTCAGAAAATGGCGGGGGAAGAGGTGGCCGGAGGTCGAGCTCTTGGAGCCGAAGGCGAAGCTCTTGCCGCGCAGCTCTTCGGGCTTGTTGATGCCGGATGCGGTGTTGGCGATGAAGACGCTGTGGAACTCGCGGTCGATGTCGCGCATCACCACGGGCCTGGCGCCCGACATGACCTTGGCCTGCACGAAGGTGAAGCCGCCCAGCCAGGCGAAATCGATCTTGCCGGCGCCCAGGGCGGAAACGGCCGCGCCGTAGTCGATCACCGGCACATAGACGACCTTGACGCCCAGGTGCTTTTGAAGGTGGTCCACCAGGGGCTGGTACTTGCGCATCAGCTCGGTCGGGTTTTCATCGGGGATGCCGGAGACGCGGATCACGTCTTCGGCGCGCACGGTCTGGCTCTGGAGCATCAGCAGGGTCGAAGCCAGCAGGGCAGGGAGGTGGCGCAGGGCGCGGGGCAGTGGCAGTTTCAGCATGAGGGACGCTTTCAGGCAAAGAGGAAAAAGGTCAGGAGAGGGCGCGGAGGTGTTCGGGCATGGTGCGTTGGCGGGTGCGCTCGCGCAGGCCAGGGCCGTTCAGGATGCGGCTGCGCAGCCGGTCTCCCAGGGCGTCGACCACGGCGACGAGGGCCAGCATGGTCAGCAGCAAAAGGGTGAGGTCACGCAGGTGGAAGAGGCTGATGGCGGTGTTCAGCGCATCGCCAATGCCGCCTGCACCGACGAAGCCCACCATGGCCGTGGCCCGCACATTGACCTCGAATCGGTAGAGCGTGAAAGCCGCCAGCCGGGCCCGCACCTGGGGCAGCACGCCAAACAGGAAGGTGCCCAGCGTGCCGGCACCCTGAGCCTGCAAGGCGGCGGGTGGCCCGGGCTCGACCTCTTCCAGCACATCGGCAAAGAGCCGGCCCATCACGCCGATGTTGTGCACCGCGATGGCCAGGATGCCGGCCAGTGGGCCACCGCCCACCCAGACCACGAAAACCAGGGCCAGCGTCAGCTCCGGGATGACACGGGTGCCTTGCAGGAAGGCGCGGCTGCCCCACAGCCCGGCCTGACGGCGCAGGCGCGTGGCCCAGCCGAAGCGGGGCGGGTCGGCCAGGTAGCTGCCGGTCATCAGGGGCGTGGCGGCCAGGGGTGCAAGCACAAAGGCCAGACCCGCCGAGAGCAGGGTGGCCACCCAGGCCATCATCAGGGTTTCGCCAACCTGGGCGCCCACGGTGCGCAGGAAAACGGCATCGGGCGCAAGGTGATCGAGCGTGAAGAGGGGCGGTGCGTCGCTGTGCCAGAGGTCGGCCCAGGGGATGTCGAGCTGGTGCAGGGCCCAGGCCGAGCCCAGGGTCGCCAGGCCCACCGACCAGGCCAGCGCACGCTGGCGCAACTGCGCACTCAGCCACTCCAGCACCACCACGAAGGCCAGCACGGCCATCAGCGTGGTGGCCAGTTTGTTGTATTCGAAGTAGCGCAGGCTCAGGGCGATTTCGCTGCCCAGGCCGCCTGCGCCCACCACGCCCAGGATGGTGCCGATGCGGATGTTGCACTCCAGACAGAACAGGGCGTAGCCCAGCCACTGCCGGCCCACCTGTGGCAGCACGCCGTGCAGGAACACCGCCCAGCGTGAGGCGCCCGTGGCACGCAGGGCCTGCACAGGGCGCGGATCGACGGCCTCCGCCAGTTCGGCGTAGAGCTTGCCGATGTTGCCGCCCACGGTCAGCCCGATGGCCAGCACGGCGGCGCCTGGGCCCAGGCCGATCAGGCGCACGAACACGTAGGCCCAGACGATCTCGGGCACCGAGCGGCACACGTTCAGCAGCAGCCGAGCCAGCCAGCGCAACGCTGCCAGGCTTCCGAGCTGCCAGGCGGGTGGCGTGCGGGGCGGCTCGGGCAATTCGGGCACGCGGATGGCGAAAAAGGCCACCCCCATGCCCAGCACCACGGCCATCACCGTGCCCAGCACGCCGATCAGCAGGCTTTCGATGGACAGGGTGAGCACGCGGGCCAGGAAGTCGGGCGAGGTGTCGGGGTGGGCCAGGCCGGAGAAAATGTCGGCGGCATTGCGCACGCCGTCGGCGTCCCAGAGCTTGCCGGGGTCGGCGCCCGTGAGGTGCAGGCACAGCCAGCCCGACAGGCCGATCAGCAGCCAGACCAGGTTGCGTTGCCACATCGCCCGGCGGGCACGGGCCAGGCCTTCGGGCACGCCCCGTTCAGATGCGTTCATGGCTGCCGGCGTAAAGCTGGGCCAGGCGGGCCTCGTCGGCCTCCTCGGGCGGGCCGTCAAAGAGCACGCGGCCTTTGCGCAGGCCGATCACACGGGTGCAGTCGCGTCGCACGATGTCGAACCAGTGGGTGCAAAAGACCAGGGTCATGCCGCGTGCGCGCGCCTGTTCCACGATCAGGCGCGTCACCGCGCGGGCGGTGTTCGGGTCCAGCGAGGCCGTCGGTTCGTCGGCCAGCAAGAGCCCCGGGTTGGCGATCAAGGCCCGCGCGATGGCCACGCGCTGCATCTGCCCTCCGCTGAGTGAGCCCGCCGGGTCCCATTGGTGCGAAGCCATGTCGAGCGAGGCCAGCAGGGCGGTCACGCGCGCCACCTCCACCGGCATCAGCGCGGCCAGCAGGCTGCGGTACCACGGCCAGGTCGAGAGCAGGCCCGAGACCACGTTGGCGTGCACCGTGGCCTGGGGCACCAGCATGTTGAGCTGCTCGACGATGCGGCAGCCCGAACGGTGTCGCTGCAGGGCGCGCCAGCTCAGTCCGGCCAGATCCTGCCCATCGACCTGGACCGTGCCGCCGCTGGGCCGCAAGGCACCGGCCATCAGCCGGATCAGGGTGGATTTGCCCGCGCCGCTGGGGCCGATGAGCGCGATGCGCTCGCCGGGCTCGACGCGCAAGTTGATGTCTTGCAGCACCGGTTGAGACTGCCATTGGCGGCCAACCTGCCGCAGTTGCACGCTGTGGACCATGTTCAGACCATGCCCATCAGTTGCTCGGCCAATCTGGCGATGCCGGCCTCGTCCAGCCCTTGGGCCTGAACGGCGCGGCGCTCGGGCCAGCGATGGAAATGCTGGGTCTGCGAGCGCGCATAGAGCGGGTCGTAGTGCAGGGCAGTCAGTTCCGCAAACAGGGGCGGAAGTTCGGTACGAAGCGCCCAGCCTTGCCACCGGGCGATCACCTCTTTGCCATGCAGGGCGGTCATGGGCTCGAAGCGGCGGGCGAGGGCAGGGCCGTTGTCGCCCAGGTAGGCGTAGTCGCGCAGCAGGAAGGCCAGGCGGTCGTCGGCCGAGGCCTCGATCTCGATGCAGGGGCTGGCGCGCATGCGCTCCACCAGCACCGTGGGCAGGGCGATGCGGCCGATCTTGCGGCTTTCGGCCTCGACGAACACGGGGCGCGTGAGGTCGAAGGTTTCCAGCTGGGTCACGAGCTGGGTTTCGAAGGCCTTTTGCGAAGGCTGCTCCACACCGGGCACGGCACCCAGCAGCGAGCCTTTGTGGCCGGCCAGGCCTTCAAGGTCAAGGACCTGGGCGCCGCGCTCTGCCAGGGCGTGCAGCACCCGCGTCTTGGCGCTGCCGGTGGCGCCGCTGATCACCTGCAACGGCAGGCGAGGGCAGATGGCCTCGATCTGCGCGATGGCATGCTGGCGCCAGCGCTTGTAGCCGCCGGTCAGCTGTTGGGCGTCCCAACCCACCATGCGCCACCAGGTCACCATGGAGCCGCTGCGCATGCCGCCGCGCCAGCAGTAGACCAGGGGGCGCCAGTTCTGGGGCATGTCTGCAAAGCGCTCGCGCAGGTGGCGAGCCAGGTTGGCGGCCACCATGGCGCCGCCCACACGGCGGGCCTCGAAGGCGCCCTCCTGCTTGTAGAGCGTGCCCACGATGCGGCGCTCTTCGTCGTCCAGCACGGGGCAGTTGATGGCCCCGGGGATGTGGTCGAGCGCGTACTCCGAGGGTGAGCGGGCATCGATGATGCAATCGAAGGCGTGGCGATCGGTCACCAGCGTCGGGTTGCGCGGGCTCACGGGCGGGCCCCGGCTGGCACAATCGCCTTGAACTTACCCTGACACATGACTTCCATTGCTCTGACCCAGTTTTCGCACGGTGGTGGCTGCGGCTGCAAGATCGCACCCGGCCTGTTGGCCGAGATTTTGTCACGCGCCCCTCAAGGCCTGGTGCCACCCGAGCTGATGGTGGGCCTGGAAACCAGCGATGACGCGGCCGTTTACCGCCTGAACGACACCCAGGCCCTGGTCGCCACCACCGATTTCTTCACCCCCATCGTCGACAACCCGCGAGATTTCGGTCGCATCGCGGCCACGAACGCGCTCTCCGACATCTACGCCATGGGCGGCACGCCCATCATGGCGCTGGCCCTGGTCGGCATGCCCATTGCCAAACTGCCCCCCGAGGTGATCGGCGACATCCTCCAAGGTGGCGCCGAAGTCTGCCGTGAAGCAGGCATCCCGATTGCCGGCGGCCATTCCATCGACCTGCTCGAGCCCATCTATGGCCTGGTTGCCATGGGCCTGGTGCACCCTGATCGCGTTCGCCGCAATGCCGATGGTCGCGAGGGCGATGTGCTGGTGCTGGGCAAACCGCTGGGGGTGGGCATTTTGTCTGCCGCGCTCAAAAAAGGCTTGCTGGGCGAGACGGGGTACGCACAGATGCTTCGCCACACCACCCAACTCAACCGTGTGGGCAGCACCTTGGGCGGGCTGGCTGGCGTGCACGCCATGACCGACGTGACCGGCTTTGGCCTGGCCGGGCACCTGCTTGAAATCTGCCGAGGCTCGGCCCTGGTGGCCGAGGTGCCCTTGGCGGATCTGCCCCTGATTGCCGAGGCAGCGGACTTTGCGCGCCAAGGCATCGTGACGGGGGCTTCAGGCCGCAACTGGGCGGCCTATGGCAGCGAGGTGACCTGGCCTGTGTCGGGTGAGGCCTGGATGCAGGCCATGGTGTCCGACCCGCAAACCAGCGGCGGCTTGCTGGTGAGTTGCGCCCCTGAAGCGGTGGATGACGTTCTGGCGGCTTTTGCTGACCAGGGCTTCGAGCATGCCCGTGTGATCGGCCGCCTGGTGTCGCCCGGCGACGGTGATGTGGCAGGGCTGCGGTTCATTTGACTCAGCCAGTGCTGACAGAGCCCGTGGAGACGCGGGCTTTTCTTTCGCTGGCGTAAGTTGACATAATATACATCGGTGCAAGTGTCGCCACCGTCCCCCCTGGGTGTTTTCGGGCCTGGGTGGACCGATGGCGCCCGTAAACGGCTAAACCGCCGCGCCGCGCCGCTCGTGTGACAAACCCGACACAATCGCGCCATGTCCACAAAGCCCACTCTGTCCAGCCTCCCCGCCCGCCTTCCCACCTGGGCGCAGACCGTCGCCGACTTGGGCGACCCACACCCGACGAACCTTGGCCGCGCCTTGGGGGTTGACGTTCGCACGGTGCGCCGCTGGCACGCATCCCAGGATGCGCCGCGCCCCGTCTTGCTCTCGCTCTACTGGCTCACCCAATGGGGCCAAAGCCAGCTTGACGCCGACCAGTTCAATCGCGCCCAGACCTTGCAGGGCTTGGCCGATGCGCAGGCGCTTGAGCTTGCCTTGATGCGCTCCCAGGTGGCCGCATACCATGCGATCAGCCACGCCCGCCGCCTGCCCTCAGATCAGGCCGCGCTGCGCCGCTTCAACCCCTACGAGCCCTACCTGGGCGAACCCACTCCCCTGCCAACCCGCTGCGTGCATGACAACCACGAGATCCCGTCATCCTTCCTGATGCTCGACGACAAGCGCTACAGCAGCGCCTTGCTGGCATTCGCCAACG
>NZ_JAIZVX010000062.1 GCF_021768455.1 Aquabacterium sp. | reverse complement strand
ATGAAGATCGGCGTGATGTACGGCCCCCATGGCTCGCCCGACTTTTTCACCCACGAAGACATCGCCACCTTCTTCGGCACCGACTACCAGGTGCACTACAACAGCAGCCGCACCGGCGTGCGCCTGATCGGCCCCAAGCCGCAATGGGCACGCACCGACGGCGGTGAAGCCGGCCTGCATCCCTCCAACATCCACGACAACGCCTACGCCATCGGCGCCATCGACTTCACGGGTGACATGCCCGTGATCCTGGGCCCCGACGGCCCCAGCCTGGGCGGCTTCGTCTGCCCGGCCGTGGTCGTGGCGGCCGAGCGCTGGAAGCTGGGCCAACTGAAGGCGGGCGACACCATCCGCTTCCAGGCGCTCACACTGGCACAGGCCCAGGCATTGCAGGCCGCACAGGACGCGCTGCTCGGAGGCACCGGCGCACCGAGCGCTTCGGCGTCGATCGGTCTTTCACCTGGCCTGCTGAAGTGCCCCGAAGGCGTGCCTGCCAGCGATGTCAGCCGCACGCTCAGCCCCATCCTCAGCCAGCGGGCCGCAGGCCACAAGCCCGATGGCAGCGAACAGCTGCCCCGCTGCATCCGCCAGGCGGGCGACCGCTACCTCCTGGTCGAGTTCGGCCCCCTGGTGCTGGACCTGACCCTGCGCTTCCATGTGCACGCGCTGATGACGGCCCTGCAGGCGCAGCGCGATGCGGGCCAGCTCGACGGCATCGTCGACATGACACCGGGCATCCGCTCGCTGCAGCTGCACTTCGACCCGGCCGTGCTGCCGCGAGACGCCCTGCTCGCCGCCATCGATGCGGCCGAGGCCAGCCTGCCCGCCACCGACGAGCTCACCGTGCCCACCCGCACCGTGTGGCTGCCCCTGTCGTGGGACGACAGCGCCACCCGCGAAGCCATCGACAAGTACATGCAATCGGTGCGCCCCGATGCGCCCTGGTGCCCGAGCAACATCGAGTTCATCCAGCGCATCAATGGCCTGGACAGCATCGAAGAAGTCAAACGCATCGTCTTCGAGGCCAGCTACCTGGTCATGGGCCTGGGCGACGTCTACCTGGGTGCCCCCGTGGCCACGCCGCTGGACCCGCGTCACCGCCTCGTCACCACCAAGTACAACCCCGCCCGCACCTGGACGCCTGAAAACGCCGTGGGCATTGGCGGCGCCTACATGTGCGTCTACGGCATGGAAGGGCCTGGTGGCTACCAGTTCGTGGGCCGCACCATCCAGATGTGGAACCGCTGGCGCGACGAACGCAGCGGCGCGGCCGACTTCGAGGCCGGCAAGCCCTGGCTGCTGCGCTTCTTCGACCAGATCCGCTTCTACCCGGTCAGCGAGGCCGAACTGCTGCAGATGCGCCGCGACTTCCCCGCCGGCCGCCTGAAGCTCAAGGTCGAGCACGGCCAGTTCAACATCGGCGACTACACCCGCTTCCTGGCCCGTGAGGCCGACAGCATCGCCGCCTTCCGCGCCACACAGCGCGAGGCCTTCCACGCCGAGCGCGAACGCTGGAAGGCCTCTGGCCAGGATGGCAGCCTGAGCGAGCTGGACACCGCCCCCGTGCAGGACGACAGCGCCCTGCCCGAAGGCGCCAGCGCCGTGGGCAGCCCGGTGCCGGGCAGTGTGT
The DNA here is from genome assembly GCF_021768455.1 of Aquabacterium sp. Lineage (GTDB taxonomy): Bacteria > Pseudomonadota > Gammaproteobacteria > Burkholderiales > Burkholderiaceae_C > Aquabacterium. The sequence continues at coordinate 21,211 of NZ_JAIZVX010000062.1, read as the reverse complement.
GGAAGGTGCTGGTGAAAGAAGGCGAGGCCGTGGCCGAAGGCCAGACGCTGGCCGTGGTGGAGTCCATGAAGATGGAGTTCCCGGTGCATGCGCCCGAGGCCGGCCGCGTGCTGAGCGTGCGCTGCCAGGAGGGCCAGGGCGTGACCGCCGGGCAGGCCGTGGTGGTGCTGGCCTCAGCCTGAGTGGGTTCAGCGCTGGCCGCGATCGGGCTGGATGTTCAGTGGCTGGCTCAGGCGCCAGTCGTCACCCCGGCCCCCACCGTGGCCGCCTTCCCGGCCACCACCGCCATGGCCGCCGCCATCACGGCCACCGCCGCCACCACCGGGCCCACCCGGGAAGCACAGGCCACCGCCAAAGGGCCCGAGGATGCAGCAGCCACTGGTGGCGAGGGTGCTCGCGGCCAGCAGGGCCAGGGTCAGACGGCGGGCCAGGCCCGTGCGAGGTGAGGTCATGCGGTGTCTCCATGGGCCCGACGGGCCCTGGCCCTCACAACGGGCTGCCCGGCCCGCACGTTGACCCTGTGCCCTGCCCGCTCAGGTAAAGCCGCGTGTCAACACCGACACACACCGGGCGAGATGCCTGCCGGCATCAGGTCGCATCGCCCCAGTTGAACACCGCATCGGCCCGATGGCGTGTGGCCGCGATGCGCTGGGCATTGGGCTCGTCGGTCACGGCAATCCAGTGGAGCGCGTCCTCACGCGATCGGCCAAAACGCATGTGGCGCGCCAGCAGGCGTTCGCGACGAAGGTCGTCGTCCACACCCACGTACCAAGCCTCGTCCAGCAGGGGCTTCACCCCCGCCCAGGCGCCCTCTGCCATCAGCAGGTAATTGCCTTCGGTGATCACCAATTGCACCTCGGGCGGCACGGCGATCGCCCCGGCGATGCCCTCTTCGAACTCGCGACGGTACTCGGGGGCATACACCGTTTCGCCGGTCTGTGGGGCCTGGCGCAGGCGCTGGAGCAAGGCCACGTAACCGTCGGCGTCGAAGGTGTCGGGCGCACCCTTGCGGCCCTGGCGGCCCAACTGCTGCAGCGCGCTGTTGGCCAGGTGGTAGCCGTCCATGGGCACGACCACGGCCCGCTCGCCATACAAGCCCTTCAAGGCCTCGGCCAGGGTTGACTTGCCACTGCCCGGCCCGCCGGCCAGACCCAGGATGCGGCGGCCGCCCCGGGCCAGCATGGCCTCGACGCGTGCGGTGAATTCAGCAGGGATGGGGGATGTGATCAGCGTGCTCATGGCCGCCAGCATAAAGGAGCCGGACCAGGGAAGCGGGCCGGCCCGGCTTCAGCGCAGGCGCCCCACGTAGCGCTGCTCGACCTTGCGCTCACGTTCGCGCACGGCCTCGGCCTGGTGCACGCTTTCCGGCCACACCGAGTTCGCCGCCAGAGCGGGCGCCGGTGCGCTCGCAGCCGGCTTGGCCAGACGGGGCTTGAGGGACTCCATGGCCGCCTCCATCTTGCCCGCCAGCATGGTCAGCTCCTCGGTGTCCTCGGCACGGCACAGGCGGATCACCTCGTTGGCATAAGCCACGTTCGATGCCATCCATTCCGTATCGGTGACACGACCCGTTTTGCGGCGCAGGGCGACATGGATGCGGGCGGCGAGGGCGATGCGGGCACTGTCTTGGCTCATGAACGGGACTCCTGGGAACGAAAGCGGCTCTCGGCATGCAAAAGTCAGACCTTGGTGGCAGGGCAAATCGGACACCCCCGCGAACAGGTGGCCTGGCACCGGCGCGCCAACGGGTGTCCAATGGGGGATGCCACGCGCTGCCCTGCCCAACGGCCCCCGCATTGACGACCCCATCGAACTGCTCCTGGCCTGCCACGAGAAAGTGCGCCGCTTCACCAGCCTGAGCCTGAAGCTGCAGGACCACGTGGCCACGCAGGGCGCGGACGGCCAGGCCGCCGACGCCGCCCGCGCCATCCTGCGTTACTTCGATGTGGCCGCGCCCCTGCACCATGCCGACGAGGACGAGGACCTGTACCCCGCCCTGCTCGGCCTGGCCGATGCCTCGCTGGCACAAACCATCCAGCGCATCCAGGATGAACACCAAGAACTGAACCGGCTGTGGCAAGCCTGCCGCCCCTGGTTGACGCGTGTGAGCGAGGCAGGCAGCCTGGCCGATCCTGGCGACGTGCCACCAGCGCCCGATGCCATCGGGGTCTTCGCCGCACGCTATGGACAGCATGCCGCCCAGGAAGAGCAATGGCTCTTCCCGCAGGCTCAGCGTTTGAGCGAGGCACAACGCCAGGCGATCTGCGCCGCCATGGTGGCCCGGCGCACCACCTGAGGGGCTGGTGGCCTCAGGCCAGACGGCGGTCGCTGCGCTGGGCGAAGTAGAACCACTCGTGCCCCACCTCGGCCCGCGGGTTGGGGAACACCACCCAGCCATCGCTGGGCGCACACACGGCCTCGCCATCGTGGCGGTGGCCAATGGGCTCGCCAGCCTTCACGGCATCGAAGCTGCGCCATTCACGCACCAGGCGGTCGCCGGGGTGGTGCAGGTCGGTCACGGCCACCAGGCGCATGATCTCCGGGTCGGCCACGGGGGGCGCCAGGGGCAGGTCGGCCATGCCCAGCCAGGCCAGCGTCTGGGTGATGGCCGTCCAGGCCACGCCAACGGCCGCAGGGTCGTCATGCTGACCGCATTCCAGCGTCACGCCATAGCCGCCCACCGAGCGCATGTACTCGGTGGTGCCCATGCCGTAATGGGTGGCCAGGCTGCCTGGCGTCACACCGGGGATGCGCCCTTGGGCCGCACGGGCCTGGCGTTCCTGCACGCCCTGGTCGTAGGTCTCGAGCCAGCCCTCGACAAAGCGGCGAGCGCCCAGGTGGGCGGCCCAGCGGGACTCTGCCACGCTGTGGGCAAAGGGCTCGATGGGGCCGGTGTTGTCCAGCGGGCCGAGCATGGTGAAGGGCTCGCCAGCGGTGTGGAAGGAGTGCAGATCGAGCAGGACCTCGTGCGCCGCCAGCAGCGGGCACAGGGCATTGCCGATGCGGTCTTCGAAATCCAGCGGTGCGGCCTTGGGCTGCAGGTTGCGATTGAGGTTGCGCTCGCCGGTGCGCTGGCCCTTGGCATAGGCCAAGGGGTTGGTCACGGGGACCAGGGTCAGCTGCCCGCGCAGGATCTGCAGCCTGCCGGCATCGAGTTCGGTCAGCAGGCGCTGGATGGCCTGGGTGCCGCAGGTCTCGTTGCCGTGCACCGCACCCAGGATGATCAGCCGGGGCCCAGGGGCCAGCCCATGAAACTGGTGCACCCTCAAAGAAGAGGGCTGGGCTGGTGACTGGGCTGGAGAAAGGGCTTGCTCACGCATGCCCAGAGTGTCGCACGGGGCGCCTCGGAACGCGTGGCTCAGAACTCGTTGGCCAGGCGCTTGTAGCCGGCGACCAGCTCGTTGTTGGTGCGGGCCACGTCTTCCGAGAACTCGGAGGCCTGCACGCTCACGCGCGGGATGGAGTCCAGGCGGGTGCTGGGGCCGATGCGCTCGGTCGAGGGCACGTAGAAGCCGGGCGGCAGGTCCAGGCCGTCGACCACGGCGTTGTGACGCACCACGCAACCGTCGCCCACGTGGGTGTTGAACAGCACGCTGTTGAAGCCGATGAAGACCTCGTTGCCCACGGTGCAGGGGCCATGCACGATGGCGCGGTGGGCGATGGAGGTGCGCTCGCCAATGGTGACGGCCGCGCCCGACTTGGAGTGGATGACCACGCCGTCCTGGATGTTGGAGTGGGCACCGATGACGATGGGCTCCATCTCGCCGGAGGCATCGGTCTCGTCGGCACGGATCACGGCATAGGGGCCGATGAACACGTTTTCGTGCACGATGACCTTGCCGCAGATGATGGCGGTGGGGTCGACGAAAGCGGATTCGTGAACCTGGGGACGGTGACCGGACGGGTTGCTGCGCAGCATTGAGAGGGGACTTGAAGTTCGAATGACCGAAGCATAGCCAAGCCATCAAATCAGATAAAGTGATCTTTTCCGATGATTCACATCCATTCGACCTATGGAACATGAGCAACAGGTGATCAAGCCCCCCCGCGCCACGCTGCAGCAGCTGCGCAGCTTCGAGGCCGCAGCGCGCCTGGGCGGCATCGGCAAGGCGGCCCAGGCCTTGCACCTGGCCCAGCCCACGGTGTCGACCCAGATCAAGGAACTGAGCCAGGCCCTGAACCTCACGCTCTTCGAGGCCGAGGGGCGAGGTCTGCGCATCACACCCCACGGCGAACTGCTGGCCGACACGGTCCGCGACCTCTTTGCACGCTGGCGCCAGTTCGAAGAAGACGCTCAGGCGATGCAGGGCCTGCAAAAAGGCAATCTCAAGCTGGCGGCGGTGACCACGACCGAGTACTTCATCCCCGACCTGCTGGGGCCGTTCTCACGGCAGTACCCGGGCCTGCGCATCGACCTGGCGGTGGAAAACCGCGATGCCGTCATCCGCCACCTGAGCGCGGGCGAGGTGGAGCTGGCGGTGATGATGCTGCCGCCGACCGACCTGCCCCTGTCGCGCTGGCCCTTCCTGGAGAACCCCCTGGTGCTGATCGCGCCCCTGGGTCACCCCCTGAGCGCGCGCAAGCGCCTGCGGCTGGAGCAGCTGACCAAGGAGACCCGGCTCACGCGGGAACCAGGCTCGGGCACCCGCCAGGCCACCGATCAGTACCTGGCCGCACAGGACGTGACCTGGCCCGCCCGCATGGGCCTGGGCTCGAACGAGGCCATCAAGCACGCGGTGGCGGCCGGCCTGGGCCTGGCCGTGCTGTCGCGGCACACGCTGGGGCCCGATCCCGCAGCGCAAGGCCTGGTCGAGCTGAAGGTGGCGGGCCTGCCCATCCGCAAGATGTGGCATGTGGTGTGGCGCAGCGACCGGGCGCTTTCGCTGCCCGCGCGCACCTTCCTGGCCGCGCTGCGGCAGCAGTTTGGCGAAGAGGCGCCGGTGATCGAAGGCGAAGCGGGCTGACCGCGTCCGCCTCGGTTCACATCAGCACAGGCCCACCCTTGGCCAGGGCACGCTGGTAGGCGGGGCGGGCTTCGACCTTGGCCAGCCAGGCCGAGGTGGCGGGCGTCTTGCCGCCGGGTGCGCGCGACTGCAAGGCGGCCACCGCAAAGCTCATCTGAAAGTCGGCCAGGCTGAGCTGTTCGCCAGCAAACCAGGCCTGCTTCGACAGGTGGGCTTCGATGAAGGCGGTGGCATCGGCCAGATTGGGATCGATCAGCTTGTGCTGCACCTGCTGGCACAGCTGCCGCGCGATGGGCCGCACGAAAAATGGCATGGGCTGGGTCGGGATGGTCAGGAACACCAGCTTCATCACCAGCCAGTTCATCAACGAGCCTTCGGCGAAATGCAGCCAGAAGCGCATCTGGTCGCGGGCCTCGGTGCCCGCAGGCGGCACGAGGTTCGCGGCCTCGCCCTGAGCCTGAGCGCCGTACCGCTCCTGCAGGTATTCGAGGATCACGGCCGATTCGGCCACGACCTTGCCGCCCCGGTCGCCATCGGTGATCAGTGGCGATTTGCCCAGAGGGTGCACCTTTTTCAGCTCGGGCGGAGCCAGGCGCGTTCGGGCATCGCGCCGGTATACCTTGAGCTCATAGGGCAGGCCCAGCTCTTCCAGCAACCACAGCACGCGCTGCGAACGGGAGGTCTCGAGGTGGTGAACGGTGATCATGCCGGCAGCATACACAGCCGGCGCGGGCCGTCCACCCAGGTCATCCCGCCAAGGCCTGTGACACGCCGGCAGCCGCCGCGTTCGGGGACGCCTGCGCGCCATCGGCCGCCGTGCCGCCGCCCAGCGACTGGTACAGCGTGACCAGCGCAGCCAGGCGGTTCAGCCGGTTCTGGGCCAGGTTGTTCTCGGCCGTGCGGCGGGCTTCCTGGGCGTCCAGCCAGACCTTGAGCGCCACGGCGCCGCCGCGGTAGCGGGCCTCGCTGAGCTTTTCGGCCAGGCGGGCGGCTTCCAGGGCCTGGGTGAGCTTCACACCCTGGTCTTCGTACTGCACGCGCGACGACAGGGCGTTCTCGACATCGCTCAGCGCCTGGTACCAGCTCTGGCGGTAGCCACGCACCGCCGAGTCCACATCGGCCTGGGCGATGGCCACCTGGCGGTCCATGTCGCGGTACTGCACAAAGGGCAGGACCAGGCCGGCGCCCAGGGTGCCGATCGGGTCGCTCAGCACCTTGGCCAGCGAGGTGCTGGTGCCGCCCACGCTGCCCGTGAGCGTCAGCTTCGGGTAGTAGCTGGTGCGGGTCGCATCGACGGTGGCCACCGAGCCACGCAGGCGCAGTTCGGCGGCGCGCAGGTCGGGGCGGCGGGTCAGCAGCGAGGCGGGCAGACCGGCCGGCACGTCGGGCAGGCTGCCTTCAGGCAGGGCGCGGCTCTCGTCCAGGGCCACCCCAGGCGGGCCATCGAAGAGCACGGCCAGGGCGTTGCGGGCCACCACGCGCTGCTGCAGCCACTGGGTGTGGCTGGCTTCCTGGGCGGCCAGCGTCTGCTGGGCCTGTGCGACGTCGAGTCCCGAGGCGGCACCGGCCTTGAACTGGATCTGGACCAGGTCGAGCGTGCGGCGGGCGTAATCGATGCTCTGCTGGCTGGCCAGCACGCGCTGGTTCAGGTAGGCGACCTGCCAGTACAGGTTGGCGGTGGTGCCGACCAGGGCCAGGGCGGTGGCACGGCGGTCTTCTTCGGTGGCCTGGGCCTCCCAGTCGGCGGCCTGGCGCAACGAGGCGAGGCGCCCCCACAGGTCGGCCTCCCAGCTCACGCTGCCGGTCAGGGTGCCGGTTCGGGTGGTGCCGCTGCCACCGTCGAGCTGGCGGGCTGCGGAGCCGCTGCCGCTCAGGCTCAGGGTGGGCAACTGGTTGCTGGCCGCCTGCCCGGCCGTGAGCTGGGCACGGCGCACCGTGATGGCGGCCTGGGCCAGGTTGTTGTTGCGGGCCAGGGCTTCGTCGATCAGTTTGACCAGCACCGGGTCACCCATGGTCGTCCACCAGGGTGACAGGGGCTCGGCCTTGAGCGCCTCGCCCTGGGCCTGCTGCCAGCTGGCGGGCTGGCGCACCTCGGGGGCGGTGTAGGCCGTCTGGGTGCTGGCGCAACCCGCCAGGCCCACAACCAGGGTGGCGGTGGCCAGGGCCAGGGCGTGCATCACGCGGCGTTGGGGTCTGCTGCTCATCTCTTGTCCTGCATTCGCTGTGGGCGCGTTCGCATGGCCGCGCCCGCGCCAGATTGTGCCGTGGTGATGTGGGGCCGCATCTGTTGCAAAAGCGGCTTTGGCCGAGGTGCTGCGCATGGGGAGGTGCCTCATTGCCGCGACAGCGCATCGACCGGGTCCAGCCGCGCCGCGTTGCGCGCTGGCAGGAAACCGAACACCACGCCGATCAGGGTCGAGACCCCGAAGGCAGCCACGATCGATGCCCAGGAATACACCATGCTGAAGCTGCCGCCGACCTTGTCAAAGGCCACACCGATCAGCAAGGCGATGCTCACACCCAGCACCCCGCCGATCAGACAGACCAGCACCGCTTCGATGAGGAACTGGCGCAGGATGTCGCTCTGACGGGCGCCCACGGCCATGCGCACGCCGATCTCCTGGGTGCGCTCGGTGACCGACACCAGCATGATGTTCATCACCCCGATGCCCCCCACGATCAACGAGATCAGCGCGATCGACGACACGAGCAGCGTCATGGTCTGCGTGGTGGACTCGATGGTCTGGCGGATGCTGTCGGCGTTGCGCGTGAAGAAGTCGACCGTGCCGTGGCGCTGGGTGATCAGGGTGGTGATGCCCTGCTCGGCCGCGCTGCTGGGCACCTGGTCGCTGATGCGAACAGTGATGTTGCGCAGGTAGTTCTGACCCAGCATGCGCTTCATGGCCGTGGTGTAGGGCACCCAGACGTTGAGCGTGTCGGTGGCACCAAAGGTGGACTCGAGCGGTTTGGTGACCCCCACCACGCGCACCGGCACCTTGCCCAGGAAGATCACCTGGCCCACCGCCTCTTCGCCTTCGGCAAAAAAGGCCTTGCGCGTGTTGGGGTCGATGACCGCGTCCTGATTCAGGCGTTGCACGCCCTCTGCGTCGAAGCCCTGCCCCTCGGCCAGGGTGTAGCCCTTGACCCGGAAGAACTGGTCACCCACGCCATTGACCTGCGCGGTGGCGTCCACACTGCCGTGGCGCGCCGTCACGCTGGTGCTGACGCTGGGGCTCACGCTGTCCACATAAGGCAGTTGGGCCAGCGCATCGCCATCGCCCGGCACCAGGGTGCGGATGGCGGCCGCACGGCGGTCGCCAAAGCCCTTGCCGGGGAAGATGTCGATGGTGTTGGTGCCCATCGCGCTGATGTCTTTCAGGATGCGCTGGCGCGATCCCTCACCCAGCGCCACGACCGACACCACCGAGGCGATGCCGATGATGATGCCCAGCATGGTCAACAGGGTGCGCAGGCGGTGGCCGGCCATGGCGCGCAAGGCCATGGTGAAAGCTTCGGAGAGCCGGTCCCAATGGGCCCGCCAGGCGCTGGTCGCGGCCTGGTCCTTGGCGGCGGGCGCTGGCGGCACGTGTTCGGCGTCGCCCTGCAGGCGATCGGCCACGATCTGCCCGTCGCTGATCTCGATGACGCGCTGGGCATGGCTGGCCACCTGTGCATCGTGGGTCACGAGGATGATGGTGTGGCCGTCGGCGTGCAGCTCCTTGAGGATGCGCATGACCTCGGCACCGCTGACGCTGTCGAGGGCCCCCGTAGGCTCGTCGGCCAGGATGACGTCGCCACCGTTCATCAGGGCCCGCGCAATGCTCACCCGCTGCTGCTGGCCGCCCGAGAGCTGGCCCGGCCGGTGGTCGGTGCGCTCGCCCAGGCCCAGGCGCTTGAGCAGGGCCTGGGCGCGGGTGTGGCGGGCATCGGGCGCCATGCCGGCGTAGATGGCCGGGATCTCGACGTTGCCCAGGGCGGTGAGGTCGCCCATGAGGTGGTAGCGCTGAAAGATGAAGCCGAAGTGCTCGCGGCGCAGGCGGGCCAGCTCATCGGGCTCCAGGGCCGAGGTGTCCTGCCCGGCCACTTCGTAGCGGCCACGGGTGGCCCGGTCCAGGCAGCCGAGGATGTTCATCAGCGTCGACTTGCCGGAACCCGAGGCGCCCATGATGGCCACCATTTCGCCGGCTTCGATGCGCAGGTTGATGCCCTTGAGCACCGCCACCGCACCGTCGCCAGACGGGAACTCGCGCCAGAGGTCCTGGACCTCCAACAAGGCTTGGGTCATGTGGGGCTCCTGCCTCAGAACATCGGCGGGCCGCCGCGCATGCCGGAAGCCTTGGCGCCACTGCCATCACCGATCACGACCTGCTCGCCTTCCTTGAGGCCTTCGAGCACCTGGGCCTGCACACGGTTGTTCAGGCCGACGCGGACGGTGCGCGGCTCCAGGCGCTGGGGCCCACCGGGGGCACCGCTCAGCACCTTGACGGTGTAGCGCCCGTCCTTGCCGCGCGCGCCCAGCGCCGTCGCCGGGATGACCAGGGCCTTGGGCGCCTTCGACACCACGACCGAGACCTGCGCCGTCATGTCGATGCGCAGCTTCTTCTGGGGATTGGGCACGGTGAAGCGGCCGTTGTAGTAGATGGCCGTGGTCGTGCTGGAACTGCTGGTGCTGGTCGACGTGCTGGAGCTGGTGTCGGCCTGCTGGGTGTCTGTCGCAGGCTCGACGGCCACGAGCTGGGCGTCATAGCGGCGGTCGGGCTCACCCATGATGGTGAAGTAGACCGGCAGGCCAGGCTGGACACGCACCACATCGGCCTCCGAGATCTGGGCACGGATCAGGACCGTGTCCAGCTGAGCCAGCTTGATCAGTGTCGGCGCCGACTGCGCCGCGTTCACGGTCTGCCCCTCCTTGCGGACCAGGGCGATGACGGTGCCATCCATGGGCGCCACGATGCGCGTGTAGCCCAGGTTCACCCGGGCCGTGTCGACGGCGATGCGGGCCTGCTCGATCTGGGCGTCCAGCTGGCCGATGGCGGCACGGCTGGTGGCCAGCGTGGCCTCTGCACTGTCATAGTCGACCTTGGCCGACGCTTCTTGCCTGAACAGCTCCTGCTGGCGCTTGAACACCAGCTCGGCCTGGCGCAACGTGGCCTGGGCCGAGCGCTTCTGGGCCTCCAGCACGGCCACGGCAGCCTGGGCATTGCGCAGGGTGTTTTCCTGCGTGGTGGCATCGATCTCGGCGATCAGATCACCCTTCTTGATCTCTTGCCCCAGCGTCACGTAGAGGCGCTTGATCTGGCCCGAGGCCTGCGCGCCCACGTCAACCTGGTTGTTGGCACTGATGGTGCCGGTGGCCAGCACCGTGTCCTCCAGATCGGCCACGGCCACCGGGGCCGTGATCACCTGGGGCGCCGGCGGTGGCGTGAAAAACTGCTTCTTGATTCCCCAGCCGGCGGCCACCAGGGCCAGTGCCAGCGCGCCGAGGCGCCATCCCTTGAACCATTTGATCATTGTGCTGCTCTTGCGTGCATGTCGATGTTCCTGCTCCGAGTGTGCACGCACAACGTTGACACACGGCGAAGCCCAGGTTTCTGGCGTGTAAAGTGAAGCCATGACTTCCGCGATCCTGATCACCGGTGCCAGCCAGGGCATCGGCGCCGCCACCGCCCGCCTGCTGGCCGCACGCGGTCACAGCCTGCTCGTGCACTGTGCCCACCGGCCCGATCTGGCGCAAGCCGTGGCCGATGAATGCCGCGCCCTGGGCGCGCCGCAGGTCCACGTGCACCAGGCCGACCTGGCCGACGAGACCGCCGTGCTCGGCCTCTTTGCCGCCGCCGACCAGCACCTGCCCGCCCTCAACGGCCTGGTCAACAACGCCGGCATCGTGGACCAGAGCGCGCGGCTCGACGCCATGAGCGCCGAGCGCATCCAGCGCATGATGGCCATCAACGTGATCGCGCCCATGCTGTGTGCCCGTGAGGCGGTGCGCCGGATGTCGACACGGCATGGCGGCCGCGGTGGCGTCATCGTCAACGTCTCCAGCAGCGCAGTGCGCAGCGGCTCACCGGCCCTGTATGTGGACTACGCCGCCAGCAAAGGGGCGATCGACGTCTTCACGAGCGGCCTGGCCAAGGAAGTGGCCGGCGAAGGTGTGCGGGTCTGCGCCGTGCGACCGGGGGTCACCGACACCGCCATCCACGCCTCGGGCGGCGAGCCGGATCGCGTCGCCCAGATCAGCCCCCAGCTGCCCATGGGACGGGCCGCACAGCCTGCGGAGGTGGGCGAGGCCATCGTCTGGCTGCTCTCGGACGCCGCCAGCTACACCGCAGGCGCCATCCTCGACGTGAGCGGCGCCCGCTGAAACCTGCTCGACCAGGCAGCCGGATGTGGCCCCACGCTCATCACGCTCAAAACGCCAGCTGACCTGAAAGGTACAGCCCCTGCTGGTTGGTCTTGCCCACGATCTGGCCCAGATTGACCCAGGCCGCCGTCAGGCTGGCGCCACGACACGGGAACCAGGCCAGGAAGACGTCGTAGGCCGCGTCTTCGCGCAAGGCGGCCGTGGCCGGGCTGGCGGTCTGCAGGTTGTTGGGGGTGTCGCGGTACTCGGCCCCCAGGACCAGGTCGTCGCGCAACATCAGGCCCAGGCTGGCCTCCAGCCGCGGCTGCCACCGTTCGCCACCAGGGCCGCCGAAGCCGACCAGGCCGAAGTGGTTGGCCCGCGTCATGCGCAAGGTGGCATTGCCCAGCACATTGAGCCCGCCCGCGGCCCCCAGCCAGAGCTTGGTCGCCGCCACATAGACTTCTGTGCCGCTGGCGCTCCGGGCTCCCAGGGCCTTGACCAGGGCCTCGTCGTCCACCTGCTTGTGCTGCACGCCCACGCTGACCTGGGGCATCAGGCGATCCTGGTCGTAGACCGCATCACCGGCCACGCGCAGCTTGGCACCCAGCACGCTCATCTCCAGCGCCTTGCCCGGCACCACATCACTGAGCTTGAAGCTCCAGCGCGCCATGCTGAACTCGAGCCGGTCACGGATGCCCACGGCCGCCCCGGCAATCTTCAGGTCGTAACCCCCATCGGTCTGGAGGTGGGTCACGTAGGCCGATCCGCCCACCTGGTCGCTGCTGCCCGTGCCGGCAATCACGGCCCAGGGCGTGAGCCCGCCACCCGCCGCACCATCGATCGACGACACCCCCCAGGTCGCCAGCAGGCGATCGCCCGCCTGGGCCGGTCCGGGCACCAGCGCCGCCAGTGCGAGCGCAGCAAGCGCCGAGACAGACCGGACGCGCGCCCCGATCGACCTCGGCGCGACAGCACCAGCCACGCGGCGTGTGACGCCCTGCGGGATGGGCCCGTGAAAGGGAAGGTGCTTCATGTTTCGTGCTTTCCTGCCAAAAACAAGCCCGTATCGCGGCTTGTTGCTCTGATCGCTATCGGCCCGATTGACGCAAGATGAAGCGGATTTTTTCACCGGAGCCGCCACATGAGCCTCAACCTCCGCCTGGCCTCTTTGCCCCCCAGCCGTCGGCGACACCTCCAGCTCGCGCTCCTGGGTATCGCCTTGAGTTGGTCTCTGGCTGCGCTGCTGGCCTGCACCAGCACGACGCCCGGCACCCCGCTGTACCTGCAACTGGGCGGCGAACGCGGCATCGAGGCCATCACCGATCGCACGCTCGACCGCGTCTCAACCGACCCGCGCAGCCAGCGTTCCTTCGACGGCATCAAGATGCCCTATCTGAAAAAGAACGTGGCAGCTTACGTGTGCAAGGTGGCCGACGGCCCCTGCGTCTACGAAGGCGAAACCATGGCCAACTCGCACGCGCAGTCCAACATCGCAGGATCGGAATTCGACCTCATGGTCACCGTGATGCGCGAAGAACTGGACCGTGCCCAGGTGCCCACGGCCGCCAAGAACGAGTTGCTGCGCCGACTGGCCTCCACCCGCCGCGACATCGTCACCCGCTGACCCCCAGGACACGCCATGCCCCAACACGCCGCATCAAACCTGCCCCAGCGCACCGTCCTTCGGGCCATGACCGTGCTGGCATGTGCCACGCCCTGGCTGGCCTGGTCGGCACCACAGATGATCCAGGTCACGACCGAGGCCGGCCAGCCCGTCCCCAACGCCGCGGTATCGGTGCTGGTCAAGGGTGCCAAGACCACGGCCGCCCCGGGTACCACCAAAGAAATCGGGCAAAAGGACAAGGCCTTCACCCCCAACCTGCTGGTCATCCAGACCGGCACCCAGGTGGCCTTCCCCAACTTCGACACGGTGCGCCACCACGTCTACTCCTTCTCGCCGGCCCGCACCTTCGAGATCAAGCTGTATGCCGGCACACCGGCTGCACCCGTGGTATTCGACAAGGCTGGCACCGCCACCCTGGGCTGCAACATCCACGACCGCATGCTGGCCTATGTGCACGTGGTCGACACGCCCTACTTCGGCATCACCGATGCCCAGGGCAAGGTCAGCATCGACCTGCCCGATGGAGAGCACCGCCTGCGCGTCTGGACGCCCAACCTGGGCGAAAAATCGCCCGGTGTCGAACAGCCGCTCAAGACAGGCTTGCCGCTCGCGATCGTCCGCGCCAAGGTCTGAGCGACACCGTCACGAAGCTTTCACAAAGCGGCGGCACACTTCGGTCATTCCTTCAGGCATGGGCCTGCAAGGAGCAGGGAAAAAGCCTGACTTGACGAGCCGGTCACCGCCGAACAGGACAGCGCTTCGTTTCCCGCATCTCTTCAAAGCGCAGCCCAGGTGGCTGCGCTTTTTCTTGGTCAGGCCACGGGGCTCAGCAAGCTCAGCAACAGGGCCACACGGGCCTGTGCTGCCGTGACCGGGCCTGCCGCCGGCCAGCGATCGCCCTCGCGGGAGAGCACCCCACCCTGGGCCGTGCGGCTGCTGCGCCACACCACCACACCGGCCTGCTCGGCACGCCCCAGCGCCGCCTCCAGGCCCTGGTGCAACGTGCCATGCCCCGTCGCCGCCACCACCAGGCCACGCAGGCGCTCGGTCGGAGAGCCTGACCGGCTGTGGGCCAGCAGGGCATCGACCAGCCAGCCATCGGCATCGGCATGGCTGCACACCAACTCCACACGAGGCGGGCGGGCCAGCGCCAACAACGCCCAACCTCGAGCCAATGCCGCGGGCCAGACCGGCATGGCCTGGGGCCACTGGCCCTGGGCATCGGTCTCGGCCAAGGCAGGCGCACCGCCCCCATCAAAAGCGTCCACCTCATGGCTGTGGGCCTTGCGCACCTCGGCCCCCGCCCAGGCACGACCGGCCAGCACCGCCACCACCCCATGGCGACCTTGGGCCGCCGCCGCGCGAACCAGGCCCACGGCGTCGCGGAGGTTGCCCGGGCCATCGGCGTCCACCGCCGTCGCCGGGCGCATGGCCGCGGTCAGCACAACCGGCTTGGGCACATCGACCAGGTGGTGCAGCAACAGAGCGGTTTCTTCCAGGGTGTCGGTGCCATGGGTGACAACCACACCGTCGACCTCGTCACGGGCCAGTTCGGCCGCCAGCGCGCGACCCAGGTCCTGCCAGACCGACCAGCCCATGTCCTTGCTGTCGACCTGCGCCACCTGCCGCGCCTCCAGCGGCACACCCGCCAAGCCAGGCACCGCCGACACCAGCTGATCGATCGACAACTGGGCGGCGGTGTAACGCCAGGGCGCACTCGGGTCTGGCCCCGTGCCCGCAATCGTCCCGCCCGTGCCCAGGATCACCACCACACCCATAACCCGCCTTTGCTCAAAACACTGGACAAACAAACAGCCCTGTATAAAATGACAGTCAACAAGGACAGCACGACCGCCATGCGGCCCGCCCTGCGATGACGAACGATAAACCCAAACTCACCCCGCGCCAGCAGCAGATCTTCGAGCTGATCCAGCGGGCCATCGCCCGCACCGGTGCGCCGCCCACCCGGGCCGAGATCGCGGCAGAGCTGGGCTTCCGCTCGGCCAACGCCGCCGAAGAGCACCTGCAGGCCCTGGCCCGCAAGGGCGTGATCGAGCTGCTCGGCGGCACCTCTCGCGGCATCCGGCTCAAGGCGGGCACCCTGCGCACAGTCAACGAAACCCGCAAGCGGGAAGACGCCAGCGAGCGCCAGGGCTTGCCCTTCAACCTCCACCTGCCAGGGCTGGAACAGCTGGTTCTGCCCCTGGTTGGGCGCGTGGCCGCGGGCCACCCCATCCTGGCGCAAGAGCACGTCGAGCAAAGCTACGCCGTCGAGCCCAGCCTCTTTGCCAAGCGCCCCGACTACCTGCTGCGCGTGCGCGGCATGAGCATGAAGGACGCCGGCATCCTCGATGGCGACCTGCTCGCCGTCGCCCGCACGGCAGAGGCCCGCAACGGTCAGATCGTCGTGGCCCGCCTGGGTGACGAGGTCACGGTGAAGCGCTTCCAGCGCAGTGCACGCGGCATCGAATTGCTGCCAGAGAACCCCGACTTCGAACCCATCATCGTCCCGCCCGACCACCCCGAGTTCTCGCTCGAAGGCCTAGCCGTCGGTCTGATCCGCAACCAGCTGCTGAACTGATCTTTCATCCCGGGCCACCGTGCGGGTGGCGGGCATTCGCGCCACCGAGGCGCAATCCCGCGTGGTGGCCTCGTCGCTGGAATCCTGCCGGACTTCCCCTTGCTGTCAACGGAGTTCACCATGATCCACCTGGCCCGCGCCCTCTTCGTCCGCTCCCAGCCCCAGCTGGTGGGCCGCACCGAGCCCACCCTTGCGGCCATGCCCGGTCCAGGCCGGCACAAGCCGGTTCGCGCTCGGCCACTCACCCCCTGGGGCAGCAGCCGCCCTCTGCACGATGGCCCTGAAGCCGATCGGGATGCAGGCCCCGGCACCCAGGGTGAAGCCGAAACCACAGGACAGCACACGCCAATCGGCCCATGCGCCCCTTTGGCTCAGCCTGGCCTGACACAGCCCAGCACGCCGCACATGGGCATCCGTGCCCTCGCGCAGCCACCGCGCCGTCGGGACACCGTCCGCATCTCGACGGATCCGGCCGATGCCCGGCGCACCGTCATCGCCGGACGCTTCGCCCAGGTCTGCGCCGCCCTGGATCGCCTGGTGCTTGAACAAGAAGCCCTGGCCTGAGCACCCATGAAAAAACCCGCCTGAGGGCAGAGCCCCAAGCGGGTGGTGTGGGCTGGCACCCTGGGTGCCAGCCTCCTGTGCGGCACGCCCGCCAGACGGCAGGCGCGGCCGACACCGGCATCAGCCCATGTGCAGGCCGCCGTTGACCGAGAAGTCGGCGCCGGTGGCGAAACCCGACTCGTCGCTGGCCACCCAGGAGACCATCGAGGCGATGTCTTCCGGGGTGCCCAGGCGCTTCACGGGGATGGTGGCGACGATCTTGTCCAGCACGTCCTGACGGATGGCGCGCACCATCTCGGTGCCGATGTAGCCTGGCGACACGGTGTTCACCGTCACGCCCTTGTTGGCCACTTCCTGGGCCAGGGCCATGGTGAAGCCGTGCATGCCGGCCTTGGCAGCCGAGTAGTTCGTCTGACCGAACTGGCCCTTTTCGCCGTTGACCGAGCTGATGTTGACGATGCGGCCCCAACCACGGTCCACCATGTCGTCGATGACCTGTTTGGTCACGTTGAACAGGCTGTTGAGGTTGGTGTCCATCACGGCATCCCAATCGGCCTTGGTCATCTTGCGGAACATGCCGTCACGCGTGATGCCGGCGTTGTTCACCAGGATGTCGATGGGACCGTGTTCGGCCTTGGTCTTCTTGAAGGCCTCGACGGTCGACTCCCAGTCGGCCACGTTGCCCACCGAAGCGTAGAAGTCGTAGCCCAGGGCCTTCTGCTCGTCGAGCCACTTCGTGAAGTCACGGCTGGGGCCGCAACCGGCGATGACCTTGTAGCCATCCTTGTGCAGGCGCTGGCAGATGGCCGTCCCGATGCCACCCATGCCGCCGGTCACGTAAGCCACTTTTTGAGTCATGTTCATCTCCTCTATGGAAAAACTGATGCTGTGAAACTGTGTGTGATGCGCCGCTGAAACTCAGCGTGCGATGGTCAGTGCAACGCCCATGCCACCGCCGATGCACAGCGAGGCAATGCCCTTCTTGGCGTCGCGGCGCTGCATTTCATGCAGCAGCGTCACCAGGATGCGGCAGCCAGAGGCACCGATGGGGTGACCGATGGCGATGGCGCCGCCGTTCACGTTGACCTTGCTGGTGTCCCAGCCCATTTCCTGGTGCACGGCACAGGCCTGTGCGGCAAAGGCTTCATTGATTTCCAGCAGGTCAAGCTCGGAAGCCTTCCAGCCGGCACGCTCCAGAGCGCGGCGCGAAGCCGGCACCGGGCCCATGCCCATGGTGGCCGGGTCCAGGCCCGCATTGGCGTAGGAGGCAATGCGGCCCAGCACGGGCAGCTTCAGTTCGGCAGCCTTGGCGGCGCTCATCACGACCACGGCGGCGGCGCCGTCGTTCAGGCCCGAGGCGTTGCCCGCGGTCACGCTGCCGGCCTTGTCGAAGGCTGGGCGCAGGCCAGCCAGCGCTTCGGCATTGGTCTTGCGGTTGAGGAACTCGTCGGTGTCGAAGACCAGCGGATCGCCCTTCTTCTGCGGGATCACCACCGGCACGATCTCATCCTTGAACTTGCCGGCATCCTGAGCGGCTGCGGCCTTCTGCTGCGAGGCCAGGGCCAGCGCGTCCTGGGCTTCACGGCTGATGCCGTACTGCTTGGCAACGTTCTCGGCGGTGATGCCCATGTGGTACTGGTTGTAGACGTCCCACAGGCCATCGTTGACCATGGTGTCGACCAGTTGCCAGTTGCCCATGCGCTGACCGTCACGCGAATTCGGCAGCACGTGAGGCGACAGGCTCATGCTCTCCTGACCGCCGGCGATCACGATCTCGGCGTCGCCATCTCGGATGGCCTGAGCCGCCAGCATCACGGCCTTGAGGCCCGAGCCGCACACCTTGTTGATGGTGAAAGCAGCCACCGTGTTTGGCAGGCCGGCCTTGATCACCGCCTGGCGAGCCGGGTTCTGGCCAGTGCCAGCCTGCAGCACCTGGCCGAGGATCACTTCGCTGATCTGGTCGCCCGTCAGGCCGGTACGGCGCAACAGGTCCTTGATCACCACCGCACCGAGTTCCGAGGCCGGGGTCTTGGCCAGGGTTCCACCAAACTTGCCCACAGCGGTTCGCGCCGCGGCAACGATGACGATGTCAGTCATGAGGATGCTCCTTTTGAGTTGAAATGAGGCCCGTTCGTGGGGGCCTTGATGGCAGAGATCAGACTTTGCGCAGGACGTAACGACCCGGCGCTGCTTCAATGGGGGGGTGCGCACGGCTGCCCTGCGCCTTCGGTGCGGGGACGTCCTGGCCACCGAAATCGCTCAGCCAGTCGGACCAGACCGGCCACCAGCTGCCGGCATGTTCTTCGGCGGTGGCGAACCACGCTTCGCTGGTGTCGGGCAGCTGCTTCAGCTTGGGCGAGGTCGTCCAGTGGCTGCGCTTCTTCTTCTCGGGCGGGTTGATCACACCGGCAATGTGGCCCGAAGCACCCAGCACAAAAGTCAGGTCGCCAGAGAGCACCTGGGTAGACGCGTAAGCGCTGTCCCAGGGCACGATGTGGTCTTCACGCGAGGCGTAGATGAAGGTCGGGATGTCGATCAGGCTCAGGTCGAGCGGTTCACCGCAGACCTTCACCGCACCAGGCTGCACCAGCTTGTTTTCGAGGTAGGTGTTGCGCAGGTACCAGGTGTAGAAGGGGCCCGGCAGGTTGGTGCTGTCAGAGTTCCAGTACAGCAGGTCGAAGGCCGGTGGCGTTTCACCCTTGAGGTAGTTGCCCACCACGTAGTTCCACACCAGGTCGTTGGCACGCAGGAAGGAGAAGGTCGAGGCCAGGTCCACGCCCTTCATCAGACCACCGCCCTTCGGGCTGTTGGGGCCCATGGTCAGCTCGCGGGTGCGGACCGACATTTCGTCAACGAAGACATCCATGATGCCGGTGTTGACGAAGTCCAGGTAGGTGGTCAGCAAGGTCAGGCTGGCGGCCGGCTTCTCGCCGCGCGCGGCCAGGGTCGCCAGGGCCGTGGCCAGCAGGGTGCCGCCCACGCAGAAGCCCAGGGCGTTGAGCTGATCGGCACCGCTGATCTCCAGCGTCTTGTTCATGGCCTCGATCACGCCGTGCTGGACGTAATCGTCCCAGTCGGCCTTGGCAAGGCTGTCGTCTGCATTGACCCAGCTGACCATGAACACGCGGTGGCCTTGCGACACCACATAGCGCACCAGGGAATTGTCGGGCTGCAGATCGAGGATGTAGTACTTGTTGATGCAGGGCGGCACGAACAGGAAGGGCCGCTCATGCACCTTGGGTGTCAAGGGCGCGTACTCGATCAGCTGGAAAAATGCGTTTTCGTAGACGACCGATCCCGCGCTGGTCGCCACGTTCTGCCCGACATGGAAGACGCTTTCGTCGGTCTGCGACAGGTGCCCCTGTCGCAGGTCGTGCAGCAGGTGTTGCACGCCCTGGGTGATGCTTTCACCCTTGGTCTCGACGGCCTTCTTCAAGGCCTCGGGATTGAGCGCCAGGAAGTTGCTGGGCGAGGCCGCATCGACAAACTGCTGGACGGCAAAGCGCACGCGCTCGCGGGCCTTCTCGTCGCCCTGCAGGCTGTCGGCCAGGCGGCTCATGGTCTTGGCGTTGAGCAGGTACATCGAGGCCGTGAAGGCGCTCACCGGGTTGGCCGACCACTCCGGGGCGGCGAAGCGGCGGTCGGCGGGCTTCAGCTGGCCAGGCTGCTCGATGGCCTGGTTCCACAGGCTGCTGGCCTGCTGCATGTATTCCTGCTGGATGCGCTGGAACTCGGTGGGCGGCACCTTGAGCCCGGCCAGCGACTGGAGCGTGGCGCCCAGGCTCTGGCCCATGGCTTCGGCCGCGTCTTTCATGGGGCCCATGGCGGCGAGCGGCTCGGCCGCCCTGCCCATCCACTGCTTGAGGGCCTCTGCGCCTGTGCCTGGAACGCCAGGGGCACTGGGCCATTGCGGCAGGCCCGACAGGCTGGCAAGGCCGGGCAATTCTGAGAGCGTGGGCATGGCCGGCATGCCCGGGATCTTGAACGCCTGCTGGAGGGCCTCCGGGTTCACGGCGGCACCCATGCCGGGAATGGCTTTCGCCATCGAGGCCATGGCCTCGGCGGGTTGGGTGAAAGCCTGCTTCAGTTCATCGAACGATGGCAGTGCACCCGGCTTGCGGCCTGCCTTCTGTCCTGCAGAAGGGGCAGCCTTGGCCGCCTGGGGCGCATCGACCTTGGCCTCATCGGGCTTGGCCTTCTTCACTGCGGTCTTGCCTGTCTTGGCCGCGGCACGCGACCGGGTGGAACCAGCGCGAGGGGCGTCATCGCTCGCTTGCGGGGCGCGTGGTGCACGCGACCTTTGCGGAACAGCCATATGTCTCCTAGGTGGAAAAGGACTTTGAGGGCGCCAGGGGCACCTTGAAGGTCTTGCCGGTCGATGGTGACCTGCACATGTTGCCCCATTTTGACGGCACATTTTTGATGCCGAAACCAGGCCTGTCTGACTTTTGACTTCTTTTCAACATCGGCCCAACGGTCCGGTGGCAAGGGGCGCACCTGGCGACTTTCAATCAAGAGATCACAATATGGTCACGGCCGCTTTTCACGACTTGCGCCATGTCAAGCATCGTGACGCCATTGATGCCCTGTCGTCTGCAGGGCTTGCCCTAATCCCCACTTTTGTTGGAAGCCCGGAACACCCATGTGGATCGTTGCCATCGCCTGGATCTATGTCGCCCTGATGATGGCGCTGGCCGAAGCCACCAACCCGCAGGGGACCATCCTGGGCGCCGTCATCACCTTCGTGTTTTACGGTGTGGCCCCCACCGCACTGGTGATGTACCTGCTGGGTGCCCCGACGCGACGCAAGGCCCGCCTGCAGGCCGAGGCTGCCGAGCGTGAAGCATGGGTCGCCGCTCAAGCCAGGCAGGGCGCCACGACAGCCGAGACCACCTCAGCGGGGACGCACCCAGATGCAGGCAGCCTGCCGACCGGTGACCCGGTCTCTGCGGAACGAAAAGAACCGTGAAGGTGCGCTGAAGGTGCACCATTCGCCCCCGGTGATGGCCGTGGGCGGCAGGCCCAGCGCCTGCAAACGGTCACGGGCCAGACCAGACAGGTCGGCCAACCATTTGGGCGATGGAGGCTCGGCCTCTGCCTGGGCCCCCCGATGCCCAGCGGCCTGACCCAGCGGC
>NZ_JAIZVX010000286.1 GCF_021768455.1 Aquabacterium sp. | reverse complement strand
GCTCATGTGCCTCACGGTATTGAGTTTCTGATACCACTTCACCGGTATCACGCATACGAAAATGGTTCATAGAGATCCTTTAAGCAAAAGCCAGATAGAAATAAGTAGCAGCACTCACATTAATATTGGTCGTAGTGTTCTGAACGACTGCAAAGCCAGAACTATTAGGTTCAACAGAAGAGTCAGTAGTGACCTCAGCAGCAGTTGTATTTGCTGACGTATGTGGGTCATTGGCACTGGCTGTGATGCCTCGCACTGAATCCCACATAAACCAATCACCTGCAGTATCTACTCGTTTGATCATCACAAAACGGGCACCACTAGCAAAACTACAGTTGATGGTTTGAGTTCCACCATTACCCGTATAGCTACCTACCTTACTAATACCAGTTTTACTAGCAAACAGGTAATTATAGTAAATACCCCCAGAAGTATTTACATTGGTAGAAGTACCCAATGAGAAAGTTGTACTGGTAGCACTGGTGCTATTCCACATAGTAGCTAGGGTAGTGCGAACACCCGTACTATTGAATACTAGATACTCAGTGTTATTTAATGCTGCCGCATACACAAAGAAATTAGCATTTGAAGTCGTCCGCTGTTTACGGATGATGAGTTCAGGAACTACTCCTAATTGATGAGCTACGGTATGTGCTACACCAGTACCTGTGTCTTGGACAATATCGAAAACACCAGGTGCTCGTTTAAAGCAGTGCTCAATATAAGTAACTGCACTGGTGTTTTTGTTACCTGAAGCTCCTGTACCTAAGGTGAAACCATCTTGACCAAATGCAGTTAAATCATTGGCGTATGTGGTTTCAATATTTACAGCACTCGATAAGAACTCTTGAGTAGCTCCCCGGAATCGCTCAGTCCAGTTAGCACCTCCTGTTGTGCTGCGAGCCTTGCCAATGACCAGATCAGGAGGGAAACCAACACCAGTAACCGAAGCTACTGCACCTGTACCCGTACGAGCAATGGCGTTATAGACCTGATTACCTGTAGTCGGTGGTTTGTTTGGCTTACGGATAGCAATCCACAGAATGTAGCCGTTAGCCCAACCACTGGTAATCTTAAAACCAGTGTTGGTAAGCGAGACGATAGAATCTGGTTGAGAAGCATCAACTGCACTAAACGCATTAAGTGACAGGTGTACTCGACCAGTCCCAGATGGGAATCCTCGTGCAGTATCTACGATGATCCAATCAGATCCAGCAGAGATATTGGCCATCATTACAAACTGAGGTTCCCAACCAATATCTACAGTGCCATTGCCACTACTATCTGTGAGCAATGTCTCTGTACGTACTAACCCATCAGTAGTTGTATCGTTGGCGAACAGATAAGCAATATAACCAGCGCCAGATGTATTGGCTCCTGTGAAACTCCCCAAACTGAATACGCTAGCAGTTGGTAGGGTCGAGTTCCAAATAGTGTTACTTGAATTCGTAGCACTACCGTCCATAATGGTGTATTCAACATTCGAGTCTACTCGACCACCACTAAAGGCATACCAACCCCCTGTTCCATCAGTTCGTTTGAAAATTATGAGGTTAGGAGTTACGCCCAAAGAATGCGCAATGGTTCTTGCTGCACCGTTACCGGTATAGGTCACAATATCCATAAACTTCGGTGCTTTACGGAACATATAGTCAATGAACCGTTGTGCCGAAGCGTTGTACTTACTATTTGCTCCGACACTAAAACCATC
>NZ_JAIZVX010000285.1 GCF_021768455.1 Aquabacterium sp. | reverse complement strand
CCCTCGCCAGCCAAGACGGCAGCCCGTTGGGCCAGGGTAAGCGATTGGCGCGATGCGTCGAGGTTTACCGTGGCTTTCCCCACGGCTGCGGCCGCCGCTGCGGAGTTGGCCTGGAGAGCGGTCATCCCTACGCCTGCGGCCACGCCATCGAATGCACTCAACGAAGCCATCAACGCGGCGTTGGCTGCGGCTACTTCAGCCGCCCCTGCCTCGGTGACGATGCGCAGGCGCCGGGCGTAGTAACTATTGAGCCCAGCGATCGAACGATTATTGCGCGAGGTCTCGGCGGCGATTTGCTCCTGGTAGCTGAGCTGGGCTGCTTTCTCCATTGCGGCGTTGCCCGCACCGACCGCGCGCGCGGTCATCTGAATGCGCTCGTATTCGATGGCCTGCATCTTGCTGCTATGGGCCAGGGCTGCTGCTTCCAGTTTCGCGTTTAGCTCCGTCTGTACGGCGGCCTGCGCGGCTGCGGCGTTGGTGGTCGCAGTAGATACACCCTGCTTCGCCGTGGTGACTGCGGTACCGGCTTGGACGATGGCGACCTTGCCCTGATTCTCCAGGCCGCGCATGTTCTCCCGCTTGACCTGGGCAGCGGCGAGCTTGGCTTCGTTCTGGGCGACCTGGGCGGTGAACGCTGCCTCTTCCTTGAGAGTGGTCTGGTAGGCCTTGTGCTGCGCGATGAGCGCCTTTACCCGGTCTACCTGGGTCTGCAACGCACCTGCGCCCGCACCGCCCGCCGCCACCTGTGCCTCGCCTGCGGCGGCTGCACTACCCGCCAGACTGGACCACGCGGTGCCGAGGAGGGGGATCTTCGCGGCCATGTTTGCAATTGATTGCACCAACTTCAAGCCGAGGAAGACCTTGGCCAGGGTGATGAAGTTGTACCAATTGAGATTCAGGCTGTTGATATACTTGACGCCCGTTACGACTGTATCGAACAGGTCAAGGAACGCACCGCCCACCGCCTTAGCGAAATTGAGGATCTCCGGGTTGGCGAGTTGTTTATTCAGCTCGTTGAAGTAGGCGGTCAAGCGAGGACCGAAGACCTGCCCTGCTTTGATACCCAGCGCCTGGAAGCTGTTGCCCGCCTGGTCGATGGCGGCATCCAGAGTAGCAAGGACCGTCTTCTGCTCCTTAATCGCCGAAGTACCCTCGGTGAACCCGGCGAGCGCCTCCTTGTAGTTGCGGTCGAGGATAGTATCCTCAGTATCCTGGACGTACTTGGTCAGGAGGGCGCTGATGCGGCCACCGCCCGAGAGCATCTTGATCTGCTGCTGCTGTACGTCGGGGGCCAGCTTACGAAGCGCGGCGACGTATTCCTTGAGAGCGCCCAGCCCGTCACTCTGTACACGGGCGATCCACCCGTTTACCGTGCCGCCCAGGAGTTTTTGGAACCCCTCAGCGCGCGCGTACATCTCGGAGAAGATCTTTTGCATGTTCGAGCCTACGACTTCTGGGGAGAAGCCCAGGTCGATGCCCGAGGCGGCAATGGCGGTAGACTTGGCCAGGTCCAGGGAGCCCGCCGCGTCGCCGATCCGCTTCACTACGTCGAGGAGTTGCTCACCGGATGCCGTGGAGTTGTTGGATACCTGGTTGAAGGTCGATACCGCCCGCTCGATGTCCGCCATGGGCACCTTGAAGATAGAGGCGATCTTACCGATGTCGGTACCCGCCTGCTCTACGGTAACGTCCAGTACCGAGGACATCCGCGA
>NZ_JAIZVX010000061.1 GCF_021768455.1 Aquabacterium sp. | reverse complement strand
CTTCACCCTGGGCGTGGCCAGCGGCGAACCCCTTCCCGAGTCCGTCGTGATCTGGACCCGCCTGGCGCCCCAGCCCATGCAGGCCGACGGCGGCATGCCCGCGCAGACCGTGCCCGTGCACTGGACGGTGGCGCTCGATGCCCGCTTCGACCGCGTGGTGGCCACCGGTCGCGCCCTGGCCACCCCCGAGCGGGGCCACAGCGTCCACGCAGAGGTCAGCGGCCTGCAGCCCGGTCGCACCCATTACTACCGTTTCGAGGCGGGCGGCCAGACCAGTCCCGTGGGCCGCACCCGCACCGCACCGGCCCCCGACGCCCGCAACCAGCGCATGCGCCTGGCCCTGGCCTCCTGCCAGCATTACGAGGCGGGCTACTTTGCCGCCCACCGCGAGATCGCCGCGGCCGATGTCGACCTGGTTGCCTTCGTGGGCGACTACCTCTACGAAACCGACCTCTTCGCTTACCACCGCGTGCGCCGCCACCCGCACCGCTTCCCCAGCGACGAGGCCGACTTCACCCTGGCCGACTACCGCGTCCACCACGCCAGCTACAAGCTTGACGCCGACCTGCGTGCCTGCCACGCCGCCCACCCCTGGCTCCTGGTCTGGGACGACCACGAGGTCGTCAACGATTACGCCGGCGACAGCGACCCCGACCTGCCCGACGTACAGGCCTTCCTGAAGCTGCGCACCGCCGCCTACCAGGCCTACTTCGAGCACCTGCCGATCTCGCCGCGGCGCGCGCCCACGGGCGCCCACATGCCCATGCACGCGCACTACGAGTGGGGGCAGCTGGCCGAGTTCTGGACCGTCGACACCCGGCAGTTCCGCGACGCGCCAGTCTGTTCGGGCTTCAACAGCCTGGCCCGGGGCAAGCTGCTGCGGGGCTGTGAAGCCGCCAAGGCGCCCGAGCGCAGCATGCTGGGCTTCGAGCAGGAGGCCTGGCTGGCCGAAGGCCTGGCCGGCAGCACCCGCGCCTGGAAGTTCATCGTGCAAAGCACCCAGGTCAGCCCTGGCGCCATCCGTTCGCCCCTGGGGCCCCTGCTTTATGCCGATGGCTGGGACGCCTTCCCTGCCGCACGCAGCCGTCTCATGCAGGCCATCGCCCAGCCCCGCGTGCCCGATGTGGTCTGCCTCGGCGGCGATGTGCACCGCCACGTGGCAGCCAACCTCCGCCTCGACCCCAGCGACCCCGCCTCGCCCATCGTGGCCAGCGAGATCGTTGGCAGCTCCATCTCCAGTCGGGGTCTGAGCGAGCTGCTCAACAACTGGCTCAAGGGCGGCAACCCCGACATGCTGCACGCCCGCAGCGACGAGCGCGGCTACGTCCTGCTCGACGTCACCCCGCAGCGCGTGCAGGTCGATTTCCGTGCCACACCCCATCCGGTGCGCCCGGACTCGCGCTTCCACACCCAGGCCCGTTATGTGATCGACCGCGGCGTGCCCGGGCCCCGCAAGGCCTGAGACAAAGCCTGACGCCGCGCCTGACACAAGGCCCGATGCGGCCCGGGGCCGGGTCAGGCTCTCTACAATCCGGCCATGGCCCGACTCCCCTTCAACCAGCAGGTTCGCCAGGCGCGCGAAGACGCCATCGTCGACGCGGTCAACCGCCAGCTGGCCGGCAAGGGCTTTGACCTCATGACCATGGACGAGGTCGCCAGCGAGGTCGGCATCGCCAAGGCCAGCCTCTACAAGCACTTCGATTCGAAGGAGGCCCTGGCCGCCGCCGCCATGAAGCGCCTGCTGGGCCGGGCCCAGGCCGAGCTCGACCGCATCGAGGCCCAGGGCCTGCCCACGCCCCTCGCCCGCCTGGAGGCCGTGGTGCGCTGGACCATGCGCGTGCAGCTCGATGGCGAGATGCCCTCGCTGCCCTCGCAGAACTCCAGCCTGCGCGCCGCCCTCATGGCCGACATGGCCTACCTCGGCCAGCTCATGGCCGTGAGCGAACGCCTGGGCCACTGGATCACCGAGGCCCAGTCCCAAGGCCAGATCACGACCGCCGTGCCCGCCGAAGTCGTGCTCTACACCCTCTTCGCGCGCGCCTGCGACCCGGTGCTGGGCGTGCTCAAGGCCGGCGGGCACGCGCCCGATCAGGTCATCGAGTGGGTCATGGCCACCACCTTCGGCGGCCTGGCCACACGCTGAGCCGGGTGCTCAGTCCCGCAGGCGGCTGTGCGCCGGCACGCTGGCCAGCAGGAAGCTCATCTGGTCGGCCACGATGCGCCGCCCGCGCAGGATCATGTCTTCGTGCACGCTGGGCACATACGGCAGGTAGTACAGCTGCCAGCCCAGCTCATGGAGCGTGCGGTTGCCCTTGCGTCCATTGCAGTTGCGGCAGGCCGTGATGCAGTTCATCCAGGTGTCCTGCCCGCCGCGCGAGGTGGGCACGATGTGCTCGCGCGTGAGCGCCTCGAGGTGGAAACGCTGGCCGCAGTAGGCGCAGACCTGGCGGTCGCGCACAAAGAGCTTGGGGTTGCTCAGCGCCGGCTGCTGGCGCCAGGCCCGGCTGGGCATGGCCCCGTGCACGGCCACGATGGGGTGCAGCTCCATGCGGGACTGCTGACCCGTGCGGCGCTGGATGCCGCCGCGCAGCACCATGAAGGGCTCGCCCACGGTCCACGCGATCGCGTCGTTGGCATACAGGGCCGCCGCTTCCTTGGCCGACAGCCAAGCCTGCGGACGGCCTGACACGTCAAGCTGCAGCACGTCCATGCATCCTCCACAACGGGTTGATCGGAACAGGATAGACAGCTTGTGTGACTTTCTCAAGCACCGAGGGCAATGCCCGAGCTTGCCCTCTCCCCAAATGCGCAGGCCAACCCTAGGATGGGATCCGGCCGTGACGTGACATTGCCCCGGGTTCGTGAGCGCTTCACAAATTTTTTTTGAGTCGGGTTCACACAGTCGCCATCATTTTCTGCAAAATAGCACGGTCGTTCGATTTAGCACGATCGTTCGTTTCATTTTGCAGGAGCCCTCCCTTGACCGACCTGACCCCGTCCGACGCCAGACACGCCCCCGAGCCGGTGCGCGAGCGCGGCCGCGGTGCGCCCAAGGGGCAGCAGACCCGCGCAGCCATCCTGGACGCCGCCCTGAACCTGGCCGCCCAGATGGGCATCGAAGGCCTCTCCATCGGCGCCCTGGCGGAAGTCACCGGCATGAGCAAGTCGGGCGTGTTTGCCCACTTCGGTTCGCGTGAAGAGCTGCAGATCTCCGTCATCCGCGAGTACCACGCCCGCTTCGAAGACGAGGTCTTTCACCCCGCCATCCGCCAGCCCCGTGGCCTGCCTCGCCTGCGCGCCCTCTTTGAGAACTGGGTGGCCAAGGTCGCCACCGAAATCGATTCCGGCTGCATCTACATCAGCGGTGCCGTCGAGTTCGACGACCGTCCGGGCCCCGTGCGCGACGCCCTGGCCGGCATGGTCGTCACCTGGCACGGCTCTCTGGTGCGCGCCATCCGCATGGCCATCGAAATGGGCCACCTGCGCACCGATGCCGACCCCATGCAGATGCAGTTCGAGATCCACGGACTCATCCTCGCCCTGCACCACGACGCCCGCTTCCTGCGCTCCGTCGGGGCCATCGGCCGCGCCAGCGTCGCCTTCGAGCGCGTCATCCAGTACTACGCCCAGGGCGCGGCCAATCCGCTGCCCGCGCCCCCCGTTCCCCCTGCCGCCGGTGCCACGTCGCCCGCGGCTTCTGTCTGACCCATCGCCTGCCCGATCAGGTTTTCCCCTTCCAACACGTTTTCTGACCGAGGAGCTTCACGATGCCTAGCTACACCCCCCCACTGCGCGACATGCAATTCGTCATCCACGAGCTGCTGGGTGGCGTGGACGAGCTGACCAAGATCCCCGCCTACGCGGACCTGGACGCCGACACCGTGAACGCCGTGCTGGAAGAAGGCGGCAAATTCGCCTCTGAAGTGCTGGCCCCGCTGAACCTGGTGGGCGACGTGCAGGGCTGCGTGCTCGACAAGACCACGCACGAGGTCAAGACCCCCGATGGCTTCAAGGAAGCCTACAAGCAGTACACCGAAAACGGCTGGTCGGCCCTGAGCGCCGATCCCGAGTGGGGTGGCCAGGGCCTGCCCCTGCTCATCAACCAGGCCATTTACGAGATGCTGAACTCGGCCAACCAGGCCTGGACCATGTACCCCGGCCTGAGCCATGGCGCCCACGCCTGCCTGGAAGCCCACGGCTCCGAGGAACAGAAGAAGACCTTCCTGCCCAAGCTGACCAGCGGCCAGTGGACGGGCACCATGTGCCTGACCGAACCGCACTGCGGCACCGACCTCGGCCTGCTGCGCACCAAGGCCGAGCCCCAGGCCGATGGCACCTACAAGCTCTCCGGCGCCAAGATCTTCATCTCGGCCGGTGAACACGACATGGCCGAGAACATCGTCCACCTGGTGCTGGCCCGCCTGCCCGACGCCCCCGCTGGCTCCAAGGGCATCTCGCTCTTCGTCGTGCCCAAGTTCCTGGTGAACGCCGATGGCTCGCTGGGCGAGCGCAACGGCATCTACTGCGGTGGCCTGGAGCACAAGATGGGCATCCACGGCAACGCCACGGCCCAGATGGTGCTGGACAACGCCGTGGGCACCCTGGTGGGCCAGCCCCACCGCGGCCTGCCCGCCATGTTCGTGATGATGAACGGCGCCCGCCTGGGCGTGGGCAACCAGTCTCTGGGCCTCACGCAAGTGGCCTACGAAAACGCCGTCAACTACGCCAAGGACCGCGTGCAGATGCGCGCCCTGTCGGGTGCCAAGCGCCCCGAACTGGCCGCCGACCCGATCATCGTGCACCCCGATGTGCGCAAGATGCTGCTGACCGCCCGTGCCTACGCCGAAGGCGCCCGTGCCCTGGTCTACTTCGTGGCCATCGAGCTCGACAAGTCGCACAACCATCCCGATGAGGCCGTGCGCAAGGAGTCCGACGACATCGTCGCCCTGCTGACCCCGATCGTCAAAGCCTTCATCACCGACAACGCCTGGGCGTCCACCGTGCACTGCCAGCAGGTCTTCGGCGGCCATGGCTTCATCCACGAGTGGGGCATGGAGCAGTTCGTGCGTGATGCGCGCATCAACATGATCTACGAAGGCACGAACACCATCCAGTCGCTCGACCTGCTGGGCCGCAAGGTGCTGGGCGATGCCGGCGCCAAGCTGACCAAGTTCGGCAAGCTGATCTCGTCCTTCGTGAAGGACAACGCCGACAACGCCGCCATGCAGGAGTTCACCGTGCCCCTGGGCGAGCTGGGCAAGAAGGTCCAGGCCTTCACCATGGAAATCGGCATGAAGGGCATGCAGAACCCCGATGAAGTGGGCGCCGCCGCGGTCGACTACCTGCGCGTGGTCGGCCACATGGTCTACGCCTACTTCTTTGCGCGCATGGCCAAGATCGCCCTCGAGAAGCAATCGTCGGGCGACAAGTTCTACGTCGCCAAGCTGGCCACGGCCCGCTTCTATTTCGCCAAGCTGGTGCCCGAAGTCGAGACCGCCATGGCCACGGCCAAGGCCGGCCTGAAGCCCCTGATGGAAATGGACGAAGCCCTGTTCTGAACAGCGTGCCGAGCCCGGGAGGTGGCCGCTGTGCCGCCTCCGTCTCTGTCCCGTTCAATTTTCAATTGATTGCGCAATTGGGTTCTACCCAGGAGAGAACATGAGTCGATTCAATGTCCGCAAGGTGGCCGTGCTCGGCGCCGGCGTGATGGGGGCGCAGATTGCCGCCCATCTGGTCAACGTCAAGGTGCCCGTGGTGCTGTTCGATCTGCCGGCCAAGGAAGGCCCGAAGAACGGCATCGTCACCAAGGCGGTCGAAGGCCTCAAGAAGCTGAAGCCTTCGCCTCTGGGCGTGCCCGAAGACGCCGTGCTGATCCAGCAGGCCAACTACGAAGAGCACCTCGAGGAACTGCGCGGCTGCGACCTCATCATCGAGGCCATCGCCGAGCGTCTCGACTGGAAGGAAGACCTCTACAAGAAGATCGCGCCCTTCGTGAACGACAAGGCCATCCTGGCCACAAACACCTCGGGTCTGTCGATCACGGCCATGGCCAATGTGCTGCCCGAACAGCTGCGTTCGCGCTTCCTGGGCATCCACTTCTTCAACCCTCCGCGCTACATGTTCCTGCTGGAACTGATCCCCACGGCCTTCACCGCGCCGGAGGTGGTCGACCAGCTCGAAACCTTCTCGGCCTCGGTCGTCGGCAAGGGCGTGGTGCGCGCATATGACACCCCCAACTTCATCGCCAACCGCGTGGGCGTGGCCGGCATGCTGCTGACCTTCCGCGAAGTCGAGCGCTCGGGTCTGGGTTACGACATCGTCGACGACCTGACCGGCAAGAAGATGGGGCGCGCCTCCTCGGCCACCTTCCGCACCGCCGACGTGGTGGGCCTGGACACCATGGCCCACGTCATCAAGACGCTGCAGAACGGCGCCAAGGACGATCCCTTCAACGGCGCCTTCGGCAACCCCGCTGCGCTCGACAAGCTGCTGGCGCTGGGCCACTTCGGGCAGAAGACCAAGGCCGGCTTCTTCAAGAAGGTCGGCAAGGACATCCTGCAGTTCAACCCCGAAACCGGCGAGTACGTGCCCGCTGGCGGCAAGGCCGACAAGGAAGTCACCGACATCCTGCGCAAGCCTGCCGCCGAGCGCGTCAAGGCCCTGCGCGAGTCCGCCCACCCGCAAGCCCAGTTCATCTGGGCCCTGCTGCGCAACGCCTTCCACTACGCCGCCGTCACGCTCGAATCCATCGCCGAATCGGCCCGCGAGGTCGACTTCGCCATGCGCTGGGGCTTCGGCATGAAGCAAGGCCCCTTCGAAATCTGGCAGGAAGCCGGCTGGAAGCAGGTGGCCGAGTGGGTCAAGGCCGACATCGACGCGGGCAAGGCCCTCTCCAGCGCGCCACTGCCGGCCTGGGTCTTCGACGGTCGCGATGGCGTGCACACGCCCGCGGGTTCGTGGTCGCCGCGCACCGGCCTCTATGTGCCGATCCGCAACCTGCCGGTCTACCAGCGCCAGGCCTTCCGTGAGGACGTGCTGGGCTCGGACGCCCTGAACGCCGCCACCGCGGGCAAGACCCTGTTTGAAGACGCCGCCATCCGCCTGTGGACGCTGGACGACGAGGTCGTGATCGCTTCGATCAAGTCGAAGATGCACACCATCTCGGCCGACGTGACCGCGGGCCTGGCCAAGGGCCTGGAGTTGGCCGAAGCCGGCTACAAGGGCATGGTCATCTGGACGCAGGACGGCCCGTTCTCGGCCGGTGCCGACCTGCAATCCATGATGCCGGCCTTCATGCAGGGCGGTGGCAAGGCCATTGCCCCGTTCGAGAAGCAGCTGCAGGACTTCATGCTGAGCCTGCGCTACAGCAACGTGCCGACCGTGGCCGCCATGCATGGCCTGGCCCTGGGCGGTGGTTGCGAGCTGGCCGTGCACGCCGCCAAGCGCGTGGCCGCGATGGAAACCTATGTGGGCCTGGTGGAAGTGGGCGTGGGCCTGATCCCCGGTGGCGGTGGCCTGGCCTACCTGGCCCGCCGTGCGGCCGAGCAGGTCGAAGCCTCCAAGGGCGTGTCCGGCATGGTCGGCGCCGAACTCATGGGCTTCGTCAAGGAAGGCTTCCAGGCCGCGGCCATGGCCAAGGTGGCGACTTCGGCCATCGAAGCCCGCAAGTTCGGCTACCTGCTCGAGAGCGACGTGATCGTGGCCAACAAGGACGAGGTGCTCTACGTCGCCATCGCCCAGGCCAAGGCCATGTTCGAGTCGGGCTACCGCGCCCCGGCCAGGAAGCAGTTCGCCGTGGCCGGCCGCAACGTCAAGGCCACGCTGCAGTCTTCGCTGATCAACATGCGTGATGGCGGTTTCATCTCGCAGCACGACTACCACATCAGCTCCTGCATCGCCGATGTGCTGACCGGCGGCGACGTCGATGGCGGCACCCTGGTGAGCGAGGAATACCTGCACGCCCTGGAGCGCAAGCACTTCTGCAGCCTGCTGGACAACCCCAAGACGCAAGAACGCATCATGGGCATGCTGTCGACCGGCAAGCCCGTGCGCAACTGATCGGACCGGAGCCAAGAAATGACTGACCTGTTGAAAGACGCCTACATCGTCGCCGCCACCCGTACCCCGATCGGCAAGTCTGGCCGCGGTGTGTTCAAGAACACCCGCCCGGACGACCTGCTGGTGGCCGCCATCCAGGGCGCCCTCAAGCAAGTGCCTTCGCTCGACCCGGCCGCCATCGAAGACGCCATCATCGGCTGCGCGATGCCCGAAGGCGAGCAGGGCATGAACGTGGCCAAGGTGGCCGCGCTCCTGTCGGGCCTGCCCAAGACCGTGGCCGGCGCCACCGTGAACCGCTTCTGTGCAGCCGGCATCACCGCCGTCTCCATGGCCGCCGACCGCATCCGCGTGGGCGAAGCCGACGTGATGATCGCCGGTGGCGTGGAGTCGATGTCGATGGTGCCCATGGGCGGCTCCAAGCCTTCCTTCAACCCCAAGGTCGTGGACCTGGACGAGAACGTCGGCATCGCCTATGGCATGGGCATGACCGCCGAGAAGGTGGCCACCCAGTGGCAGGTGACCCGCGAAGAGCAGGACGCCTTTGCCGTGGAATCGCACCGCCGTGCCATCGCCGCCCAGCAGGCGGGCTGGTTCGATGCCGAGACCACGCCGATCGAAGTCGAAGTGCGCACGCCCAACCTCGAAACCGGTGAAGTGACCATCTCGAAGAAGGTCATCAGCCGCGACGAAGGCGCCCGCCCCGACACCTCCCTGGAAGGCCTGGCCAAGCTCAAGCCGGTGTTCGCCGCCAAGGGTTCGGTCACCGCCGGCAACAGCTCGCAGACCTCCGACGGCGCCGGCTGCCTGATCCTGGCTTCGAAGGAAGCCTGCGAGAAGTACGGCCTCAAGCCCCTGGCTCGTTTCGTGAGCTTCGCCGTCAAGGGCGTGCCGCCCGAGATCATGGGCATCGGCCCGATCGAAGCCATCCCCCTGGCCCTGAAGAAGGCCGGCATCACCGCCGCCGACCTGGACTGGGTGGAGCTGAACGAAGCCTTTGCCGCGCAGTCGCTGGCCGTGCTGAAGGACCTCGATGCCAAGGGCCATGTGCTCGACCGCGCCAAGGTCAACCCCATGGGCGGCGCCATCGCCCTGGGTCACCCCCTGGGTGCCACCGGCGCCATCCGTGCCGCCACCGTGGTGCACGGCCTGCAGCGCACTGGCGGCAAGTACGGCATGGTGACCATGTGCATCGGCACGGGTCAGGGCGCCGCCGGCATCATCGAACGCCTGTGATCCCGACAGGGCAGGGGGCTGGCCTCCCGCCCTGCCTCTCGCGCCGACATCTGGCTGCGCAGCCCGCCCCACAGCCTCACGTGGTGCGGGCTTTTTCATGCGGAGCAGGGCGTCGACTCTGTTCCAATCCTCCCTTCGACCCTGAGGAGACCGCCCATGTCCGACCCCATCCTGGCCCACTGCGAAGGCGCGGTGCTGACCCTGACCTTCAACCGCCTGGACAAGAAGAACGCCATCACCGCCGACATGTACTCGGCGCTGGCCAATGCCCTGAACGTGGCCGCCCGCGACGCGGGTGTGCGCGTGGTGGTGATCCAGGGCGCGACCGCCGTGTTCACCGCCGGCAACGACCTGTTCGATTTCCTGAGCAACCCACCCGACACCTCGCCCGAGGCCGAACCGGCGCCGGTCGTGCGTTTCCTCGAGGCCCTGCGCACCTTCCCCAAGCCGCTGCTGGCGTCGGTGTGCGGCCCCGCTGTGGGCATCGGCACCACGCTGCTGCTGCACTGCGACCTGGTCTATGCCGGTGACAACGCCGCCTTCAGCATGCCCTTTGTGAACCTGGGCCTGTGCCCGGAAGGCGGCTCGGCCTTGCTGCTGCCCCAGTTGGTGGGCCACCAGCGTGCCGCCGAAAAGCTGCTGCTGGGCGAGCCGTTCTACGCCGAAGAGGCGCTGGAAATGGGCCTCGTCAACCGCGTGCTGCCGCCGGAAGAGGTCAATGCCTACACCCAGGTGCAGGCCGCCAAGCTGGCTGCCAAGCCCGCCGCCTCGATGCTGGCCGCCAAGGCCCTGATGAAGCTGGGCAACACCAAGCTGCCCGGCGTGATGCAGGCCGAATTGCGCGCCTTTGGCGAGCTGCTGCAAGGCCCGGCCGCCAAGGAGGCCATCACCGCGGTGATGCAGAAGCGCAAGCCTGATTTTTCTCAGTGCTGAGGCCCGCGCTCAGTGCGCGTGGCGGTGGTGCACCTCGACCGTGAGGTGCACGATCTCTTCGTGAATGGCCAGGCGCTGCCTGACCAGGGCGGGGCTCAGGGCCTCGTCGCGCGTGACCACCGTCATGGCGCATGAATAAGCCAGCTTGCCCACGCGCCAGACGTGCAGGTCGGTGATGCGGGTGCCATGGGCCTCGGCCTCGGCGCCCTGCTCGATCACCTCGCGGATCTCGTCGACCACGGGGTGGTCCATCTCGCGGTCCAGCAGGATCAAACCGGTTTCCTTCAGCAGGCCCACGGCCCAGGAGGCCACCAGGGCTGCGCCCACCAGGCCCGTGACCGGGTCCAGCCAGTCCCATCCCCACACCCAGCCCGCCACCAGCGCGACGATGGCCAGCACCGAGGTGGCCGCATCGGCCAGCACGTGGATGTAGGCCGAGTGGAGGTTGAGGTCGCGGTGTTCGCCCTCCTGGCCGTGGTGGTGCCCGTGGTCGTGCGCATGACCGTGTTCGTGACCATGGCCATGTGAATGCCCGTGCCCGTGGTGGTCGTGCCCGCCTCCGGCGCGCATCAGGATCAGGGCGCACACGGCGTTGACGACCAGGCCGATCACGGCCACCACCACCGCCTCCTGGTGGGCAATGGCCTCGGGGTGCAGCAGCCGGTCGACCGAGCCCCACACCATCGTCGCCGCCACCCCCATCAGCATCAGGGCGCTGGCGAAGCCCCCCAGGATCTCGACCTTCCAGGTTCCGAAGGTGAAGCGCGCATCGTGGGCATAGCGCCGCGACGCCGCATACGCCAGGGCGCTCAGGCCAATCGCCACCGCGTGCGAGCTCATGTGCCAGCCGTCGGCCAGCAGCGCCATCGAGTGGCTGAGCCACCCGGCCGTGATCTCGATCACCATCATCGCCAGCGTGATCCACACCACCAGGCGCGTGCCTTGTTCCGCGGCCTCGCTCGGTTGGTGGAAGACGTGGTGGTGGCTCAGTTCAGGGTGGGCATGGTCGGCCTGACAGGCGTGCGCCCCGTGGGCATGAGGGTGGGCGTGATCGGAAGACATGGTGTCGGAGGGCGCATCGGGCCCGGTTTCAGGGGACGGATCCCAGGGTAGCAGCCTGCGGTGCCGGCGGTCTTTTCACCTGGTGGGAAAGAGGCGCTTGCAGCGCACTTTTACCTGGATGGCGTGCGGGGTTTGGCAGATTTTCGCCCCGCCAGCCAGATAATGGCAGGCTGCCCTGGCGATGCGTCAGGCGGTACGCCGACCTGCTGCCGCTGGCAGGGATGCGCCTTTGCTGAGAGCCCTCTCTTGTCCGACTTCCGCCTGCCCGCCGAACTGGTTCAGTCTGCTTTGGATGCGCTGCCCACGCCGATCTTCTTCAAGGACCGGGCCGGGCGCTACCAGGGCTGCAACCGCGCCTTCACCGAGTTGATGGGCAAGCGGGCCGACGAGCTGATCGGGCTGTCGGTCTACGACCTCTCTCCGCCAGACCTCGCCCGCGTCTATGCCGAGGCCGACGAGGCCCTGATGTCCTCCGGCGGGCAGCAGCGCTACGAAACCGAGGTGCAGCCGCCCGGGGGCGAGCGCCGTCAGGTGCTGTTCTACAAGGCCGCCATGCTCGACGAGTCGGGGCAGGTCTGCGGCCTGGCCGGCACCATCCTCGACATCACCGAGCGCAAGGCGCTGGAGCAGCGCCTGTCCGACCTGGCCGATCAGGACGCGCTCACCGGCCTCATGAACCGCCGCGCCATCCTGGCCCATCTGCACGCCCTGCACGCCGACCGCCGTCAGGCTCGCCAGCCCCTGTGCCTGCTGATGTGCGACGTCGACCACTTCAAGTCCATCAACGACCGTTTTGGCCATGCCATCGGCGACGAGGTGCTGGTCAAGGTGGGGCAGGCCCTGCGAGGCCACCTGCGCGATGGCGACCGCGTGGGGCGCATCGGCGGCGAGGAGTTCCTCGTGGTGCTGGCCAGCAC
The DNA here is from genome assembly GCF_021768455.1 of Aquabacterium sp. GTDB lineage: Bacteria > Pseudomonadota > Gammaproteobacteria > Burkholderiales > Burkholderiaceae_C > Aquabacterium. The sequence goes on along the minus strand of NZ_JAIZVX010000061.1, from coordinate 10,652 downwards.
CGACCTGGACGATGCCCACCTCGTGGCCGACCGCCTGCGCCAGGTCATCGGCCAGATCCGATGCGAGACGCTCGATGGCCCGCAGGGCGTGACGGTCAGCATTGGCCTGGCCCGCAGCCACGACGACGAGGACTGGGCCGATCTGCTCGGCCGTGCCGACGAGGGCCTGTACGCGGCCAAGCGCACCGGCCGGGACCGTGTGGTGGTGGCCCAGGATTTCAGCCGCCACCTGCTGCACAAGGACTGGCGCCGCGCCTGAGTCGCTGGGCCCGCCCGGTGCGAGCTTGACGGGCGTCAAGGCCCGTGTGGGTCGCCCCGCTAAGGTGGGGGTGTGAACCCGCCAAGTCCGATCTCCTCCGTGTCGTCACCGAGCGTGGGCGTGCCGGTGGACGGCTGCCTCCGCCTGCCCGCCAAGACGCCGCTCTACCAGGCCGGTGCCCGCGGCACGGTGTGGCGCGTGCTGGAGGGCGTGATGCGCCTTGACCAGGAGGGCCCCGCCGGGCCTCGCCTGGCGGGCCTGCTGCTGCCCGATGACCTGGTGGGCTGCGAGGTCGCCACCATGGGGCGATATGGCGGCACGGCCTGGGCCTTGGTGCCCAGCCTGCTCATGCCCTGGACGCCCGGGGCCGGGCCGGCCGCCACCGAGGTCATGCTGCAGGGCCTGCTGCGCGTGCAGCAGCGCACCGGCGAGTTGCTCGCCCTGCGCAGCGGCCTGGCCGAGCAGCGCGTCTCGCGCCTCATCCTGATGCTGGCCGGGCCCGAGGCCACCGAGCTGGTGCTGCCCACGCTGAACGACATGGCCGACATCAACGATCTGGCGATGGAGTCGGTCTCGCGTGCGATGTCGCGACTGCGTCAGCTGGAGGCGCTCACGCCCCTGCCGCGTCGCCACCGCTTCGCCCTCAACCGGGCGGCCTTGCTGCGCTTTGCCTGAGGCCACCGGAGGGCGAGGCCGGGCGCGCGAACAAATCTCACCCGCGTGTGTCGGGCTGGTTAAAATGGGCGCACGGCACATTTCAGTGCCGACTTGTGGCCGCGGCCCCGCTCCATGTCCGACACCCTCCCGTCAACCGCCCCGTCTGACCAGGACGCCCTGCTGGACGCGCTCCAGTCGGTGCTCATGCCCCTGGCGCGCCTGGCCGTGGCCAAGGGCCTGACCTTTGCCGCCACCGAGGAGTCGCTCAAACAGGCTTTTGTGCGGGCCGCCCAGGAGGCGCAGCTGGCGCAGGGCCTGCCCGCCCACCGCCTGGTCAGCCGCATCAGCACGGCCACGGGCATCAACCGCCGCGAGGTCACCCGCCTGACCCAGGCCGACACCGGCGCGCCCCGGCCGGAGGCGGCCTCGCTGGTGTCCCAGCTTTTCACGCGCTGGCTCTCCGACCGCAGCCTGCGCCTCAAGGGCAAGCCCCGCAGCCTGCCGCGCCATGGCGAGGCCCCCAGCTTCGAGGCCCTGGCCCGCTCCGTGACCCAGGACGTGCACCCCCGCAGCCTGCTCGATGAACTCTGCCGCCTCAAGCTCGCCCGCTGGGACGAGGCCAGCGACACCGTCAGCCTGGTCGAAGATGGCTTCACCCCTCATGGCGACACGCAGCGCATGCTGGCCTTCCTGGGCAGCAACACGGGCGATCACCTCCAGGCCGCGGTCAGCAATGTGCTGAGCGACGAGCCTGTGCACTTCGAACAGGCCGTTTTCGCGGAAGGCCTGTCGGCGGAATCCGTTGAACAGCTGCGGGTGCTGGCGCGCCGGCACTGGAAGACCCTGCTGGCCGAGGCCGTGCCCTTGCTGGAGTCTCGCATCGAGGCCGACGCGACCCAGCCTGAGACCGCGCGCCGCCGCGTGCGCATGGGCCTGTTCACCTTCCATGCCGACGATGCCCCGCCATCGTCCCCCGACCACGACGAGGCCGTGCCGGTGCGCAAGCCTCGCAAAAGGACATGACATGCTGAGACCCCTTCAACGTGCCGGCGCCCTGCTGGTGGCCACCCTCATCGGACTCAGCGCCTGTGGCGGCGGGGGCACGAGCACGGCCGGCAATGGCGTGGGCAGTGGTGGCACGGGCTCCTATTCCAACGGACCGATTTCGGGCCTGGGCTCCATCATCGTCAACAGCATCCGCTACACCGTGAGCGACAGCGGCACCACCGTGGTCCGCGACGACGGCGTCACCACCACCTCGGGCAGCAGCCTGCTCAAGCTGGGCATGCTGGTGGAGGTCAGTGGCGGCGCGGTGACGGCGGGCAGCAGCGGCACCGACGCGGCCACGGCCACCACCGTGCGCTACGGCAGCGCCATGCTGGGGCCGGTCTCCGCCGTGGGCACGCTGGACGCCAATGGCCGCCCGGCCAGCGTCACCGTGCTGGGCCAGCGCATCGCCATCGACAGCAAGACCGTGCTGCCCGCCAGCATTGCCGTGGGCGATGTGATCGAGGTGCACGCCCTGGTGCAGGCCGCCTCGGCCCTCACGGCCACGCTGATCGAGGTGATCGACACTGGCACGACCCCGGTCTCGGACTACAAGGTCACGGGCATCGTCACGTCGGTGAGCGGGCGCACCTTCACGATGGGGCAGGGCGGCAGCGTCAACGTCGATCTGGGCAGCGCCAGCGTGCCGGATGGCCTGCGCGTGGGCGCGGTGGTGCGCGTCTGGCTGGGCACCACGCAGTCGGGCGGCAGCTGGACGGCCACCCGCGTCCAGGTGCGCAGTGTGCTGGCCACCGACAGCCGCGAGGCGCGCCTCGAGGGCGACGTCATCGCCACCGGCACCAACCAGATCGTGGTCAACGGTGTGACCGTCGACACCAGCCGGGCCACGGTCACCGGCACCGTGACGGTGGGCTCGCGGGTCGAGGTCAAGGGCCAGATGAGTGCCGGGGTGCTGGTGGCCAGCGAGGTCAAGGTCGAGGACGACGAAGAGATCGAGCAGCGCGAAGTCGAGCTGCACGGCCTGGTGGCCAACCTGGTGTCGGACAGCAGCTTCACCGTGCGCGGCGTGAACGTGGCCTACACCAGCAGCGCGGTCGACAGCGGCCTGACGCTGGCCACCGACGCCTGCGTCGAGGTGCGCGGCACCACCTACGACAGCAACCGCCGCCTGGTGGCCACCCGCATCAAGTCGGACAACGACTGCCGCCAGTGAGCGGTCGCTGACCGGGGGCGACCGGAGGCGGAGGCCTCAGGCCGGACCCTGGAAGCCGCCCTGGCGGAAGGTCAGCACCAGGGTGTCTCGCCAGCCGTGTTCGCCCAGGGGCTGGATCGGGGTGGATTCGTGGATCACGCGTTCATCGTCGATCAGCAGGGTGCTCCAGGGCTCGGTGAGCGTGAAGCGCACGCCATGCGGGCCATCGGCCTCGAAGACGCGGGTTTCGCCGCCCTTGATGGCGTGGCGATCGAGCATGAGCACGGCCACGAAATCGACGCCATCGCGGTGGGCGCCTTCGGGCGTGGGCCGGCCGATGCCGCCCGTGGTGTCGACGCGGAACTGGTGAGCCTCGATGAACCAGCTGGGCGTGGCCTTCACGCCCGCCAGCATCTGGCCCATCTGGCGCAGCAGGGCCTGCCACATGGGGTGCCCGGTCACGGCCGCATCGATGGGTTCGAACCAGCGCTCGAAGCCTCCGTGCAGGGCGTTGTAGGTCACGGGCTGCCAGTGGGCGCGGTGCGGCGTGAGCGTGAGCGCGCCGCTGGCGTTGTCCAGCACATAGCAGCTGTGGCGGCGAAAGCGGTAGTGGCCGCCGTCACGCAGGTGGGTGTCGGGCGGCAGGTCGTTCCAGCTGCCGTGAACGGTTTCGGCGGTGGCGGCGTCGGCGTGGACCCAGTCCAGCAGCAGGGGGGCGTTGATCACGGCCCAGCCCTGGCGCTGCAAGGCGGCGGGGACCTGATCGAGAGAGGTTGAGGTCAAGGCGTCCATCCCGCGATGGTCGCACACGTGGCAAGGCCTCCCGGACCTCAGGGCGGTGCGGGATGCGACAAAACCATGTCTGCCCGCGACAGACTTGACGGGCCGCAAGCCGCCGTGTGCCGCTCAGGCGCTCAACACCGGCCGGGGCTGGCCTTCGCGGTCAATGGCCACGTAGGTGACCTTGGCCTCGGTGACCTTGACCAGCAGCGGATCGGCCGGGCGACGCTCGGCCCAGACCTCCACGTGCACCGTGATCGAGGTCGTGCCGATGCGCTCGACGCGGGCGTACAGGCTCAGCAGGTCGCCCACCGACACCGCGCTGCGGAACACGAACTCGTTGACCGCCACCGTGGCCACCCGGCCTTTGGAGATGCGCATGGGCAGCACGCAGGCCGCCAGGTCCACCTGCGCCATGATCCAGCCACCGAAGATGTCGCCGTTGCCGTTGGCGTCCTTGGGCATGGGCATGACGCGCATGACCAGCTCCATCTCGGGGTGCAGCTCAGGCGGGGTCAGCAGGGTCTGGGGCGAGGGCGTGAGGGTCATGGGCAATCCGGTCGACAATCGGTGCTTGAATCAGAGAAGGCATTGTTCCAGAATGCGCCGCACCGCACACGTTCCCGCTGCAGAAAACCAGCCTTCCGCCACAGGCCCGCGCCGTTCCGAGCGCGACACCCTGGTCGCCCTGTGGCCCTACCTCTGGGCCTACAAGTGGCGGGTGATCCTGGCCTTGTCCTTCATGGTCGGCGCCAAGCTGGCCAATGTGGGCGTGCCCCTGCTGCTCAAGACCCTGGTCGACCGCCTGGCGCCCCAGCCCAACACGGCCCAGGCCATGCTGGTGGTGCCGGCAGGCCTGCTGCTGGGCTACGGGCTGTTGCGCCTGTCCACCTCGCTGTTCACCGAGCTGCGTGAGCTGGTGTTTGCCAAGGCCACCGAGGGGGCCTCGCGCAGCATTTCGCTCAAGGTCTTTGCCCACCTGCATGCGCTCAGCCTGCGTTTTCACCTGGAGCGCCAGACCGGTGGCATGACGCGCGACATCGAGCGCGGCACCCGCGCCGTGAACTCGCTGATCTCGTACTCGCTCTACAGCATCATCCCCACGCTGATCGAGGTGGTGCTGGTGCTCACCCTGCTGGCCACGAAGTTCGATGTGGTCTTCGCCTGGATCACCCTGACGGCCCTTGTGATGTACGTGGCTTTCACGGTGTCGGTCACGCACTGGCGCACGCAGTTCCGGCGCGAGATGAACGAGCTGGACTCCAGGGCCCACAGCCGTGCCATCGACGCGCTGCTGAACTACGAGACCGTCAAGTACTTCAACAACGAGGCCTTCGAAACCCGGCGCTATGACGAGGCCCTGGAGCGCCTGCGCCGTGTGGCCGTGCGCACGCAGCAGACGCTGTCGCTGCTCAATGCCGGCCAGCAGACCATCATCGCCACCGGCCTGATCGTGATGCTGTGGCGGGCCACCCAGGGGGTGGTCGAGGGGCACATGACGGTGGGGGATCTGGTCATGGTCAATGCCTTCATGATCCAGCTCTACATTCCGCTGAACTTCCTGGGCGTGATCTACCGCGAGATCAAGCAGTCGCTGACCGACCTCGACAAGATGTTCACCCTGATCGAGCGCGAACGCGAAATCGCCGACGCGACCGACGCCAGGCCGCTCATGGTCAAGGGCCCGCCTTCGGTCCGGTTCGACCATGTGCAGTTTGCCTACGACCCCAGCCGGCCCATCCTGCACGACCTGAGTTTCGAGATCCCGGCGGGGCAGACCGTCGCCGTGGTCGGGCCATCGGGGTCGGGCAAATCGACGCTGGCACGCCTGCTCTACCGCTTCTACGACGTGCAGGGCGGGCGCATCACCGTCAACGGCCACGACGTGCGCAGCCTGACGCAGGACAGCCTGCGACGCCACATCGGCATCGTCCCGCAGGACACCGTGCTCTTCAACGACACCGTGGCCTACAACATCGCCTATGGCCGCCCCGAGGCCACACACGATGAGGTGGTGCAGGCCGCCCAGGCCGCGCGCATCCACGACTTCATCCAGGGCACGCCCAAGGGCTACGAGACCATGGTCGGTGAGCGCGGGCTCAAGCTCTCGGGGGGCGAAAAGCAGCGCGTGGCCATCGCCCGCACGCTGCTGAAAGACCCGCCCATCCTGGTGTTCGACGAGGCCACCTCGGCACTCGACTCGGCCAACGAGCGCGCCATCCAGGGCGAACTGGCCGCCGTGGCCCAGGGCAAGACGGTGCTGGTGATCGCCCACCGGCTTTCCACCATCGTGCACGCCCACGAGATCCTGGTGATGGAGCAGGGCCGCATCATCGAGCGCGGCACCCACCCGCAACTGCTGGCGCAGGAGGGCCGTTACGCCCAGATGTGGCGCCTGCAGCAGGCCGGTGGCGAGGGCTGAGCCTGGGACGCTCGGGGTCCTGATCCGCGTGTGACTTTTTTGTTCCCTCGGATGCGGGGGGAGGCGGGTTTGCCCCATCCGGTGGGCCTGGGGCTGAAACTTAAATTCTCTCCAACGGCACGCAGCGCGTTATATCCAAACAGTTCTGCGCAGCTCACTCAACCCATCCCTGGAGAGGCCCCATGAAACTCGTTCTGAAATCCCTGGCTCTGGCCGCTTTCGTCATGGCAGGTTCGGCCCATGCCGCCGCACTGACCCTGAGCACCGGTTCTTCCGTGTCCGACCAGGGTTGGACCGTGTCCAACCTGAGCGGTTCGGGCAACCTGGTGTTCTCCTCCACCCTCATTGGCGCCCTGAACGCCGGGGGCGTGGTGGTCGAATCGGCCGCCCCGGCCGTCGTGACCTCCAAACTCAACGCCAAGGGCACCGCCTACACCGCCATCACGGCCGCGGCCCCCGTCACCAGCCTGAGCGGCTCGTTCGATGGCAGCACCGTTTCGATCGCCAGCGTGGGCACCCAGGGCGGCGCCCTCCTGACCTCCGAGGCCGATGGCTTCACCACCACCGGTGGCTCCCTGTCGATCACCAACCTCAAGGTCGATCTGGGCACCAAGAGCGTCTATGCCACCCTGGTGGGGGGCAATGGGGTGGGCACGCTGAACAACTACCTGCTGTGGAACTACAGCACCCTGACCGGCGCGACCTCGTTTGCCGCCGTCGAGGGCACGACCACCTCCAACAACACCCTGACCGGCCTGACCATCACCTCGGCCGCCTTCGAGACCTTCTCCACCGCCCTGGGCCTGACCACCGCGGGCCGCAACGCCATGGCCTCCATCACCGACTACGGCTCGATCTCGTCGAGCATCTCGGTGCTGGCGAGCAAGAACGCCGTGACCCCTGCGGTGCCAGAACCCTCGACCTACCTGCTGATGGGCCTGGGCCTGGTCGGCATCGCCGCCGTGTCGAAGCGCGCCAAGCGCTGAGGCGTGGGGCGGGTGGCGCAGGGCCCCTGCCTGGGCGTCGCCAAGCTGAAAGGGGGTGCGGGTTCGCCGGCATCCCCTTTTGATTTTTGACCAGACCGGTTCAGCACACGGGATCCGCATGAAGCACGTTTGGGGTGTGGCCCTGGCCACCGTCTTGATTCTGGTGACCTCGGGCGCGCAGGCCAGGCAGAAGGTCTGTGTGTTCGACATCCTCGGCACCACCGGCGATGGCTACAACAACGCCAAGGACTACGCCATCGAGATGCAGAAGCATGGCGCCGACATCGAGCTCAAGGTCTACGTGGACGAGCGCGTCGCGGTAGAGGACTTTCGCACCGGCCAGTGCGACGCCGTGATGGCCACGGCCCTGCGCACCCGCGCCTTCAATTCGGTCACGGCCTCCCTCGATTCCCTGGGCGCCTCCACCGTGGTCAAAAAGGGCAAGCTCGACATGGCCGCCAGCATCGATGTGGTGCGCAAGGCCGTGCAGATCTTCGCCTCGCCCAAGGCCGCATCGCTGATGGTGCAAGGGCCTTACGAAGTGGGTGGCATCGCCCCGCTGGGCGCGGCCTATGCCTTCGTCAACGACCGCCAGATCGCCAACCTCGAAGCGGCCGCCGGCAAACGCGTGGCGTCCTTCGATCACGACAAGGCCCAGTCCCAGCTGATCCAGCGTGTGGGCGCTCGCCCCGTGGCCGCCGACGTGACCAACTTCGCCACCATGTTCAACAATGGCAACGTCGACGTGATCATGGCGCCCTCCATCGTCTTCAAGCCGCTGGAGCTGCACAAGGGCCTGGGCAGCAAGGGGGCGGTGCACCGCTTCCCGGTCACCATCCTGACCTACCAGATGGTCTTCAAGCGCGACCGCTTCCCCGAAGGCTTCGGCCAGAAGTCGCGCGAGGTCTGGCTCTCGCGTTTCGACACCGTCGTGGCCCTGACCCGGCGCGCCGACGCCACCATTCCCGACCGCTACTGGATGGACCCCAGCGAGATCGATGCCGACCGCTACGTGGGCCTCATGCGCGAAGGCCGCATCGAGATGGCCGAGAAGGGCGTCTACGACAAGCGCGGCCTCAAGATCATCAAGCGCATCCGCTGCGAGGTGAACCCCGCGGCCTCCGAATGCGCGCAACCCACCGAAACATGGCCTTGAGCCGCATGCCGACGACCGCTGCGCCGGTGGGGCCCTCGGGCGCCATGCCTTCGCGCCGCGCCCTGGTCGACTGGCTGGCCAACCTCCCCACGCTGGCCCTGCTCATCCTGATCCTGGTGATCAGCACGGGCGAGATGGTGCATGGCCAGCTGCTCAAGCTGGGCGAGGCCCTGTTCTCCGACCCAGCGCAGCAGGTGCAGTACTTCTACCTGCGCGCCGACCCGGTGCATCCCTCGTGCAACCCGCGCCTGGACGTGGAGGCCGAGGTGGCCCGCCAGGTGGCCCAGGGTTCGGCCGTGCCGCATGACGACACCGATGACCTGTTCGGGCGCAAGCAGTTGGACCCGACCGCGGTGCGCGAGTCGGTGCGCAGCACCCTGGCCGAGTGCGTGGCCCAGCACCGGCAGCACGCCCAGGTGCTGGCCCACATCACACCGGCCGTGCAGGCCTACCGCACGATGGAGACCAGCTTCTTCGTGCTCTTCAACTTCGGCGCGCACAACCGTGCGCTCATCCTGCTGACCCTGCTGCTGGTCACGGCGGCCTACACGACCTGGGGCTTTCACCACATCAGCCTGCGCCCGCCGCGCACCGCGCGCGACCACACGGTGCAGTCGCTCAGCCTCGTGCTGGCGCATGGGATGATGCTGTGGTCAGCCTGGCGCTACCTCGAGATCGCCAGCGCATCGGGCGCGGCCATGGACGACCCCCGTGTCCACCAGATGTGGATCCTGATGTTTGCGGTGCTCACCGGGGTGTCGGCCTGGCGGCTGTGGCGTCCGCCCGTGTCCGCCCAGTCTGCCGAGACCGGCTCGGGCAGCTGGCTTGCGGCGCTGCAGTGCGTGCCCCTGGTGGCCAGCATGGCCCTGTTGGCCTGCCTTTATTTCTTTGCGCAGGGCCACCAGGCTGGCCCGGCCATCTACGCCAACAAGGTGGTCGACATCGTCAGCCTGCCGCTGGCCCTGGCCCTGCACATCTGGGCCGGCATGCTGTTCAAGCAGAGCCGCCTGGTCGACCTGTTCCTCAACACGCTGCGGCCCTGGCGCCTCTCGCCCCAGGTGCTGACCTACCTGATCCTGCTGCTGGCGGGGCTGCCCACGGCCTATGCGGGCGTCTCCAGCGTTTTCGTGATCGCGGCCGGCGCCATCGTGTACCACGAGGTGCGCGCGGTGGGGGGCGGTCGGTCCTATGCACTGGCCGCCTCGGCCATGTCGGGCTCGCTGGGCGTGGTGCTCAGCCCCAGCCTGCTGGTGGTGGGCATCGCGGCGCTCAACCTGCAGGTCACCACGGCGCAGCTGTTCCATTGGGGCGGCTACGTCTTCCTGCTGACCTCGACCATGTTCTTCGCCGCCTCCCTGCTGCTGCGCCGCGCGGACGAGCCGCGCCCCCCCCTCGCATCGCCGCGGGAGGCCGCGCCCGCCATGCTGCGCGAGGCGGGCAAGCTGCTGCCCTATGGGGCGGTGGTGGCGCTCATCGTGCTGGTCTATCGGCATGGGCTCGACACCCCTTTCAACGAGATCTCGGCGCCCAGCATCCTGCCCATCCTCACCCTGGCCATCGTGGTGCTCGACCGGGCCTTGCTGGCGCGCCGGCACCCGGGCGGGCTGGCGGGCGTCACCCCGGCCGACCTGGGCCATGCCGTGCAACGCGAACCCCGGGCGGGCGCGGCCATCCACCGCGCCACCACCGAGACCGTTGAGCACGTCGGAGCCTACATCAGCCTGATGGTCTTCACCCAGTTGGTCAGCGGCGTGGTGGAGCGGGCCGAGCTGATGAGCCTGGCGCCACAGGTCTTCCCCAATGTGTGGCTGGCCATGGGCTTCCTGGTCGTGGTCAAGGTGGTGCTGGGCATGGTGATGGAGCCCCTGGGTGCGGTGCTGCTGGTGTCCAGCACGCTGGCGCCCATGGCCATCGCCAACGGCATCCACCCCGTGCATTTCTGGATGATGGTGCTGGTCGCCTTCGAGCTGGGCTACCTCTCGCCACCGGTGGCCATCAACCAGTTGCTCACCCGGCAGGTGGTGGGCGAGGCCGAGATCGACCGAGCCGATGCCGAGGTGCGTGGCCAGTCCTTCTACCGTCGCCACGAGCGCTGGAACCTGCCCTGCCTGGTGATGGGCCTGGCCCTGCTGGTCGTGGCCTTCGGGCCGCTGGCCGTGCAGCAGTGGCCCGCGCTGCAGCCGCTGTTCGGG
>NZ_JAIZVX010000191.1 GCF_021768455.1 Aquabacterium sp. | reverse complement strand
CGCAGCGTGGCGTAGCTCTCGCCGATGCGGTGCAGGAAATCGAAGTCCTCGGGTTGCGCGAGCCGCTGCGCTTCGGTGACGCTCTCGGCGAAAGCATCCCAGGACATGACGGCCTCGATGGCGGCGAACGGATCGCGGCCCGCTTGCTTGGCCTCGATCAGCGCCTGGCCGATGCGCCCGAACAGCCGCACCTTGGCATTGATCGCCTTGCCGGATGCCTGGAACTGCTGCTGATGCTTGTTCTTGGCGGCATTGAACAGCTTGCCCAGGATGCGGTCATGCAGGTCGATGATTTCGTCGGTGACGGTGGCCATGCCCTCGATGGCGAGCGCCACCAGGGTCGCGTAACGCCGCTGCGGCTCGAACTTCGCCAGGTCGGCGGGCGTCATCTGGCCGCCCTCGCGGGCGATCTTGAGCAGCCGGTTCTGGTGAACCAGCCGCTCGATGCCGGAGGGCAGGTCGAGCGCCTGCCACGCCTTGAGGCGTTCGATGTGTTCCAGCATGTGCCGCGAGTTCGGTTTGACCGGGGATTGCCGCAGCCAGGCCAGCCACGTCGTCTTGCCGTTGTCGCGGCGCTTGAGCAGATCGTCGAGGCGACGGCGATGCACGTCCGTCAGCGGCTCAGCCAAGGCGTCGTAGAGACGCCGGTTGGCGCGGGTAATCGCTTCGGCGCTCGCCCGCTCGACGGCGTTGAGGGCGGGCACAATGACCGACTGCCGCCGCAGGTGCTCGATCAAGGCTCTGGCCAGCACGATGCCCTTGTCGGTTTGCATGGCCAGCTCGGTCAGCAACTGGACAGCCTGCCGGTAGTGGCCAATCGTGAACGGCTGGAAGCCGAACACCGTTTGCAGCTCGACCAGGTGCTCGCGTCGGGTCTGCTCACGCTGCCCGTACTCGTCCCAGCTTTCGATGCCGACCTTGAGCTGGTTGGCGACCAGTCTCAGCAATGGCGGGAACGGTGGCTCATCAGCGCCAAGGATGACGCCGGGAAAGCGCAGGTAGCAGAGCTGCACCGCGAAGCCCAGCCGATTGGCCGGGCCGCGCCGCTGCCGGATGATGGAGAGGTCGCTTTCGCTGAACGTGTAGTGACGGATCAACTCATCCTTGGTGTCCGGCAACGCCAGCAGGCTTTCGCGCTCGGCGGCGGAGAGGATCGAACGGCGGGGCATGCGGTTTCCTTCTTCTTGAAAACGTAGGTTTGTGACAAGCCCGCCAAGGCAACCGGCGTGTCATTTTCAGAAGACGACTGCACCAGTTCGCGGGGCAGGCCGACCGGTGTGCAGCCGACTTCTGAACGGGCCGTGTCAGCAGTCCTATGCACGAAGTACCGCAAGGGGGCCGGAATTGCTCAGAACTCCCCTGCACGATGCGGCCTTGTTATGTGGTCGCATTGTGACTACAATGTGAGTATCTGAATCGTTCCCGGAGAATTACCATGAGTACCACTGCCGACACCTACGTCCGCGCCCGCATCGACACCAACACCAAGGAGCGTGCCGCCAGCGCGCTCGAAGCAATGGGGTTGTCGATTTCCGACGCCATCCGCCTGCTGATGCTGCGCATCGCCGACGAACACCGCCTGCCCTTCGATGTGAAGGTGCCCAATGCCACCACCAAGAAGGCCATTGCCGAACTGGAAGCGGGCAAGGGCAAGAAGTTCACCAGCGTGGACGATCTGATGGCGGATTTGCATGCGGACGATTGACCGTTCCTCCGCGTTCAAACGCGATTACAAGCGCGAGGCCAAGGGCCAGCACCGCGCCACGCTCGATGACGCGCTCAAGCCGGTATTGGTCGCGCTGGCGACCGATCAGCCCCTCGATGCGCGCTACCGCGATCACGACCTTTCCGGCGATTGGGCGGGCTACCGTGAATGCCACATCAAGCCCGACCTGCTGCTGATCTACCGCAAGTCCGATCCCGACATCCTGCGCCTGGCGCGGCTTGGCTCGCACAGCGAGCTTTTCGGCTGACGCCAGCCGCCTTGTCCGTCAAACGATCATTAGGCGGCCAAACCGGACGCCTGTCCGAAAACATCTTTCGCAACGGGATGACGGACAATAAGATAGGCGGACGGTATAACGGACAAATGGGCGGAAATGGCACTCATCGGCTATGCGCGGGTATCGACGGCGGAACAGGACACCGCCTTGCAGACGGATGCGCTGCGCAATGCAGGCTGCGAACGGGTTTTCGAGGACACGGCATCCGGGGCCAAGGCAGACCGGCCCGGCTTGGCCGATGCGCTGGCTTATCTGCGCGATGGCGATGTGCTGGTCGTCTGGCGGCTGGATCGGCTTGGCCGCTCCGTTCCGCACCTGATTGAGACGGTCGGCAAGCTGGAAGCACGGGGCGTCGGCTTCCGCTCGTTGACTGAAAACATCGACACCACCACGCCGGGCGGGCGGCTCATCTTCCATGTGTTCGGTGCGCTGGGCCAGTTCGAGCGCGACCTGATCCGCGAGCGCACCAAGGCCGGGTTGACCGCTGCCGCCGCACGCGGGCGCAAAGGCGGACGCAAGCCGGTTGTCACTGCCGACAAGTTGCAACGAGCGCGGGAGCTTGTCGCCAACGGCTTGAATGTCCGCGAGGCCGCCGCACGCCTCAAGGTAGGAAAAACCGCTCTCTACGCTGCCTTGCAGGCGGCCAGTTCTGGCAGTGCAGCCGACTCCTGATATTTCATGCAGTCGCCTTCTGAAAACGACACGGCGCGGCACGGGAATCAAGGCATTGCGATTCTCGAAAATAGTTCTTGAAATTCTATTCTTGATTGCATATCATCTCAACGAGTTTCGATAAGAAAGGATGCCCATGCGACCGTCTGTTGTGCTTGACATGAAGCGAAGCGCAGTGCGTGAAGCGGTAGGCCGCTTTCGCGCCGCGAACCCGCGCGTCTTCGGCTCGGTGCTGCATGGCACCGACCGGGATGGCAGCGACCTCGACCTGTTGGTCGATGCGCTGCCCGGTGCCACGTTGTTGGACTTGGGCGATTTGGAAGAAGAACTGAAATCGCTGCTCGGCGTTGACGTCGATCTGCTGACTCCCGGCGACCTGCCGCCGAAGTTCCGGGCCAAGGTGCTCGCGGAGGCGCAACCGATATGAGCGAGAACCGCCTGCCCGATTACCTCGACCACATTCAGCAGGCCGCAACCGATGCGCGCAGCTTCGTGGAAGGGATGGCCAAGGACGACTTCTTGGCCGACAAGCGCACCCAGCAGGCCGTCATCATGAGCCTGATCGTCATCGGCGAGGCGGCCACAAAGGTGATGGATGGCTACGTCGAGTTCACCCAGGCGCATGCCGACGTGCCGTGGCGCAGCATGCGCAATATGCGTAATCGCATGGCTCACGGCTATTTCGACATCAACCTCGATGTGGTGTGGGAGACGGTACAGAAATGGCTGCCGGCGTTGCTCCAGCAATTGCCCGCCGTGCGTCAGGATGCCGACGATGAAGACCGTAACGACAAAGGCATGGAGCCATGACCAATCAAGCCGCCGATGTTCGGCCCCTCTGGCGTGTTCGATCCCGCGACCTATGAGCCGCGCTCGGGCAAGACCTTCTGGATGGCCGCAACGGACGTGAGTTCGCTGGTGGGCAAGGAGGCAGCAGCCGACACGCTCATCGGCAACTGCACGACCGCACGACCAGCCTCCCGTTCAAATTCGAGTTAGAACTCATATCCAGCCTGTCTGGGGGCACTGTGAAAGAGGGATCTCCGATGACTGTTGAATCGAGAATATTTTCTGTAGCCGAGTATGTTCAGCCGTCCGAAGGCGAGCCTATTCGTTCCGTTGTGCTTGAAACCCGAGACTCAATTATCGTGGTTTGGCATGTCCATCCCGGGCAGGAAATTGCGGCTCACATTCATCCTCACGGCCAAGACACGTGGACTGTTTTGTCGGGAATGGCTGATTACTTTCAGGGCAATGGGATTGTTCGTGCCCTCAGGGAAGGTGAGATAGCCGTGGCAAGACCGGGCCAAGTGCACGGGGCGCGAAATACAGGTACCGAGCCATTTGTGTTCGTCTCGGTTGTGGCATCAGCCAATGCCGGTTTCGTATTGGCTGAGCGATAGAGCCCAATCTCTGGAGTTGGTCCAATGAGCGGTCGGGGAGATAGGTAACAGACATGCAGCGGACACGGCTGCTAAACCAGGTCGCAAACCTCCTTGCGTCGCAGCGTGCCGCAAGCGACGCGATCAATCGAATGGGGTCGGCATGAGACTGAACACCATCCAGTTCCCGACCGCGTAGCCGCCTGTCCTGCCGATCAGGTCTTGACCATCGACGCCTGGGATCAGTCCTGAATGTTCTTGGAGACCACTACGTTATGAGCCGCAGCCGCCGCAAAACACCCATCGTCGGGCACACGACCTGCGGCAGCGAGCGCGAGGACAAGAAGCTCTGGCATCAGCGCTGGCGCACCCGTGAGCGCACGGCGCTGACCAGCGCGTCGCCCGAAGCCCTGAGCGCCCATCTGCCCCTGCTGGAAAACCAGGCCAGCAGCGTCTGGTCGATGGGCAAGGATGGCCGCTCCTACTGGCCCGTCAAGCGCCAGGCCGCCACGGCGGATCGCATCGCCAATCACAAGGGACGCAACCCGCAAGAACGCGCCTCCCTGAAAAAGCGCCTGCTGCGCAAGTGGATGAGCAAATGAAGCTCTCCTTCCATCAGCACATTGCGCTGTTCTGGATGATCGGTGCTCCGGGCGTCTTCGCGCCCGTGATCGAGAACGCCAAGCGGCCCGATGCCGGCGCCGTCATGGCGTGGGGTGTCGCGATCGTGGCGGTGATGATCCTCTTCACCCCTTTGCTGCTGCGCTGTCCACCATTCCGGCGCTGGTATGGCCGGACGGATGCGCTGTCGGAGCGGCAGCGCCAGGCGCTTGCCGAGCGCGGCCTGCGCCGCTACTACCAGACCGCTTTCGATGACGGCTACGTGCCCCGCGTGATGCCCTACGTGTGGCGCATCATCTGGACGGTCGGCGGGTTGATGGCTGTGACCGCCGTACTGCCTACCAACACCGGACGGCCAGCCTTCGATGCCTTGGTGGTCTTCTCGACCTGGTATCCGATAGGCGTGATGCTGCTGGTTTTCGCGTCGAGGCCCCTTGGCCGGTTGATTCGCCAAAGAGCACAGGAGCGGCGGAAATGAGCACGTCAACCATCGAGGCGCTGGCCAGCGCCTGGGCAAGGATTGCCGAGGAAGCGGAATTCCCCGCTGACTACGAGGGGACTGCCACACCACAAGCGCATCGGGCTAGCGAAGCTATTCAGGAGCAGATTCGGGAGCGCATCGTCGCCACCAACGACATGCGGCTGTTCAGCCTGCTGCACCTGCTGGGTCAGGCGTCGCTGCGCATGGAGCAAGCGCTGTGGCCGGAGGATTACGAGCGGATGACGCGCGAGGTTGAGGAAGCCCTGCGGCAAGCCACCGACGCCAACGCCAGATCGTACACCCACGAAGAAGTGATGCAGGCGATGCAGGAACGCATCGACCGGGCGCGAGACAAGCCATGTTGATTGGCTATGCGCGCGTCTCGACGCAGGATCAGAACCTGGAGCTGCAACGCGAAGCCTTGAGCAAGGCCGGATGTAAAAAGGTCTTCGAGGACAAGGTGAGTGGCACGCGGGCAGACCGGCCTGGCTTGGCCAAGACGCTCGAAATGCTGCGCGAAGGCGATACTTTGGTCGTCTGGAAGCTCGACCGGCTGGGCCGGTCGGTCAAGCAACTGGTCGATCTGGTCGGCGAGCTGCACAAGCACGGTGTCCAGTTCAGGAGCCTCACCGACTCCATCGACACCGGCACACCATCCGGGCGGTTCTTCTTCCACGTCATGGCGAGCCTTGCCGAAATGGAGCGCGAGCTGACCGTCGAGCGCACCCGCGCCGGGCTGGAAGTCGCCAAGCAGCTCGGCCGCAAAGGCGGCCGCAAGCCGAAGATGACCGACAGCAAGATCGAGTCGGCCAAGAAGCTGCTGGCCAGCGGGGTGCCGCCCAAGGACGTGGCCAAGAACCTCGGCGTGTCCATTCCGACGCTGTACCGCTGGGTGCCAGCCTCCACGCACGCTTAGCGTGCTTTATTTTCCGTTTTCTGAGACGACCCCTATCTGCCCGGTTGAAGTCGAAGATCGATGTATCTGTAGGGTTTGGAAATAAATGCGGGCGCCCACCGCACTCACGGCTCAGTTACCATTCTTTGTGCATCGCGGCCGCGCGGCTAGTTGGTAGCTGTTCTAAGCCTAGTCAGTGCCGCCCTTCGCCCCAAGCCCCATAGTCAGATTTGAGAAATGACAGTAGGCGATGCCGCAACGCGCTTCATCGACCTATGTAAAACGACTCCTTTATCGAAATAGTGCACTCATCGGGGTCTGTTTGATTGCCGTGCAATTTTCGACGGTAGGTCCATCCAGTACTGACGCGGCTTTCCGGCCGACGCGAACCAAATTTCCCTTTTAAATCAGA
>NZ_JAIZVX010000060.1 GCF_021768455.1 Aquabacterium sp. | reverse complement strand
GCGGGAAGCCGGGCACCACCTGTTGGCCGGCCAGCCCCAGGTGCTGCAGCAAGGGCGCGCTGGCCATGCGCCCGCCAGAACTCGTGCGCGGCGCCATCGAACACGAATACTTCGAGCGCACGCTGCGCGGCACCTTCATGGCCAGCGCGCCCTTGCTGCAGCACCTGGGGCTGGCCGGCCAACAGGTGGTGCCCGGCTTCCCGCAGCTGATGCGGCCTTGCGACATCGACGGCCACCTCGTCTACCACCTCACCACCTTCTTCGAGAAGGGCGGCATGGTCACCGTGTTCGCCTTCGACAAGGCGGTGGCGCTGACGGAGGGCAGCGGCTGGTGGGGCAACGTGCACTGGAAAGTCATCACCTCGCGCGACGGCAAGCCGCTGGTGCTGGTGGCGCAGAAGAAGCAGGCCCTGGCCGTGGCGCAAAGCCAGTTCGGTCCAGCCACCGACATGTCCCCACCGAATTCCACACCGACCCCCAAGGAGACCCGATGAACAAGACCTTGAACTCGCTGCCGCGGCGCCAGATGCTGGCCGGCAGCGCCAGCGCCCTGGCCGCGGCCGGCCTGGCCACTTTCACGCGCGGTGCCGCCGCGGCTGGCGAAACCCCAGTGGCCAGCGCCACGCCCAAGCCGCTGCCCGCCTACGTGGCGTGGAAAGACCCGGCCAGCGTCATCGTGCACAGCAGCACCACCATCGAGACCAAGCGCGCAGCCTTCGGCAGCGGGGTCATCACGCCGGCCGAGCAGCTCTACATCCGCAACAACCTGCCGGCGCCCGACGCGTCCATCGTCGCCGACCGCGACGCCTGGCAGGTGGCCATCGAAGGCGTGAAGGCGCCGCGCATGCTGACGCTGCGCGAGCTGAAGACGATGGGCGTGGAGACGACCGCGATGGTGCTGCAGTGCTCGGGCAATGGTCGCGGCTACTTCCCCAGCAAGCCCAGTGGCACACCCTGGCAGGTGGGCGCGGCGGGTTGCGTGATGTGGACCGGCGTTCCGGTGCGCGTGGTGGCCGAAGCGCTGGGCGGCGTCGTGCCGGGCGCCGGTTACCTGACCGGCACCGGCGGCGAGAAGCTGCCCGAAGGCCTGGACCCGCTGAGCATCATCGTCGAGCGCTCGGTGCCGGCCGCCGCGATGGCCGACGCGCTGCTGGCCTGGGAGATGAACGGCGTGCCGATCTCGCTGGCCCACGGCGGGCCGCTGCGCCTGATCGTGCCCGGCTACACCGGCGTGAACAACATCAAGTACATCAAGCGCCTGGCCTTCACGGCCAAGGAAACCGAGGCGAAGATCATGTCGCACGGCTACCGCATCTCGCCGCCGGGCGGCAAGGGCGAACCCAGCCAGCCGTCGGTGCAGGAGATGACGGTCAAGTCGTGGATCAACTCGCCCGCACCCGACGCAGCTGGCGTGAGGGCCGGCCTGGTGCAGGTGCAAGGCGTGGCCTTCGGCGGGCTGAACGGCATCAAGCGCGTCGAGGTGTCGCTGGACGGCGGCAAGACCTGGAACGACGCGCGGCTCACCGGGCCCGACCTTGGCCGCTATGCCTGGCGCCAGTTCGTGCTGCCGGCCAGGCTGCCGGCCGGCAGCCACACGCTGGCCAGCCGCGCCACCGACACGGCAGGCAACGTGCAGCCCGAACAGCGGATGGAAAACGCCGGCGGCTACAACAACACGAGCTGGGCCGACCACGCCGTGAAAGTGACGGTGGCCTGATCATGCGCAGCACCATCCAGCAGCGCTTCATGTTGCATGCAATGAGGGTCGCGTCGGTGCTCGTCGCCGGCTTGGCGCTGCCCGTTCTACCCGCGCTGGCGGCCGACGACAGGGCGCAACTCGCGCTAGGGAAGAAGCTGTTCCTGCAAGGCGTCGTCCCGTCGTGCGCCGTTTGCCACACCTTGCAGGCCGCGGGCGCCGAGGGCGCCGTCGGCCCGGTGCTGGACGAGTTGAAGCCCGACGCTGCGCGCGTGGCGAAGGCGCTGCGCAACGGGCTGGGCCAGATGCCTTCGTACAAGGACAAGCTCACCGATGCAGAGATTGAGGCTCTGTCGCTGTATGTGTCGAAGGCCAGCGGGGGTGCCAAGTGAGACTTCAGGTGGGTGGAATCTGTGGTGCATCCCCACCGATAAAGGCTCGTCCGCGCGGGCCGCAAGACGCTGACTGGCACCGAAACGCAGGGCATCTTCATCGGTCGCCGCCGTCGGCAGCGACTGCTTCTCAACTCCTCGACAGACTGGATTGGGTCGTATGCAGCCAAGTGGCTATCGGGGTTGCAAGCGCAATTGAGTGTCGTTAGGCTGATCGGTGTGAGGTGCCAACATGCAGAAACCAATCTTCTTCGGCTTCATCGCTTTAGGTGGTCTGGTTGGCCTGTTTTCCGCCGCAATGGATGATTGGGGAACGATGGTGGTCATGAGCTGTATCGGGATGCTCTTTGGCGCGGCTCTTGGTGGTGCATTGACTCGCGTTGGCGGAAGGGGGCGGAACTCAAAGCGGGACGCCGATCCGATCCCTGGGATGGGAGTGACGTCGGAGGATCTAGCTGCAAATTACTGGCGCGACAAAGGGCATCCGCCTTTCATGAAACCACCAGAAAGAGACTTGAACGCGAACGGCACGCATGATGATTCGGCCTGACTATTTTTTGAGAAGATCTTTCACAACGTCTGCGGCGTTTTCGGTGGTTGCTCCAGCGTCCTTGACGACTTGCTTGCCAGACCGCTTTAGCAACGATCTTTTGGATGCCAGAGTTCCATCTTCGTTCTTGACAATCTCTGCCTTGGCATCGAAACCGGTTTGATCCGCCTTTGCCTGTGATCGAACCTCTGTGCCTCTGGCCTGAACCTCTTGTCTTGTCGATGAGGGCTCAGGGGCGGGGGCTGGTTGGCCTGCACGCGCAGACTTGCCGAAGCGAGACACCTGTCGATCATTGCTTCGATGGCGATCATCGAGCGCCGGATTCAACGCCGTGTCGGCCTTTTCTTGTCGGTGTTGAACTTGAACGTCCTCAAACGAAGATGGCAATGCTGTGCCATCGGAGAACACCCGATTGGGCTTGAGTGACTGCCTTGCCAGTTCTGAGGCCATCAAGGCCTGAGCCGCTTTGCTGTCGCCCCCGTATTGTTCTGCATAGCGAGTGAACATTTCCAGGTTGTGTGGATCCTGCGCAAGGTCGATGGAGATGGTTTCGCCCTTTTCATACGCGGAGGTTAGGCGCTCTGACAGTGCGGTGCGTTCAGCAAGGCTCGCCTCCGCACGTTCAGATCGCGTGGCCGTGTTCATGAGCCTGGATGCAGTGTCCCGGGCCTCTCGGGAGTCGCTGCTGATGGTGTTGATGAAGCTCGAATCTCGGGAGACTCGGTCACCGAATTGCTTGAAGTCGGCTATTTGCTCGCTGGTCAAACTGCTCAGCACCTTGCGTTCATCGGCGGATAGGCCCGACAGGTAGCTCTTGTCAGCGCTGGCATTGGCTTTTGCGCCAGCGAAGCGCCCGTCAACGCCCACATGTCCAGACGCACCAAATGCGATGCGCGCTACCTGAGACTGTGAAAGCCCTGTGCTGTCGGCGATGCCCTTGGAGATCTGGTCCAGGCGATTGAGTGTTTCTCCAAATTGCTCGAAGCTGCTGGACGTGGATCCGCTGCTGCTGCGGCCAGAGCGAAGGCTGCTCAGTCCTCGCGTGAATGCTTCGGAGAGGGCTGCGGAGCGATCCGAACTGGCAGCCAAGGCTTCGCTGCGTGCCGCAGTGACCTGCCTGCTCGCATCAGACACATCCTGTTCAGACACCCGCATGGATACCACCCGCGAAGCAAACCCCTGGTTGCGCAACAGGCTGACGGCAGTTCTCCCAGTCAGGCTGTTCGACGAAAAGGTGTTACCACTCAAGTCGCTTTGCCAACTGCTCATGAACGCCGAGGTTCGGTTAGGTGCCAGTTGTGCCTGGTCCATGGTGACATTGCCCATGTTCATGTTGCCGGTGGCAGCAGACGCTGTGCTGCCGGTCAGCATGCTTTGCAGGCCGGACAAGCCACCCACCAGGGCGGTCCCGACACCCTCCATCTTCTTCAAAGCCGCCCAGGCAATGACAGGAATGCTGATTGCAAGGTAGCCCACAACAGCCTCACCTGAGATGGCGCCCGAATAGATCGTCGAGGCGGTTCGCAAAGACAGGGCCTTGGTGCCCGAGCCGATGTCTGAAGCCGCAGCCAGATCGTAGGCCGCGTAGATGGACGCCATGTAGTTCAACACCGCGTACAG
Organism: Aquabacterium sp.; assembly: GCF_021768455.1. GTDB lineage: Bacteria > Pseudomonadota > Gammaproteobacteria > Burkholderiales > Burkholderiaceae_C > Aquabacterium. Next base: position 18,684 of record NZ_JAIZVX010000060.1, on the reverse strand, counting down.
CGGGGGCCACAGTTGGATCCAGATCAGGATGGCGGCGTAGCCTTTGAAGGCCAGCATCGTGTCGCGCCCGCTGGTCAGCTGCAAGAGCAGCACCATCAAGGGGAACATTGCGTAGGTGAGCGCTTCAATGACGTTGCGGAACACGGGCAGGGCTTGCTCGGCCACCTTGCCGTTGTTGATCCACGCGGCGTTCTGCTGAGCGACGGCTTGTGCTCGGCCAACGGCCAGCACCATGGCCGCTGGGTCGTTGACCTTCTGTCCGACGATGGTGCTGGTGTCGTTGATCGCATTGAGCATGGCACTTTGGCGGATCAGGTCGGCAGCGGTGGTGGCCGCATCGGCGATGTTGTTCTTGATGTACGCCTGCTGAATCTGGTTGGCGATGACGGCTGCGGCTGCGGCACCAGGCAGGGTGGGGTTCAACTCGAAGGCCAGGCGACCCTGAATCTGGTTGATCTGCGCTGGCAGTCGGCCATTGAGGTTTGTGTAGATGTTGGGGCAGGTGTCCACATCGATGCCCGCAGCGCTGGTGACCGTGCTGAAGCGCGCAGGATTGGGCGTGGCCATGAGGGGCCAGACATCTGCGGATGTCGAGAACACGGCAGGACCAATCGTTCCGTCGATGAGGTCATACATCGTGCAGTTGTGGATGAAGTTGATCAGGTCGGTGCGGAAGTTGGGATCCTGGAACGTCACCTTGCTGGTGCTCCTGATCAGCCGGTTGCCAAACATCAGACCGTTCTTCTCGTAGGTGAGTTCGCTGGGCAAGGCGCCTGGGCCGGGCATGGTCTGGAAGGCGGTTTCGAACAGGCTTGTCAGGGTGTGGCCAATGGTGCTGGTGATGCTGCCGAGCATGACCATGCCGAAGGGCACGTTGGCCACGACCTTGACCGGGGCTCCGCCTGTCTTGTCCACGATGCCCACGGTGGCCCTGGGCAGGATCAGGATGGAGAACACCAGCAGCACTGTGCCCAGCCACTTCCAGCCTTGCAGCTTCTCAGGGGCAAAGGCGTAGGCGATCAGGGCGGCCACGAAGCCGCAGAAAGCCACGGCGGCAACGGCCGACATGTAGTCGCCCGAGGCGTGGATGGCCGCTGCTGCATTGAAAACGCCGAACAGGCTGTCCGCGTTCTGGTAAGCGTAGATCTCCCACATGGCATCCCCTGTGGTCGGTGAAGGTCAACGAGCCATGTAAGCAGCCTGCTGCCCAAGCATGTCCATCACGTGCTGCGGCATGCTGGATCGCAATTGCCGCTCCAACTGTTCCAGGTGGCTGGAAACTGCCCGGTAAGAGCCGACCTTCTGATACAGGAGGTTCTTCTCTTGAGAGAGTTGCTGCAGCATGACCAGGGCGCGTTGACGAATCTGGACCGCCTGTTCGCGCTGTGTCTTTTGCAGTTGATAGTCCTTGTCGAGCGCAGCCAAGCCGACGCGCAGATTGCGCTCCAGGAACACATAGGCATAGTCCGCTGCGATCACGTCGCGGTATTGGGCGATGAGGCTGTCTGCCAGGCCCGATCCTGGGATGGTCGCGCCCACCGACAGCATTTTGTAGACCGGCTCGGTGGTCTGGTTGACGAAACCGACTTCTGCCGAGTTGTTGGGAATGGCGGTCCGGGTGGCGATTTTTTCCGCGATGGAGCGCATCAGTGCCTCGACTTTGGCGGTGAATGGCGTGTGTGTGTAGGTGGTGTTGAGGGTCACGGCATCACAGTTCACGTAGTCATTGCACTTGAGCAGGTGCTGGGTGACGTTCACGCCAGCGCCAGCACTTTGCCCATAGAGCAACTGGCTGATCGAGGTGAGTGTTGCGGCGATGGGTTCCGGGTCGCGGGCGGCTTCTTCCGGGTGGTAGATGACGGTGCCCACCATGCTCATGATCAGTTCACGCTCCTGATCGTCCAGGGAGACCCCGGTGTACTTCAGGGCCTTCCAGGTCAGGTTTCCCACGAAGGGCGCCTTGTTGCGCACGTTGGCATCGCCTGAGGTGCGGGCCGAAGCGAGGATGCTGGGCCGGTCGGAAGCGCAACGCCTGCGTGCCGCGTCACGGTCGCTTTCCATGCCCATCTCGATGGCGAGGTCAGCGCAGGTCTCCTGCGAGCTGTAGCCCGTGGCCTCGGCCGCCGTGCTGACGATGGCTTTGGCTGTTTCGCAGGAGTTGATGCGGGCGTTGTTGATCCAGGTCTCCAGACCCTTGGCCCATTTGCTCAAGCCACCCAGGAGTGGTGAGACGGCTTCCAGTGCAAGTTGAAAGGCGATGCCCGGTAGGGCCGCGGTGATGTTCTTGAGCATGTTCTTGAACTCGGTGGCCGAGATGTGCGAGAACGATCCGCCGAACACATCGATGCCACCGCAGCCCGCCTTGGCGCTGGGGAACTGAATGGCGGCGAGTTGGTAAACCTTGTTGGGGGAGCGCATGAACAAACTGCCGCCGGTGTAGGTGTTCATGGTCTGACCACGGAAGGCGCCAGGTGCGGTGTAGTTGCCAATGGCCCCCAGGTTGTTGAACATGCTGTTCACTTCGGCATTGAGGTCCCCGGCGTGCAGAGGCAGCGGCGATGCGATGACCAGCACGGCCATCAGGGTGGCGACTAATCGTCTCCAGAGCGGTGCCGTCGGCGTGGGTGTCTGAATCATGATCTGCTCCTATTGAAGAACGACTTGCCTGTTCACGCTGGGCAACATGGCCTGGGCAGCAGGTGTGCTCACCGTGGTGATGCGCTCCAGCAATTCGGATTCGGACAGCACGCCAAAGCCAATGGGTGTGATTTGCCCGGTGTAGGGCTGGGCGAGAAACACCGCTGGTACCTGGGTGACCTTCAGGGTGTTGGCGATGCCGTTGTCGGCTCGGGCATCTGCAAAGCCAGGCATGGGGCCGCCATCCACGCTGATGGCCACCACCTTGATGCCGTGGCGCGCCTCGAAGGCCGTCAGCGTGGGGGCGAAGGCGTGGCAGTACGGGCAGTCACTGCGGAAGAAGAAGAACAGGACGTGGTCCTTGCCCTGTGAGGTGATGGACTGGGAACGGCTGAGCAACTGGTCCCGGTCGAACACCTCCAGCGCCTTGGCGTTGACTGGGCGGCCATGTACGGTGGGGTCCAGCTCCGGTGTGGCCCAGGCGACGCGCTGGGCGACGTCGGCGAAGTAGGACGCTCTGGCCACAACCTTGGCCTCCAGTTCCATGTAGCGGCGCACATTGGCCTCGGTCGGCCGCATGATCGCAATGTTGCGGTAGGACTCGACAGCCTTTTGCAGTCGCTCGAATTCGACCAACTCTGGCGCTCTGGCCGGGCGGGTTGATGGTGTCGGGGCCGCTGGTGACGTGGGCGGTGGCAGGGCGGGAGTCTTGGGTTGAGCCTCAGGTGTGTCGCGTACCTCGGGTTCGGGGTCTTCGTAGAAGTGCCATCCTCGCCATGCATCTGACCAGTAAGGCGCGGCAATGGGCTCGTCCAGCTTGGACGAGGCTTGCGCTTGTGCCTCGGGCGCTGCGTTGAGGCAAGCGAAGGCGAGGAGGGCTATGCTGGCAAGGAGTCTGAAAAGACCTGAGCGAGACGCCCATGACGGGCGAGATGGGCGAGGCATGTCAATCTCCTCATTGCAGCGACTTGGGCGGCAAGCCATCGAGGCAGTAGTTGATCCCGAACTCGATGGATTGTTTGCGAGGGGCCTGGGCACCAGGCAACCAGACACCGTCTTGCCAGAAGGTCACCTTCAGGCGGCTGCAACCAGGCTGGCGGTAGCGCTTGTCGGTGGTGACGTCGATGGAGATGGGGGTGTTGGCCTTGAAGCGCTGGCTGATGGCGTCGGCAGATTCGCCTGTCAGCGTGCCGTGCGCCTGTCCGTCTGGCGCTTGCAGTGCCATCACCATCAGCACCCTGGCGTCCTTGACAGGCATGCGACCGACGAACGGATCGGGCGATCGCTCAGGCGTTTGCGTTTGTGTTTGTGCTTGGCAAGTCAATGCAAATGCCATCGCCATCGCCGTGATGGCATTGAACTTGATCGGTGTCCTGAGATGCTGTGTCATTGGCAACGCCCCTGTCCGTAGTAACAGTTGGGCACCTTGGCGCTGTTGCCGCTTTGGATGGCACCCAGGTTCGGGATGTTGGGCACGATGGAGGCGTAGAACTCGGTGAGGTCCATCGCTGCGAAGTCCAGGCTTTGCAGCTGAGGGATGGTGAAGCCCGAGCAGTCCGGGTTCTGGCCGCTGCCCCAGCCCTTGCCAATCTGCATGCGCCCCTGCTCATTGACTATCCGGGCGAGTTTGCTGTTGAAGCAGCATTTGCCTGTGGTGTGCTCCAGGCACGACACGCAGGCACCAAGAACGCGAAGACACGATGAGCACCATGACCCCGTGGCGTGGCACAGCCCCGCGCCTTCTCTCATGGCCAGCTTGCCCTCTTCTTCATTGCAGGACATCATCGACATGACGATGTAGATCAACACAGCGATGGCCAGCGACCAGGGGTCGAACGCGACCACCATGCTGTCGCCTGCATAGAGCACCGACGATCCGGCGGGCAGAGCGGTGCCGTTGACGGCCACGGTGACGCCGTAACTGGTGAAGGAGCCGCTGAAGCCGCCGCTGGTGAGCAGTGCGGACATGCCCTGGTAGATGAACTCCCGGTTCTCGGAGTTCATCAGCACGTCGTAGACCAGGCGTGAGCCCACACCGAAGGTGCTCTGGTTGCTCATCCCAGCGCCAGCGCTGTCCGAGTCGCAACAATCTTTGAACAGCCGGTCTCGGCAGTGGTTGCCTTCGCCCTTGAAAACCTGCATCAGCTTGGTGTCCAGGTACACACCGGCTTCTCGGGCGGCTTCCAGCATCGACATGGAGCGGGCAAAGTCCGCGTCGTTCGTGTAGCTCGTGTTGAAGCAACTGTCACCCAGACAAAAGACATTGGATGGGCAGTTGGTTGCTGTCGTGATCGTTTGGGCGCTGGCCGGGCAGGTGTAGCTGTCCTGGTAGACCTCGCACATGCCTGTGGCAGCGTTGGTTTGCTTGCATGTGCTGCTTCCCAGCGTGCAGCCTTGGCTCAGCAAGGGGGCGCATTCGTCTGTGGGGGCACCGGATGTGCAAGACAGGGTGCGCTCGTAGGACCAACAAGCGCGGGTGACGACTCGGCCATCGATCACCTTGGTGGCGGGGCCATCCACGCACCTGTCGGCTGTGGTGACGGTGCAGCGTCCGCCTGCTTCGAGTGGGGCGCTCTTGTCATCCCAGACATCGGTTTCGATGTGGTTCATGGTGGGCTGCTGGAAAGACAAGGGGATGCTCCAGCCAGAAGCGCCGACCAGGCTGGCCGCGCCCGCATCCTGAGCGCAGCGGGTCTCTGTGCGGCTGACCACGATAGAGGGGCCGCTGTCACAGCCCATGCGGGGGCGGGGCATGGTGAGCGTGAAGCAGCGATCAGCCGGCCCCGAAGATTGAACGCGGCTGGACCAGTAGGCCTGCAACTGGTCGCCGCGCACGGTGCCGGTCGGGCAGGCATAGACCGGCGTGCCGAACTGGAAGTTGTAGTTGCACTGGCCAGATGAACAGCCGGATCCAGGCATCATGACCACCTTGAAGGGGCGCCAGCAATGGCCACCCCAGTGTGGTGAGAGGTCGGTGACGAACGCGGGTTGCGTAGCTGGCGTGCTGGGCAGTTCGAGGTTTTGCCACCCGATGCAGGCGCCGTTGCCACCTGCCGCATAGAAGCGAAATTGTTGCAACTGGTCGGTGCGGATGCGGCACTGGGCCTCGGCCACCATGTAGTCGGCACCGTTGCGATTGGCTTGACCATGCGCAAACCAGTCGCCAGCTGTGCAACTGGGGACGAGTTCGACTTGCACCGTCAGATCCCGCCGGGTGGCGTAGTTGCCCACACCGTTGTAGCGTTGGCACTGTTTGGTGACCGCGCCTGCTGGTGTGGTGACGTCGGCGGTGGCGCAGCCGCTGTAGTAGGAGGAGAGGCTGCCAAGGGCGAGAGACGGGTTTGCGGCGATGTCCCGCGCGCCCATGACTGCGGGGTCGTAGGGCGAAATGGCAGGGCGTGGCGTGTTGGCCGAGTTGAGCGCGCCGCGTTGGGCCTGGCACACCGGGTCATCGGGCGTGCTGGTGCAGGCAGTGAGGCGCGCGTTGGCCGGGCCTGACAAGCTAGGTTGGCCGTAGTAGGCCGCCTCAGCGGGCGTGCGGGTGTATCCCGGCACATTGGCCGTTGCATTGGGGGTGCTGACCGTGCCCCGAATCACCGGGTTGGCCGCTTGACCGGCGGCGGTGCCTTCTTCGTGTGGCCCAGCCAGTGCCATCGTCTGCGCCGTGACGAAGCACCAGAGGGTGAAGCAGGTGACGAGTCGGCGCAGCATGACGATCCCTAACCCTTTAGCCGTTGGATGAAGGCGCCGACATCCTTGCTGAAGCGGGGTGTGCGGTGCTGAATGTGGCCCAAGGCGTAGTCCAGGCTCACGTCTCCGGCCAGGCGGACATGGTCATTGGGCGGCGCACAACTGCCTCGACCACCATCACCACAGGGCGTGCCGTCAGCGCCCTCACGCACCAGCACAAAACTGGGTACCTGTGTGATGGCGTAGCGCTCGAAAGCTTGCGGGTCGATCTGGAAGGCCACCGACTGACCTGCCAACAATGCCTGTGTTCGCGCAACGGTGTCGCGCAGGGAGCCATTTAGCAGGCCTCTGATCAGCAGGGATGCCTTGGCACGTGCCGCTTGGCTGACCAGTCTCTTGAGCGTGGCCTCGGGCATCGACAGGCTGATGAACACCATCAGGATCGGGCCACCACTCATGTCCTTGCCCACCCCGGTGCCGGGGGGCTGGGCGGTTTTCATCTGCAGGGCGTAGGCTTTGGACAGCGCTTCGAGGTCCACAGGCGCTTTGACTTGAGGCTTCGGTAGCGCGTCAATTCGAGGTCCCGCTGTGTTGGGCACACGTTCCAAGTCAGCGGCGCTGGGCACGCCGTGCGCTTTCTGCGCGCGCTCGATGTCCTGCTCCGTGATGGTGGGTTGCGCGCGCCTGGCCCGAGCCATGTCTGCTTCGGTGATGACCGGCGTGGTCTGGGCCTGCGCGTGCAGCGCAAGCAGCATGGACAGGCCAAGACCGAAGCCCCAGCGTGAAGGTTGATGGAAGTCAGAAGCCGACACAGCAGTTCCTTTTGCGAAACAACATGAAGGCGAAGTCTTCGCCGCGCACCGGGTATTCCTTGCCGGCCCCCCAGATCACGGTGCTGCGCCCGAAAGGCTGGCAGCACCTGCCGCCGTCCTTTTCGGTGTTGGGGATGGGGTAGGTGAGTTGTGTCTTGTAGGCCGTCTTGTCCATGACGGGCTCGAAGTAGGGGCCACACAGGCCGGGCGTGCCATGCCATCCCCAGGCGATCAACTCGCGGTGCATCTTGGTGGTCAGGCGCTGGGCCAGCAGAACGGCCGTGCGAACACCGCCCAAGTGGTAGGGCACTTGGCCATCCAGCGGGTAGATGCCGCCCTGGCATCCTGCGCACCAGAACAATTCCTTGATGCCAAAGCCCTGTGAGGCGGCCACGCAATCGGCGGCGCAGGCGGCAATCGCGATGGGGTTGGCGAACAACACCGCATCCGGGTTGAGGATCAGGGTCAACTCGTCGTCGTTCCACAGCGGATCGACCTCGGTGAGATAGGCCAGATCGAAGCTGCCCTTTTCCAGGCAGGGAAAGTCGGTCACGACCTCCAGCCAGTACAGCATCGGGTTCACGTAGAAATGGGCCTGGTAGAAACTGCCGCCATCGCCGTCGCCTTCAGCGTGGGTGAAGCGGGCGGCTTCCGGGGCGGGCAGGCCCGGGTTCAGGTCGATGCCGCCCAGTGAGGTCAGGCAGAACGGCTTGCGCACGACTTCGACATGGCGAGCCGGTTCCCAAAAGCCGATAGACAGACCGATGACCGGGTTCACGCCGCAACTGCACACAGGGCTGCCTGGGTTGGCAATGTCTTCCTGGCCGCCGAAGTTGGCGATGGGGATGCTGCCCAGGCTGATGGGCAGGATGCAGCTCCAGCAGATGTCGGTGACGGGGTTGGGGAACTTGCCTGTGCAGGTGGCGATGCCCGCCGCGTGGCTGTGCTGGCTGGTCATGGCCAGCAAGCAAATCAACAGGATCGCCGCGATGTGATCCCACGATTGACGCCATCTTGCTTTTGGGGTGGATCGGGTCATGGTGTCACCTCCAACTCATCCACGCGCAGGCGCTTGCCTTCCTGCGAGACCAGAGCGGGCACCTGTGCGATGCCCAGGCGCCGGGTCAGCACACCTTGCTGGTCGTAGTAAACCGGCGTGCGCCAGGCTTTCATCAGGTCCAGGTAGGAGCCAGCTGTCAGGATCGCCTTGAGCTGGCCCTGGTAGCGCTGGATCAACTCCCGAGCGCGGCTCACCTGCCGTGCATCACGGGCGTCGAAGAACAGCAGGTGTCTGGACAGGGACACCACGTCCAGCGGGTTGTGGCGCGAGCCAGCGGCAAACATCAGGTGCCCCTGGGGATCCAGGATGTTGCGATCCAGCGTGAAGCTGGGGTCGAAGTAGAAGGTGCGCGGCTGTTGCGTGGTGCGCAGCCCGGCCACAGGCTGTGGCTGGCGCACGGCCTGAATGCCGCGCTCACGGGCTTGGTCCTGCAGTCGAGCCAGTTCGCCATTGGCTTGCTTTTCTCGCAGGCGTTGCGCAATGAACTCCAGCAGGTTGGCTTCGCTGATCGGATAGGTCGGACCGATGCTGCCCAGGTCCACGCCCCAAGCGCATGAGCCCGCACCTGTGCATGCCATGGTCAGCAGGCAGGCCATCACCATCAACTGTGGGCTCTTGGGCTTCATGGCTGACCCCGAGCGTCGCAACGGATGCGTTGAGCGAGTTGGCTCAGCAGGGCATCACGCTGCGCCAGTTGGCTGGGGTGGCTGGCGCTGACCATGCCCATGAGGACCGGGTCACCGCTGCCCTGGGCAATGGCCTTGCGCAACGCCAGCGCGGTGAGGGGCCGCCCGCAGCGTTGCGCGAACGCACGCAAGTAGGCTTGAGCGCCGTCGCGCGCGGCAGGCGAGATTTGCGCCAGCAGTGCCAGGTAGTCCTCCAGAGGCACATCGTCTGGCGTGGACGCAGGCGTGCTGGCGCTTTGAGTGACTGGGCTGCTGTGGGCGCGACTTTCGGCCAGTTGCTGGGCCGGCCGCTTGGGCGTGGTCTGGGCCTGAGCGTGGGCTGCAGATGCCAAACCAGCGATCCAGATGCACAGGATCAAGCGAGGCGCCGAGTGGCGCACGTCATTGCGGCCATTGCGGCACTTGCGGTGTTGCTGGAGGTGGCATGGACAGGCTTGCATGTCATGTTCCTCAGAACAGGGGCCGCACGAGCCCGATGACCTGCTCGGCGCGGACCAGACCGCTGCTGCGGTAGCGCGAGTCAAAGCTGTCGGGGCTGCTGCCCTGGACGTAGTAGCTGCCCGGTGGGATCACCGTGGGCTGAATGGGATCGAGCCCACGGTGGTCGAAGGTCTGAGCCTTGGCATGCCCCACCGACTCGCCGTTGATCAACACCATGCGGTCTTGGACGGTGATGGTGTCACCGGGCAGGCCCCTGACCATCTTGAAGAAGGGCTGACCGCGCAGGCCCGGGTAGTGCTGCTGTGCATCGCCAGCGAAGGCGAACAGGATGTAGTCACCACGGTGCAAGGCGGGCGGAACAGTCTGTTTCCAGCTCACGCGATAGGCGACACGGTAGGGCAGGCTGGGCGTCCAGTTGAAGACAATGGGCAGGCGTGGGGTGGGATCCAGGAACAACCGGACGTAGGCCAGCGCCCAGATGGCGAACACCGGAAGGTAGAGATACCAGCGGCGACGCATGTGGGCCAGTTGGTCGCAAAAGGATTGCCGGGCTTGGCGATAGCTGCGCACATGCCAGGGCACGGGCGGCGGGATGCGGACGATCTGCAAGGTCATGGCATCCCCACTTTCTGGCGCAACTGAGCGGTCAAGTCCACGGTGTGCGGTGTGGGCCCGGCCACAGCGCCTTTGAGTACCACCAGGCATGCGCAGTCGCGGGGCAATTCCTCCAGCGCAATGGGCAGGCGTTGGGCGAAGGTGCGCGCCATCAGCATGGCGTTTTGCCGATCGTCTTCCGAGCCGGCCTTGGTGAGCAGTTGCGTGAACTCGGCTTCCTTTTGCCGGTACACCTCGGCCACATCGACCATGCCGATGCGCAGCGCTGGGCGCACCACAGTGCGGTCATAGAGCAGCAAGGCGGCAGCGACCACGATCAGGGTGAGCAGCGACTGCACCAGGGCAGGGATGAGGCTGATCGCTTTCATACGGTGTGCCCCCGGCGCCGCAGCAGTTCGGTGATGGCTGCATCGATGCTCAGACCTTGCGCGCGCAGCTCGTCGATGGGCGCGTTGTCCTCCAGCTTGTTGGAAAACAGCAGGTGCGTGGCCGGATCCAGGATGTTGCGCGCCACCCCTTCGCCCACCGGGGAGGAGATGTACAGCTCGGAGTACACGCCCGCCTCGGTCCTGAGCGAGTTCAACAAGCGCTTCTTGGGCTCGTCCATGGTCAGCCTGCCCTTGCGGTCCAGCATCTCGATGGATTCGGGCTTCTGGCGCAGCAGGAACACCCAGTCCGAGCAGTTGAACGCAGCTTCCATCTGGGCCGAGCCATAGAAGTCGTCGGCGCTCTGGGTTGCCGTGCCCAAGGCTCCGCCGTATTTGCGGGCGCGCCGGGCCGCTTCCTCGATCACGGCGGCCTTGACGGGGTCATCGGCACCGATGTCGCCGAGTTGCTGCTTGAGCTCGTCAATGAACAGCACCTTGCGCCGGTTGCGGCTGAGGTACATCTCGCCGGTGATCTGGTGCAGCAGCAGGATGTTCACAACGGCGTGCAGGTCGGGGCGGCGCTTGAGTTCCTCGTTTTCGATGACGATGAAATCGTTGCTGAAATCGACGTTGCTGGGCCCCTCGAAGAAGCGCTCGTACTGGCCGCCCCGGGTGTAGGGGTTGAGCATCACGGCCAGGTCCTTGATGCGCTGGTCGTTGACCAGGCCAAGGGCTTCGATGTTGCCGGTCTTGAAGGCCTCGCGCAGGGCCGTGATGGTCAGGTCGTTGCCGTGCTCGGCGAACAGCTTGAGCACCATGGCCGAGATGGCCTTGTACTGCACCTCTTCCAGCGTGTGCTGCATGGAGCACATCTTGGAGATGGCCGGCACCAGCATGTCGATGTCCTCGTGGATGTCAACGATGTTGGTGAATGGGTTCAGGCAGATGTCCACATCGGGGCGGAACTCGATGTAGGTGCCCTTGGCCTTGCGGCACAGCTTCTCGAAAGAGCGGCCCAGGTCCAGCATCCAGACCTTGGCGTCGATGGCCCGGTAGGACCAGGCCATCTCGTTCATCAGCACGGACTTGCCCGAGCCCGGTGCGCCGATGATCGCGAAGTTGTAGTTGCCCAGGTCGTTGTCGAAGATGTCCAGGGTCATCAGCTGCCCACGGCGCCCGCCGAACACCAGGGCAGGTGTGCGTGTGCCGCGCCACTCGGCGATCAGGGGAGCCAGGTGGATGGCGTTGGCCATGGTCTTGCGCGAGACGCGACGCATCTTGGCCAGGTCGCTATGAAAGCGTGGCGTGAGGGTCATGGGCAGGCTGGCCAGCAGCGCCTGGCGGTGCATGTACACGTCGGCATTGAGCTGAAAGCCCCGGCCACGCCAGATGGCGTTGGCCGCTTCGTGGGCCGCCACGGCCTTGCGCGGTGGCGAGAAGATGGCCAACTGGTGGTAGAGGCTTACCAGGCTGCCGCCGGTGTCGATGGCCTGCGCGGCGGCCGTCCAGTCCTGCAGCTTCTTGCCCACGTCCGGCATCACGTCGGCCATCTTGCTCTTGGCGTTTTGCGTGGCGCGCACATGGTTGGCGGTGACCGTGGCCTTGGTGGCATTGGGGTCGAGCACATGCACGCCCATGGTCAGCAAGAATGGCGCGCTGTACTGCAGGGCGGGCTGCATCAGGTCGCCGATCAGCGAGCCCATCTGCCAAAGGGCGAAGCGCTCAGGGAAGGACTTGATGGAGTAAAAGCGCGCCTCCAGTTCATCCGATCCGGTCTCCTTCCACAGGCGCAGGCCGCTGGGGGTGGGGTCCTGGATGGTGTCGAAGTCGATGATCTGGTCGCGCAGTTCGCGCCCGTCGTCGTAGTGCAGGTCTGGCGCGTCGGTCTGCGAGATGCGGTCAGGGTTGGTGAACAGTGCGCACCAGTTGATCAGGTCGGCGGCATCGCAGACCCGGTTGGGCAGGGAGGCCGAACGCAGCGTGGATGCCATGGACTCGCGCTGGGCCATCACCTCTTCGCGCCTGGTCATGTCCTGGGCGTCACCGGGCAGGGTGACGCTGAGCATCAGGCGGAAGTCCCGGATCGTGTAGTGAAAGCCCGAGGTCAGCGAGGACTGGGCTCCCCGCAGCAGGTGGCCTACGCGTTGGCGGGCCAGGGTGTGGAAGAGGTTGTCGTTGCGGGCAGGTCGCCCCCAATGCTTGGCCTTATCTGCCTGGTCCTCGTCTTCGACTCGCAAGTTGGCATAGCGGCGCAACTGGCCACGCACATGGGGTGAGGCGAACAGGTGGAACTGGATGCCCGCGCCCGTCGGGCAGTTGGCGTACAGCGAGATCAGCACCTCGGCCATGCGTTCATCCGCGCCCGACTGCGGCATGACCTCCAGCATGAAGCCCAGGCTATCGCGGTTGACGAAGATTTTTTCGTCTGCGAGGTAGGCGGAGTAGGGCAGCCACGCGGCGAATTGCTCTGCCGGTGTGTCTGGTGGCGCGCCCAGGCCCATGGCCTCGAATAGGCCCGGGCGTGCGGGCCTGCGCACGGTGCGAGCCGCATCCATGGAGACGCTGGCTGCTGTCGTGATTGTTGAAGTGGCTGTGGGGGTGGGCATGGCGCAACCTTTGAGGGAGGTTCAGTTGCTGGGGTCAAGGCTGTCGGTAGGCGGCAGCAAGGGGCCGATGTCAGGACTTTCCGAGTTGTCCGGGGCGTACGGAGACGGGCGCTGCTGGCCAACGGGCCGCACGGGCGAGGTGCTCTGTTCTGGCGTGGCAGGTTTGACGGTGGTGCCCATCGGAGGTCGTATGGGCGCATAGGCGTCACGGATCTGGCGATGTGCGTGGTCGATCAGCCACTGACCCGCATCGATCTGGACATAGACATAGCCCTGGTCGTAGAGGTCGCGGTCGGCGTCTTCCCAGGGCTTGAACCACAGCCTCAGGATCCGGGCCGATGAGCGCAGGGGCAGCGCCAGGCTGGGGGACTGAGCCACGGGCGGGACAGTGGCTTGGGCGGATGCCCGCGCTGGTGCAGGGCGAGGCTGTGGCGACCCGGGTGCGGGATTGGTACCTGGCTCGCCATGGGATTTGGCGGCCAGGCGGCGCTTGGCCACCTGGGCGGGCAGGTTGTCCTGAACTGCGTTGGCATAGGTGCCCGACACCGAGGTGCAAGTCACCCCGTCCGGGGCTTTGCAGGCGTAGTCGGAGCTGCCGCCCAGGCCGGAGAGGTTCATGCAGCCCGACAAGCTCAGCAGCAAGCAAGCCAGAAGCCAGATCGGGCGTGCGGAGTGGACGCGGCTAGCGAGGTGACCGTGGGCGTTCATGGCTGAACCTCCGAGGTGGCCGGTTTCAGGCGGGCCTGGATCACCTGGTGATCGACGTAGCCTTCGGTGCGGCTGCCATCTGCCCAGATCAGGGTGGGCGTGGCTTGAACACCCAGGCGTTGCGCCAAAACCAGGTTGCGGGCCACGGGGTGATCGCATCGCGCTGGGGCATTGATCGCGGTGGCATCGCCCTGCACCATGTAGCGCTGCCAAGCTTGAGCCCGGTCAGGGGCGCACCAGAGGGCGATGGGCTTGGCCTCACCCTGAAAGGGCAGCATGAAGGTGTAGACCGTGACGTTGTCGATCCGGGCCAGCTCAGGCTCCAGTTGCTTGCAGTAGCCGCAGCCCGGGTCGCTGAACACGGCGATCTGCCTCTGGCCGTTGCCGCGCACGGTCTTGATGGCGTCAGCGAAAGGCAGTTGGTCGAAGGCAATTGGCGTGGATGCCGGTGCTGAAGTTGCTGCTGTAGGCGCAGCGGGCGCCATCGCGCCCCGCCTGGCCGCCAGGGCCATTCGTGGCCCGGTGAGGTCGGTCATGGTCTGTGTGTCAAAGACATGGCCGAACACGAAGTAGCGCGGCTGGCGGGCCGACACATAGGCCACGTTCCCGTTCATCCAGACTTCGTACAGTCCGCCAATGGGCGAAGGCAGCACCTGGGTGAAGCGCGTGCTGGGGTTGGCCTTCCTGAGTGCGGCCAGGAGGCGGGCCTCTTCAGATGGCGGAGCGCCCGCCCAGGCGATGCCATTGACCAGCATCGTGAACAGTGCCCAGATCAGCGTCACGTCCTGAAGCCTGCCTCGCAGAGGCGGGCGCATGTCAATAGTTGTCATCATTGGCGGCTTTCAGGTAGCGGTCTTCGGGGGCGGGCTCAGCCGAGCGCGACAGCGTGCGGGAGGGGGTGCCGCCGGTACGGGTGTAGGCGTTGGCCGACATGGGCGCGTCGATACGCACGCCCTTGGTGATCACCACATCGATCTCGCGGCTGGCATCGATTTCGATCACCGGAAACGTGTTCTCGGCGAGCTTGATGTAGTACTGAGCCAGGCGGTCCAGGGCCTTGCCGACACCGGTGCCGATGCCTGCGCGGTAGGCGTCACTGCTGTTGCCACCGCTGCTGGCGATCGTGCCCAGAGCAGAGGTGCTGTAGGTGGTCGATGAAGTTGACAGGCCCTGGCCGATGCCACTGACCACGCCTGCCAGAAGGGCGTTGGCCAGCATCTGGCCTTGTTTGGTGACCAGTCGCCCGCGCATGCCCACCTTGCCGTCTTCGCCATAGACGCTGCCCTGGATCTTGACTTCCAGCGTGGCGCCGTCCGGGCGGACGCAGGACAGGTTCTCGGTGCGCAGGTAGGCTCGCTCCGAGCTGATGTCGCCGTAGCCTGCCGCGATCACGAAGCAGTCCCGGTATTCCCCCCGAAAGCGGTTGGGCAGGACCGAGTTGTCCGAGAGCCGGATCAGGACCGGATGCGGGTTGGACTGGGCCTGCCCGCCCGTGGGGGCATCCAGGCCACCAAGTAAGGTGCCGCGCGTGAAGCTGACGGGCAGGAAGGTCGAAACGGTGCGGGTGTCGGCTGTTGACGGTGATCCAGGCGTGGCATTGTTTGTGGTGCTTGCCGTGGCGCCTGTTGCAGCGGCCTTGGCCGATTCCCGGTCCACCAGAGAAACGCGCGTCAACACCGGGGCATTGAAAGGCATGTCCTGCGGTGCCATGCCCGGATCACCGAGGGGCATGGCACCTGCGGGCGATGTGCCGGGCGGCAGCGGTGGGGGAATGTTGATGCCCTGCCCATGAGGATTTGCATGGGGCAGAGCGGTGGACGCCGGAGGTGGTGGAAGGGGCAGGCTGGATGCCGGTGGCATCGTTGGGGGCGCGGGCGTGTTTGACGCTGCCGCAGCGTTGGGTGCCAAGGACATGCTGGCAGCCTGGCTGGCCGAGGTGAGTTTTTGCTCCAGTTCGGCAAAGCGTTGCATGGTACGGGCCTCGAAAGCTTGTCGGTCCTTGTTGAGCCGGGTCTGCTCATCGCGCTCGTTCTCGTACTGCGCCAACTTGCGCCCTGCGGTGCCCACCCATTGGTCTACCGGGTTGACCTGCTGTCCCGGCGGCATCACCCCGATGTTTGTGACCGTGGCAGGCTGCGCGCTGCCGTTGTTCTTGGCGTCTGCGGTGGGCGAGCGCGTGTCGGTGAGGGCGAAGATCAGCCACAGCAGGCCGACACCACATACCAGGATGGCGGCCAGGGTGACGTACTGGCGTTGCCGTGGAGACAGCCTTTGAAGGGCACTGCCCACGGCCCCCTTGATGCGGTCGAGCAAGCCGGTGACGCTCCCATTGGCTGCTTGGTCGAAAGGCGTGTTCATCGCGTGGCCTCCTGCCGGATCACGAACACATTCGTGGTCTCTCCGGGTTGCAGGTTGTAGTTCTCGATGGACACGCCCATGACCTGGGCACCTTCGCGGTCAAATTCCTGCTCGGCCAGCACCATCAAGGTCGGGCTGATGTTTTGCAGCAGGTATTTCTCGCCGACCAGGCCTCGCCCTTCATAGCGACGCATCAGGGAAAATCTCGCTTCGAGCCACAGGGGGACGAGGCGGTTGACCTCCTCAACGCGCACCTCGGGAGGCACTCGGTCAGAAGCCATCGCCACTAGCAAGGCCTTCATGGCTCGGATGTGGTTGGCCGAAGTGCCCAATGACATACCCGAGGGACTTGGGTTCGCGTTGTCCAGCTTCAGCAGCCTGGCACTGGGATCCCGGATGACGATGGTGTCTGCGGGGGTGTCCGAACGATGTAGCAGCAGGGTGTAGGTCGCCTGGGCGCTGGAGACGAACAGGTTGATGGGCTTGCTGGACTTGCCCACGGGTCGGAGGTAGACCTCGCCCTTGTCCTTGTCGCATTCGAGGACCAGTTCACCCGTGGGGTTGATGGCCGGACTGTTCTGGCTGTTGTTGGGGGGTGGGGTTCCGTTGGCGCAGTTGCTCGAATAGATGTTGCCGAACACATCGGTGATGGGCGCGCCATCGATGCGGATGCGCGTGGGCTCCTTGATCGACACCATGGCCTCAACGGAGACGCCGTCGCGGGCTTCAACCAACTGGAGCGCCCTGACGAGGCTTGGTGCCGTTGCCATCCCAACGGCTGTCACCAGGGCCAGCAGCAGGTTTGTCAGCGAAGTGGAGGGCTGCTGGCGTCGCTTGAAATCAGCTCGCATTGGGAACCTCCTTGAAGGTCTTGAGGTGCATGCGTGCCCCGTTGAAACTGAACTCGATCAGGTAGGCCTTGAGGTCGTTGGCGGTTTCGAAGCCATTGACCAGGGTGCGCAGTCGGCCACGCACCACGACGCTTTGCTTGTCCTCGCTGGGCACCAACTGCTGCGGCATGAACATCGTGCTGGCGTTGATGCGCTTGAGCCGCTCGGCCTCGACCTCCTGCCGGGTCTTGAGCGGGCCGTATTGGTCGGGCTCCACATAGCCGAGCAGGATGTTTTTCTTCCAGTCGATCGATGAGGGCGTGACGTCCAGCACCAGCCAGGCCATGAAACCACCCATCTGCTCCAGGTATTCGCCACTGGCCTTGTCTCGGCTGACCCAGAAGGTCTTGTCGATCGTGGGTGGCACGACCACCGTGCGCACCGTGCCAATCAGGTTGAGGATGACGAGCAGTGCCACAACATGCCCCGAAGCCAGTACGCCCACCGCGAGCCCCAGGCTGCGGTTGCGGCGACGCATCTCCTTGATGTCGCTGTTGAGTCGCTCGAAGTCCATGGCGTGCTCCAGACTCAGCCGACCATGCGGCGGATGTGCGAGGGCGGGGTGGCGCGCATCGCGGTCATGGGGCTGGGCGGCAGGTGCCAGTACAGCCAGTGCATCGCGAAGGCCTGGTGCTTGTCGGCCTTGATGCGGGCGATCCAGCGCGACAGGAAGATCCCCGCACCTGCGCAGGCCGCAAAGGCCAGCTTGGTGCCCGACAGGTAGCCGACAAAGAAAAAGAAGATCACCGGGGCGGCCACATCGATGTCCCAGAAGCCGATCTTCCAGGGGTCATCCAGGCGACGGGGGATGTAGGTGTCGGCTTGCATGTCAGGCTCCTGCAGGTTTGGGCTGACCTCAGACGACGGCGCCCATGATGGCGCCCGCGATCACCAGGCCTACCGCACCGAAGATGGCCAGGCCCACGTAGAACAGCACCGGCCCGAAATTGCGCAGGGCCGACAGCGAGATCAGGGCGACCACGAAACCGACGAAGCCGACCAGGGCCTTGACGCTAGGCCCCAGCGCGGAGATCTGGGCGAGGGCGGATGTCAGCGGCCCGGTGATGCCGGTGAACGCCACCAGGTCGAGGGCGAAACCAGGCATGGACAGGCCCAAGCCCAGGGTGAGCATGGCCAGCGCCGAGGCCACACGCCAGCGCTTGTGTGTGGGCTTGCCGGTGACTCGGGCACTGGATGGGTTGCTTTGCTGATCATCCTGTTGGACAGTTTGACGAACAGGGACGAAGGGATGGATGATGGCTGTGCGCATGGGAATCTCCTGGCTGGGTTGCGCGTCAAGGCCTGACGCAGGCGGGGGCGATCCTGCGAACGTGTGAGCACGTCTCAGGAGGGGGATGCGGTGGGCGACGGGCTCACGGGTGAGGGCCATTGGTGTGTCATGGCCCACCCTCGGATGAGGCTGTGAACACGACCTCAACGCGACGATTGCGGGCTCGGCCCTCAGGTGTGTCGTTGTTGGCGATGTAGCAGCACAGGCCTCTGGCATCGATGCGGATGTCATTGGGGTGTGAGGGACTGATGCGCTTGATGTGATCTCGAACGGCATCAGCCCGAGCTAGCGCGATGGCCTGATTGGGCGCATCAGGGCCGACGTTGTCGGTGCGTCCCACGATGAGCACACGCTGGGCACGTCCCAGGGCCTTGGCTGCGCTGTTCAGCAGGGTCCGGTGTACAGGTGTCAGCACCGCACTGTCGTGTTGGCGCCGACCGAAAACTGAGCCACTTATGAGGGGTGTGCCGATCTAAAACTGAGCCAGGTGTTCAACCTACTCTGCTGCTTTTTGATGCAGCG
>NZ_JAIZVX010000059.1 GCF_021768455.1 Aquabacterium sp. | reverse complement strand
CTGCGGGTAGTGCACGCGCACGCCTTCGCGCTCCAGCAGGGTGACCGCGTCCATGCCGGCGTCGGGCAGGAAGAGGTCGACCAGGCAGGTGGCGAAGAAGTAGACGGAGACCGGAGGGGTCATGGCGGGCGCAGTCAGAGGGCGGACAAGGTGAGAAAGCGGGTCCATCAGACCCTTCTCCCATCATTGGAAAATTGGTCAAACCAATTACCAGTGCAGTGGCCGTGACTTTATGCGCTCACAAAATGGCCCGTCAACGGCATGAATTCAGGGTTAACCCTGGCGATAGGGAAAATGAACAATGGTCTGACCAATTCATCCCATGGCCACACTGGGACTTGTGCGGCACATGGTCAGACCACATGGCACCGCCCCCCGGGTCTGCGCTATCGTGTCGCCTGCGTGGTGTTGGACCACGCTCACCGGCCCACCATGAACGACCCGATCCCGTCCAAGCCCCTGCCCCGCGTGGCCGTCACGCGCCTGTCTGACGCCATCGTCAAACAGATCGAGACCATGATCCTGGAAGGCAGCTTCAAGGCGGGCGACGCCCTGCCGCCCGAACGCAGCCTGGCGGAACAGCTGGGGGTGTCGCGGCCGTCGCTGCGCGAGGCCATCCAGAAACTGGCGGCACGCGGCCTGCTCGTGAGCCGCCAGGGCGGCGGCACCTATGTGTCGGACCAGCTGGAGGCCAGCTTCTCCAGCCCCTGGCAGAGCATGGTCGCCAGCCACCCCGAGCTGCGCCGCGATGTGCTGGAGTTCCGCCGCATGCTCGAAGGCAGCGCCGCCGAGTACGCTGCCGCCCGCGCCACCGCCGCCGACATGCAGCGCCTCAAGGCCCTGGCCGAGCAGCTGCAGGCAGCCTACGAGGCCAACGACCTGGGCACCCTCTCGAAAGCGGACGCGGCCTTCCACCAGGCCATCGCCGACGCGGCCCACAACGCCATGTTCACCCACCTGCTGGCCAGCCTGTTCACGATGATGCGCACGCACGTCCACGACAACATCGCCAACCTGTTCGAGGTGGGCACGGTTTCGGGCGAACTGCAGGCCCAGCACATGGCGATCTGGCAGGCCATCGAGGCCCGCGACCCGGCCGGTGCCCGCCGGGCCGCCGAGGCCCACATCGATTTCATCGACCTGACCCTGGTGAAGATGCGCGACGAAAGTGCCCGCGAAGCCCGCTCGCTGCGGCGCGAGCGCGGCGCCGCGGTCTGAGCGCAAGCGGCCAGGAATGGGGCCCGGCGCCCCCGCTGTTTCCCGCATTGCGAAGGCAGCTGCCACGGGATGATGCCTGGGCGGCCCAAGGGGGGCCGAACGGAGCACGATGTGAAACCAATGATCTGGTGTGGCCTGGCCCTCGCCACCATGGGGTGGAGCACGGCTGGCGACGCGGCAGCGCTGGAATTGGACCCACCCCGCCTGGCTGCCGCAGCCCAGGCCCTGCCAGGCAACCGCCTGTCGCCGTCCGCCACGCTGCAGGAACGGACCCAGAGGGCCTCGGTCAAGAACGTGTTGCGCTGGAAGCGCCTGCGCCTGACCATGAGCACCGACGTCGCCCTGCCCGGCGGCACCCTGAGCGAGGCCCCCGCCGGCTCGTTGCCACCGCTGCGCCTGGCCTTGCGCTGAGGCTCGGCCTCACTCGGCGCGCGGGTTGTCAGCGCGCCACGGCCGCGGCCGTCACCGGACGCGGCACCCCAAGCGGGTCGATCTTCAGCGTCTCCATGTGCCAGGCCGTCACGCCCTGGCGGTTGACCTCCAGCCACAGCAGCGCGCCCGTGTTGTTCAGCGGCGAGCTGAAGCCATCGAACACGGCATTGCCCAGGCTGTAGGCAATGGGCTTGCCCTGGTAGACCTCGGTGTCCTGTACCAGGTGCGGGTGTGTGCCCACCACGGCATCGGCCCCGGCCTCGATCAGGCGGCGTGCCAGCGCACGCTGGCGCTCGTGGGCCTGCTCGTCGCCCTCCGTGCCCCAATGGAGATAGGGGATGACGATGTCGGCCTGGGCGCGGGCGGTACGCACGTCGTGCAGCAGCTGCGCGTCTTCGGCCCAGGCGATGCCCGGCGTGGTGTCACCCGCTTCGAAGCGGCGCGGGAACATCTCGTTGGCCGCCAGCAGCGCGATCTTCAGGCCCTTGCGCTCGACGATGCGCACGCGGTGGGCCTCGCGCAGGTTGTGCCCGCCGCCCACATAGGCCAGGCCGGCACGGTCCAGGCGGTCGAGCATCTCGGCGAAGGCGGCCACACCGTAGTCGCCCGAATGGTTGTTGGCCAGGGAGACCAGGTCGACGTGGCGCTGCAGCACGGGCAGCGCACGCGGGTGGGCGCGGAAGGTCCAGGGTTTGGCCAGGGCCTTGCCACCGCGGGCGATCACGCACTCGAGGTTGGCGATGCGGAGGTCGGCCTCGGCCAGGCGGGAGGCCACATGGGCAAAGGGGTCGCGCCCCTGGCGGATGACCCGGCCAGGCCCATCGGCCAGCATGACATCGCCCAGCCAGGCGATGCGCACGGTGGGGCCAGCCGGGGCCACGCCCGCCGCCTGCGCCACCGGACGTGGCGCGGGCCGCAGCGCCGGTGGCACGGCCTCGATGGTGGCGTCGGCCTCGGCCGCGCCGGGCGGGGTTTGACCCGCACCGACCACCGCGCAACCCCAGTCCAGCTCACGCCCCAGGTGGGGCGAGTAGACCCGCTGCCAGCCGCTCAGTGCAGGCCGCCAGCGCTCGCCGGCCTGCAGGCGAGCGCCGGCCATGGCCAAAGGCTGGGACCAGCTCACCTGCTGCAGCACGGTGGGACCGTCTTCGGTCTCGGTGTCGATCAGGGTGACGGTGGCCTGCCACCCTTCGCCGCCCTCGCCCCAGGCCACGGTCTTGACGCGGAAACGGTCCGGGAAGTCCACGGTCTGGCCTGCATAGGGATCGGGCTGAAACGGGGCGCGCAGCAGTGCGGTTTGCCCGGCCAGGCGCAGGGCACAGAGCAGCTCTGGCGGCTCAGCCGTGGGCGCCTCCGCCCCCCAGGCGGGCCCGATCAGCCCCAGGCAGACGCCGAGGGCCAACCATGGCCGACGGGCCGCGTGCAGCCCGGTGCGCACCGCACGGCCCCGCCAACCGGCAGGCTGGGGCTTGGAGGCAGCGGACAGGGAGGGCGGGAGGCGGACGGGCAACATGGCGGAGAGTCTAGGCCCCGCAAGCGCCGCCCGCCAGTGGCCTCACTGGCGCTGGCCTGTGAAGCTGCCGCCCCCCGTGCGGCCACTGACCGGCAGATAGGCCCAGGTGCCGGACAAGGCCCCCGTCGCGGCATTGACGTTGCCCGCAAAAGTGGCCAGCCCGGCCTGACCGCTGGCCGCGTTCAGCTCGACCTGCCCGCTGGCCGACACCTGTCCCTGGACGGTGAAGTCACCCGCGATGGCCGAGCGGCCGTCACCCAGGATGCGCCCATCGGAGGCGACCACCACGGAGAACACGCCGGTCTCGCTGCCACTGAAGGTGCCCTCATAGGTGCCAGCGTAAGCGGCCAGCTGGGCGGCCTCCAGGTCGATCACCCAGCATTCGTTCACGGTCACATCCACACCCTGCGTCTGCACCTGCACGGTGGGGCTCAGCGCCGCGGGGGCAAAGCTCACCGCCGTGATGCCGTGCAGACCGGTGGCCTTGACGGGGATGCTGAAGCGCCCCTGGGCATCGGTGTAGGCCTGGCTGCTGCCCAGGTAGTCGACACCTTGGTTGAGCACCTGCAGGCCGGCGCCCACACGCTGACCGTTCTGATCCTGCACGCAGCCATTGACCACCACCGTGTCGTAAGACTGGTCGGCGTTCCAGGTGCTGAAGTGCGAGACGGTGCCCACGTACATCGGCGCGCCCGTGCCGGCATCGTCGGCCAGCGTGGCGCTGCCTTCCTGCACCCACAGACCGGTGTCTTCGTTGAAATGGAACAGCGGGATGGTGGTGGGCAGGGTGCGGCCCTCGGCCTTCACGGCCGGAATGCGGATCACCGCGGTCTGGCCACTGGCCAGGTTCAGGCGGCTGCCATCCGCGTCGTTCAGTTCGACCTGCAGGGCACCAAAGGATTCGATGGCCCCCGTGGCAGTGCGGTAAGCACCCGGCATCAGGGTCAGGTCGGCCGAGGGGTCGATCGGGGTGATCTGCACCGTGGCCTGGCCCTGGGGGCGGCTGCCATCGGGGCGGACCAGGCTGTTCGCATTGAGCGTCAGCACGACCTCGGGTGCGGCACTGCCGCCGGTGAAGGACTGGGCCTGAGCGGGGTTGAAGGTGGTGCTCAGGGCCACGGCCTGCAGGGTGGCAGGCACCTGCACCGTGCTGCCGGCGGCGGGGACCTGCTCGGCCACGCCGGTCTGGCGGGCGTAGCCAGCGAGGCTGAACTGCACCACGGTGCGGGCTGCGCTGCTGGCGCTGGCCTGCAGGCTGTAGCGGCCCTCGGCGTCGGTGGTGGCCTGCACGCCGTTGTGGGTCACGGTCACCCCGGCCAGCGGGGCATCGGCGGTGTCCACCACCTGGCCTGTCACCGTCACGGTGCCCGCGGGCGGTTCACCACCGGTGGTGGGCGCATCGGCCCCTCCCCCACCGCCACACGCCGTCAGGCACAAAGACAAGGCCGCAGCCGACCACCATCGTTTGAACATCGAGATCCTCCGGGATTTGTTGGTGTGTCGAGGGTGACACACAAGCCGGGCCCGGGTCGCCCCCCCTCAGGAGGGAGTAAGAAGGTGCGCCGCATCGGGGTTCAGGGCCGCCGACGGCCGGCAGGTCACGAAGCGGTAGTCGGCCTCGTCAACGCGGCGCGTGGCCAGCCAGTAGCGCCAGGTGCTCTTGGGCCAGATCGCGAAGTTGATGCCCTCGGCGGTCTGGTACCAGCTCTTGCATCCCGAGTTCCACACCGTGCCCTGCAGGGCCTGGGTCATCTCCCCCAGGAAGCGCGTCATGGCCTCGGGCTTGACGTCGAGGTAGTCCACGCCCTTGTCCTTGACCAGCTTGATGCACTGGAGGATGTAGTCCACCTGCGCCTCGATCATGAAGATGATGGAGTTGTGGCCCAGGCCGGTGTGCGGGCCCACCAGCTGGTACATGTTGGGGTAGTTCGAGGTGGTGATGCCCAGGTAGCTGGTCGGGCTCGTCTTCCAGTCTTCCTGCACGGTGTGGCCATGGAGGCCGCGCAGCTCGAAACGCTGCATGTAGATGCGCGGGTCGACGATGAAACCCGTGCCCAGGATGATGGCGTCAAGCGGGCGCTTGCGGCCGTCGGAGGTGACGATGCCATCGGGCGTGATCTCGCGGATGCCCTCGGTCACCAGCTCCACATTGGGGCGATTGAAGGCCGGGTACCACTTGTTGGAGATGAGGATGCGCTTGCAGCCCAGGGTGTAGTCGGGCGTGAGCTTCTTGACCAGCGCCGAGTCTTTCACCTGGTAGGCGATGAACTTCTTCAGGGCGGCCTCACCGATCCTGGCCATCCAGGGGTTGAGGATGGGCCACACGCGGGACTCGTTCGTCCAGTAGCAGCGCCAACGGTGCAGGGTGCGCGTGAAAGGCAGGGCCGCGAACATCGCCTTGCGCAAGCCCGAGTAGCGGCGCTCGTCACGCGGAATCACCCAGGCCGGCGTGCGCTGGAACACATGCAGCTGGCCCACCTGGGGCGCGATCTCGGGCACGTACTGGATGGCCGAGCCACCCGTGCCGATGGAGGCCACGCGCTTGCCGCGCAGGTCGTAGCCGTGGTCCCATTCGGCCGAGTGCATGACCTTGCCCTGAAAGCCCGTCAGGCCCTTGATGTCGGGGATGGCGGGCACGTGCAGCGGCCCCGAAGCCAGCACCCAGTGGCGCGCCATGATGGTCTCGCCCCCGGCGGTCTTGATCACCCAGCGGCCTGTGCCCTCGTTGAAGACGGCGCTCACCACCTCCTGGTTGAAATGGATCTTGGGGCGCAGACCGTGCTTGGCCACCGTGTCGAGGATGTACTGCTGGATCTCGTTGTAGGGCGCGTAGCGCTTGCTCCAGTCGGCCTTGGTCTCGAACGAATAGGAGTACATGTGGGACTGCACGTCACAGGCGGCACCGGGGTAGTGGTTGTCGCGCCAGGCGCCGCCGACCTCGCCTTTTTTCTCGAGGATGAGGTAGTCGTGGATGCCGTGCTTTTGCAGCTGGATGGCCATGGCGATGCCACCGAAACCGGCGCCGGCGATGGCCACCTCAACGTGGCGAACAGGGGAAGAGGAGGGCTGGGGGCTTTGCGTCATGGCTGCACCTTCGGTGTCGGTTGGGAAGGCCCGCTGCCTGGGCACACCAGGCAAGGGGATGTCTCCTGAACATGGCGCGATGGTGCGGGGCCAGCCCGGGGGAGGCCATGCTAGATTCGACCGACAAATTGATCGTTTCGGCCAACGTTGGGCCCAAACCGGGCCGTTTGCGGGTTAACCCCGGCCGCCCGATTGATGTGGATCAACCATGAGCACCCGTTCCATCCTCGGCCTGATCTACATGGTCCAGGGCCTCAAGCAGCTGGGCGAAGACCCCGAACCCGTGCTGCAGCGCCATGGCCTGCGCCTGGACCAGCTCGACCCCGGCACCCGCATCGAGCGCGCCCGCGAACTGCGCCTCTACGCCGACCTGGCCGAGGGCCTGCATGACCCGCTGGTGGGCCTGCGCCTGGGCGGCTTCTACGGCCTGGCGGGCTACGGGCCGCTGGTGATGCTGCTGATGACCTGCGCCAACGCCTGGGAGGCCTTCCAGCTGGGCATCCGCTACCAGAAGCTCACCTACCTCTTCGGCACCCTGCGCATGGAGCCGGGCGAACGCCAGAGCGCCCTGATCCTCACGCCCATGCCCATGACGCCGCAGGCCTTTCGCTTCCGGGTCGATGGCGAGGTCTCGGGCACCTACAAGATGGTGCGCGACATGCAGGCCAGCCTGGGGCTGGACATCCGCGCCGAGCGCATCGACATGCCCTACCCGCGCCCGCCCGAGGCCGCTGCCTACGAGGCCTACTTCGGCTGCCCGGTGCGCTTTGGCGAGCACGAGGCCCGCTTCTGGCTGCGCAACGAGCACCTGCAGATCCGCTTCCCCACGGCCGACGCCTCGGGGCACGCCCTCTACCGCAGCATGTGCGAACAACAGCTGCAGGCCCAGGCGCAGACCGACGACACCCTGGCCGAGCGCGTGCTGGCCCACCTGGGCCTGTTCAGCGGGGACTTCCCCGGCATCGAGGCCGTGGCCCGGTCTTTCGAGATGAGCGAGCGCAGCCTGCGCCGCGCCCTGCGCGAAGAAGGCCACGGCTTCCGCGACCTGCTGGCCCAGGCGCGTTATGCCAAAGCCCGCCACCTGCTGCAGCACAGCAGCCAGCCGGTCGAGGCCATCGCCCAGCAGCTGGGGTATGCGGAATCGGCCGCCTTCATCCACGCCTTCCAGCGCTGGGCCGGCATGAGCCCCGCCGCCTGGCGTGTGCGCTGAGCCGGGCCTTGCCCTAGAATCTCGCGCCCTGCTGTCCCCTCATCGGCCTCGCGGCCCGCTCCCATGACCTACTGCGCCATCGACTTCGGCACCTCCAACTCGGCCATTGCCAT
This sequence comes from Aquabacterium sp., assembly GCF_021768455.1. Lineage (GTDB taxonomy): Bacteria > Pseudomonadota > Gammaproteobacteria > Burkholderiales > Burkholderiaceae_C > Aquabacterium. The sequence continues at coordinate 15,560 of NZ_JAIZVX010000059.1, read as the reverse complement.
CCCCGGCGCGCAAGGGAGCGCGCACGGCATGCGCCTGGTGCCGCTCGAAGGCGAACACCTGACCATGCCCACGGCGGTGTTCTACTGCACCGACGCCGACGACCTGCCGGCCGGCACCTGGCGCGGCACCCACATCGACGACAGCCTGCCTCGCACCTTCGGACGCGCCGCCGTGAAGGCCTACATCGACGGCTACGAAGGCCGCCTGATGCGCTCGATGAAAAGCATCCTGGGCACCGCCCTGGTCGACCAGACCACCGAGGTGGGCAATGGCCTGGGCGTGAAGTACCTCGACATCATCACCGGCTACCTGCGCCGCCTGCGCAGCCTGGCCGAGGCCGCCGGGGGCCAGTCGCTCGACCGCGTGGTCATGGGCCGCCCCGTCTTCTTCGTGGACGAAGACCCGGAACGCGACGCCGCCGCCCAGGCTTCGCTGGCCGCCGCGGCCCACGCCGTGGGCTTCAAGGACGTGGCCTTCCAGTTCGAACCGATTGCCGCGGCCTTCGACTACGAGCAGCAGGTGCAGGGCGAAGAGCTGGTGCTGGTGGCCGACATCGGCGGCGGCACCTCGGACTTCTCGGTGGTGCGCGTGGGCCCCGAGCGCATGCAGACCCTGGACCGCCGCAGCGACATCCTGGCCAACCACGGCGTGCACGTGGCCGGCACCGACTTCGACCGCCGCGTCTCGCTCGCCAGCGTGATGCCGCCCCTGGGCTACGGCGCCTTCGGCCCCAGCATCAAGGGGCAGGAGCCCCGCCCCGTGCCCAGCCGCGTCTACTTCGACCTGACCACCTGGCACCTGATCAACACCGTCTACCAGCCCCAGCGCACGGCCGAGCTGCGCGCCATGGCCGACTTCTACGGCAACCCGGTGCACCACCAGCGCCTGATGAAGGTGGTGCGCGAGCGCCTGGGCCATGCCCTGGTGGGCCGCGCCGAGGCCGGCAAGATCGAGGTGGCCACCGGTGGCCGCACCGACATCTCGCTGGAGCTGATCGAAAAGGGCCTGCACAGCCCGCTGGACGCCGAGCAGATGGCCCAGGCCCTGCGCGACGACCTCGGCCGCATCGTGCAATGCGCCAAGGACACGGTGGCCATGGCCGGCGTGGCGCCCGAGGCCATCCACGCGCTCTACTTCACAGGCGGCTCGACCGGCCTGGGCCTGCTGACCGACCAGCTGGAAGCGGCCTTCCCGAAAGCGCGTGCCGTGCGCGGTGACCGCCTGGCCTCGGTGGCCACCGGCCTGGGGCTGCACGCTTCGAGGCTGTTCAGGGGCTGAACCAGGCGCGTGCCCGCGCACCCCATCGGTCTCACTCGCCCTGCAGCTCCAGCAGCCCGTGGCGGGCGGCCAGCCGAAAGAGCTGCAGGTCGCTCTCGATGTGCAGCTTCTGGCGGATGAGCGAAAGGTGGTTGAAAACCGTCTTGGGGCTCAAGTGCAAGCGCGCAGCAATCTGCACAGGCACGACGCCATTGGCTGTGAGCCGGAAGATATCGAACTCACGTGGCGTGAGCTGGGCCAGCTCGTCTCCGCCCACCACCACATGACGAGCCAGGGCCTCGCTCACGTCTGACGAAAACACCTTCTGGCCCAGCGCCACCTTGCGAATGGCCGCGACCATCTCCATGGGTTCGGTGTTCTTGGTGATGTAGCCCAGAGCCCCGTTGCGCAAAGCCTGTGTCACATAGTTGACGTGGTCGTACATGCTGAACACCAGCACACGCAGGTACGGATGGCGAGCCACCAGGCGGCGAATGGCTTCCAGTCCACTGCTTTCGCGCAAGGCGAGGTCCATCACCACCACGTCAACATCGTTGTCTCGCAACCAGGCGGCGGCCTCCTCGGCACTGCTTGCCTCGGCCACGACACACAGCCCTTGCTCTGCATCGATCAGACGGCGATACCCGGTTCGCACGACAGCATGGTCGTCCACCAGCATCACACTCAAGCTCATCTTGGTCTCCTCGCTCTTTGCGCATTGTCGGCAAATTTGGGGCCCTCGCAAGCGAGCCGTCCGGTTGATGGCGGTGGCTGTGATGTCCTTTTGCGCAGGCCAGGAACGCAGCCTGTTCCATCACGGCACACCTCGGCGCTTCGACGGTGACACCACTGAAGCCAGAAGGCCGGGTTAGCCCGCAGCCGAACCCAAGCCCCGTCGCCCGACAAGCCCGATCGCAAGCCACTTCTCCCGCGCCAACAACGCCACAGCCCGCGGGTCTTCCGTGCCCATGACAGGATGCTTCGCAAGACGGGAAGACTTCCCGCGTCGATCGGGAAGGACTCCTGGTTTTGCCTTGGATGCGGGCACAGATGCTGCCCTCACGGTATCGCGGCACCTGCCGCAGACCTTTCCAACACCCATACGGAGACACGCCGTGAGCGCACCTGATACCGCCTTCACTTCCCACGCACTGCGCGCTGCCTGCGCCGCACTGATCATGTCCCTGAGCTCACTGAGCCCCACGGCACAAGCCAGCAAGGTGAGCTGGGACGACATCGTCAACGACGACAAAACCACAGGTGACGTGCTGACCTATGGCCTGGGCGTCAAGGCGCAACGGCACAGCACGCTCAAGCGCTTGAACGCCGGCAACGTGGAAGCCCTTGTGCCAGCCTGGAGCTTCTCGTTTGGCGGAGAAAAGCAGCGCGGCCAGGAAAGCCAGGCCCTGGTGCATGACGGTACCATCTACGTCACGGGCTCGTACTCACGCATCTACGCCATCGATGCCAAGACCGGCAAGCGCAAGTGGGAGTTCGAAGCCCGCCTGCCCGAGGACATCCGCCCCTGCTGTGATGTGGTCAACCGTGGCGCGGCCATCTATGGCAACAAGATCTTCTTCGGCACGCTGGACGCCCAGATCATTGCCCTGGACAAGGACACGGGCAAAGTGGTGTGGAAGGAGAAGTTCGGCGACCACCGCATCGGCTACACCATGACCGGCGCCCCCTTCATCGTGAAAGACCAGAAGACCGGCCGGGTGCTGCTGGTGCATGGTTCGTCGGGTGACGAGTTCGGTGTGGTGGGCTACCTCTTTGCACGTGATCCAGAGACTGGAGACGAGGTCTGGGCACGCCCGCTGGTGGAAGGTCACAAAGGTCGCCTCAATGGCAAGGACAGCACCTTCACGGGTGATGCCAAGGCACCCTCCTGGCCTCGCGACAAAGACGGCAAACTGGTTGAGGCCTGGAACCATGGTGGCGGTGCACCTTGGCAAACCGCCAGCTTCGATGTGGAGACCAACACCATCGTGATCGGCGCCGGCAACCCCGCGCCGTGGAACACCTGGGCCCGCACCAAAGAAGGCGATGACCCTCGCAACTGGGACAGCCTCTTCACCTCCGGCCAGGCCTATGTCGACGCCAGCACAGGCGAACTCAAGGGCTTTTTCCAGCACACGCCCAACGACGCCTGGGACTTCTCTGGCAACAACTCGGTGGTGCTGTTCGAATACAAGGACAAGAACGGCAAACTGGTGAAGGCCAGTGCACACGCAGACCGCAATGGCTTCTTCTTCGTGACGGATCGGACCAAGCTGGCAACTGGCGCAGGCTACCCCAACAAGCCCACGTCGCTGATTGGCGCGTGGCCCTTCGTGAACGGCATCACCTGGGCCTCAGGCTTCGACCTCAAAACGGGCCGCCCGATCGAAAAGGGCAACCGCCCACCTCTGCCCAAGCCAGGCCAGGAAAAGGGCGAGTCGGTCTTTGTCTCACCGCCATTTCTGGGCGGCACCAACTGGCATCCCATGTCGTACAGCCCGGACACGGGCTTGTTCTACATCCCCGCCAACCACTGGGCCATGGACTACTGGACTGAGAACCTGAGCTACAAGGCAGGCAACGCTTACCTTGGCCAAGGCTTCCGCATCAAGCGCCTGTTTGACGACCACGTGGGCACCCTGCGCGCCATCGATCCCAAAACGGGCAAGATCGCATGGGAGCACAAAGAAGCCTTCCCTCTGTGGGCGGGCACCCTCACCACCGCCGGCAACCTGGTGTTCACCGGCACCTCGGATGGCTTCCTCAAAGCTTTTGATGCGAAGACCGGCAAAGAATTGTGGAAGTTCCAAACCGGCTCTGGTGTCGTGTCGGTGCCCATCACCTGGGAGCAAGACGGTGAGCAGTATGTGGGCGTCTCCAGCGGTTACGGTGGTGCGGTGCCACTGTGGGGCGGCGACATGGCCGACCTGACCAAACAGGTCAACCAGGGCGGCTCGTTCTGGGCCTTCAAGCTGCCCAAGGCCATCAAGACGGCACAGCGATGAGCCGCTCCGCCCAAGCCTTCCTCACCAGCGTGGTGACGCTGGTGACCGGCCTGGGCGGCCTGCTTGACCTGGGTGGGCTTCACCTTGCTTGGGCTGCCGATGCGCCCGAGCTGCCTCCCACCCTGGTCATCAACGGCTGCCCGATCTGGCCTTACACACGCTGCCCTGGGGCCGACCTGCGACATGCCAACCTCTCAGGGCAAAACCTCGCCGGGGCCGACCTCCGTGGCGCGTTGATGGCCAGGGCCGATCTGCGCAACACCAATCTCGCCGGGGCCCACCTCGATGGGGCCGACCTCAGTGGTGCACGACTGAACAAGGTCAATGCGCCCGGCGCATTTTTCAAGGGCGTCAACTTCACAGGCGCCGACCTGGAGTTCGGCCGGTTCATGCGCACGGACCTCAGCGGATCGAACTTCACAGCGGCCAACCTGGAGGCCGTGCGCATGAACTTCGCATGGCTGGAGGGGGCCCGCATCGTCAACGCCAACCTCCAAGAAGGTAAATTCGTGACCACCAACCTGCGCCGAGCCACCATGGCAGGCAATGTGCTGCGCTACGCCATTTTCCCCGACGCCGTCTTCGATGGCTGTGACGGCTGCCCGGAGGACAGGCAGTGAGCGGCCCCGCCCAGCTCCGGGCAATGCCCAACATCCTGAGCCGAACGCTGGCTTGCACACTGGCTTGTTGGGCCGTGGGGTCGGCCACCGCTTTGGCCCAGGGCCTCGATGGCGTCGCCCGCGAGGACGACATCGTGTTGCCCCAGTACGACGCCAGCGTGCTGCCCCCACTGGGGCCCGGCTGGCGCGAACGCAACCCCTACCGCGATACGGACAGAACCACCGGCTCGGTCGAGATCGTGACCCAGGGCCGTCGCATCTTCAACCAGAGCTGCGCACGCTGCCACGGTGTGGATGCCAGTGGCCTGGGGCCAGCGCCCGACCTGCGACGCATCGGCCTGGCGTGCCGCAGGGTGCCCGAACCCGAACTCCAGGCCCGCTGCGAAGCCGATGCAGACCACCACTTCCTGAGCTCGGTGCGCCACGGCAAGGTGCGCGTGGGCATCACCCACATGCCCCCCTGGGAGAAGGCTTTGTCGCAAGAGGCCATCTGGGCACTGCGCAGCTTTGTCGAACAGGCCCCCGCGACGAAACGTTGAGTCCAGCACTCAACTCAAGGCCAAGGCGGGGAAGCTGGCCAGTCCACCGTCACGCACAGCCCGATGCCATCGGGCCCCTCGCTCAGGCTGACCTGGGCGCCGTGGGCCTGGGTGATCTCGCGCACGATGGCCAGGCCCAGACCGCTGCCTTCGACCTGGGCCGATCCCGGCATGCGGTAGAAGCGGTGAAAGACCTTGCTGCGCTCGGCCTCCGGGATGCCCGGCCCGGTGTCGCGCACGCACAGGCGCACGGCCGCGCCCCATGACACCGAGACCGTGACACTGCCACCGGCCGGGGTGTAGCGCAAGGCGTTGTCCAGCAGGTTGACGACGAGCTCCTTGAGCTGCGCCGGATGCCCCCAGACCTGGGCCCGAGCCGGATCGGGCGCCTCAAAGCCCAGGTCGATCTGGCGGGCCACGGCCAGGGGCGAGAGTTCCATGGCCACCTCGCGGGCCAGCGCAGCCAGGTCCACGTGCGTGCGCTCGCGGGCCAGGCCATTGACCGCTTCGGCGCTGGACAAGGCCAGCAGCTGGTTGGTCAGGCGGTGGGCGTGGCGCACGCTGTGGCCCAGGCCCTGCAGGGCCTGGCGCATCTCGGCCGGGTCGCTCTGGCGCAGGCCGTAGTCGATCTGGGTGCGCAACACGGCCAGCGGCGTGCGCAGCTGGTGGGCGGCATCGGCCACAAAGCGCTTGCGCGCCTGCAGCATGGCGGCGATGCGTTCCATGTGGTGGTTCACCGCGTCGATCAGGGGCTTCACCTCGGCCGGGATGCCGGTGGTCGCCACCGGGGTGAGGTCGTCCTCGGCGCGGCGGGCAAAGGCCTGCCCCAGGCGGGTGAGCGGCTGGAGCGCCCGCGTGATCGTCACCCAGATCAGCAAGATGCCCACGACCACCAACAGGGCCTGGCTGCGCAGGCCATCGTAGAAGAGCTCCTTCGACAGGGCCGAGCGCGCGTCCACGGTTTCGGCCATCACGACCAGCACGCTGCTGGCATTGGCCTGCTCCGGGTCGTAGAGCTTTTTGCGCACGACCACCACCCGCACCGGCTCGCCCCGGTAGACGGCGTCACCGGCCACCGCGTCCTGTGCGGATGGGCTCAGGCGGGGCAGGTCTTCGTAACCGGTGATGACCTCGCCATCGGGCCAGAACACGCCGTAGAACACGCGCTCGTTGGCGCCATCGCCCAGCACGTCGAGCGCCGAGTAGGGCAGGTCGACGATGACCTCGCCGTGGTTGGAGTAGGTGCGCTCGGCAATCAGGTGCGCCGACGACATCAGGCCCCGGTCGTAGGCGCGGTTGACCGTCTCGCGGGCGTTGCGCTGCCCGTACCAGGCATTGAGGCCCAGCAGCAGGATGATGGGCGGCAGCAGCCAGCGCGCCACCCGCTGGCGCAGGCTGATCACGGTGTCTCGCTGAGCAGGTAGCCCAGGCCGCGCAGGGTGCTGATCTGCGCGCCCGAACCATCGAGCTTCTTGCGCAGGCGCGAGACGTAGCTCTCGATGGCCTCGGGGCGGGCCTCGGCGTCCATGTCGAAAACCTTTTCGAAGAGCAGTTCACGGGCCACCGGCCGCCCCAGGCGCGCGACCAGGGCCTCCAGCACGGCCAGCTCGCGCGGCGTGAGGGCCACCGGCTGGCCATCGAGGCTGACCAGGCGGCTGCTGGTGTCGATCTCCAGCCGCCCCACGCGCACGGTGGGCACGCGGCCCACGCCCCGGCGCAGCAGGGCCTTGATGCGGGCCTCCAGCTCGCTGAGCTCGAAAGGCTTGACGAGGTAGTCGTCGGCGCCGAGGTTGAGGCCGCGCACGCGGTCTTCGGTGCTGCCCAAGGCCGTGAGGATGAGCACCGGCAGGCCGCTGCCCCGCGCGCGCAGGCGGCGCAGCACCTCCAGGCCATCGATGCCGGGCAGCGACAGGTCGAGGATCAGCAGGTCGTAGGGCTGGGTGAGCAGGGCGTGGTCGGCATGGTCGCCGCGGCCCATGACGTCGACCGCATGGCCGCCCTGGCGCAGGGCCTTGGCCAGCCATTCGGCAAGCTCTTCCTGGTCTTCAACGAGCAGCAATCGCATGGGGTGAACCTCGGCGTGACGTGGCGGTGGGGCACTGCGGCGCGCGATTTCAGCACACATCGCCACGGCTGTCAGTGTGGATTGCCGCAGCTGTGTCCGTCCACCTCGGTGTTTACCCGGGACGCGCGCCACCCTGCCGCGATTGCCAGAAAGTTGACAGCCTGGCTCGCAATCATCCGTTCCGCCTGACCAGCTTCCTCCCCTCACAACAGGTCAATGGAGACAAACGGATGACAGTTCGCACCCCTCTCGCCCTGGCCGTGGCCTGTGCCGCCACCCTGCTGGGCCACAGCGCCGCGCAGGCCCAGACCAGCACCGTGTCGGTCTACGGCATCGTCGACGCCGGCATCGAGTACCGCACCCAGAACAACGCCAAGGGCGATGGCCAGTGGCGCCTGAACTCGGGTGGGCTCAACACCTCGCGCCTGGGCTTCAAGGGCACGGAAGACCTCGGTGGCGGCCTGAGCGCGCAGTTCAACCTGGAGAGCGAAGTGGTGCTCGACAGCGGCGCCACCGGCTCGGCCTTCTTCGGCCGCCAGGCCTGGGTGGGCCTGGAAGACAAGGACCTGGGCGGCCTCGCCTTCGGCCGCATGTCGACCGCCATCTACGACTACACCCTGGCCCACGACTTCATGGGCTACGCACCGCAGTACTCCTGGTTGACGGCCACCGCCTCGGTGCCGGCCACCGGCTTCACCAGCCGCATCGGCAACGCCATCCGCTACAGCAACAAGTTCGGCGCCTTCAAGGTCACGGCCAACGCCGGCCTGGGCGAGGTCGCAGGCTCGCTGAACGCCAACACGCAGCGTGGCGTCTCCGTGGGCTACGAGGCCGGTGCCCTGTCGGCCCAGCTGAGCTACGACGACGCCCGCACCGCGGCCACCGAAACGGCCACCACCTCCACCTCGAACCGCAGCCTCATTGCCTCGGGCAGCTACAAGCTCGACACGGTCAAACTCTACGGCGGCGTGCGCGCCACACAGCGCAAGCCCGTGGGCACCGTCAGCGCCAGCAACCCGCGCTACCGCAGCGACCTGTTCTGGTTCGGCGCCAGCGCCCCGCTGAGCCAGGCCATCACGGCCTTTGGCGGCGTCTACCTCGAGAACAAGCACGGCACCAGCTCCGACCCGGTGATGCTGGCCGGCAAGCTGCACTACAACCTCTCGAAGCGCACCTGGCTCTACGCCACGGCCTCGGTGGCCCGCGCCAAGTCGGACGATGGCACGCAGACCCTGACCGGCGTCTTCCGTGACCAGACCCCGGTGAGCGGCCACCAGACCGGCATCGGCTTCGGCATCCAGCACCGCTTCTGATCGGCCCAGGCGAGGCCTGCGGGCCCGCCGCCCTTTCCACGCCCCCCCAAGGAGACACTGATGAACGCTCGCTTCACGCGCCGCACCCTGGTGCTGGCCGCCGCCCTGGCCGCCAGCGGCTTCGGCAGCCTGGCCCAGGCCCAATCGGCCGCCGACATCGCCAAGGCCAAGGCCGAAGGCACCGTGGTCGTCTACAGCACGACCGACCAGAAGCAGATCTCGCCCCTGCTCAAGGACTTCGAGGCGCTCTACCCTGGCCTGAAGGTCGAGTACCACGACATGAACTCGACCGAGGTCTACAACCGCTTCATCTCCGAGAGCGCGGTGGGCCCCTCGGCCGACGTGGTGTGGTCCTCGGCCATGGACCAGGCCGTCAAGCTGGTCAACGACGGCTATGCCCAGCCCTACAAGCTCAGCGACAGCAGCAAGCTGCCCGACTGGGCCATCTGGAAGAACGAGGCCTTCGGCACCACCTACGAGCCCATCGGCTTCGTCTACAACAAGCGCCTGGTGGACGCCGCCGAGGTGCCCAAGACCCACGCCGACTTCGCCCGCCTGCTCGTCGGCAAGGCCGACAAGTTCAAGGGCAAGGTCGTGACCTACGACCCGGAGAAGTCGGGCATCGGCTTCATGCTGCACAGCCAGGACGCCCTGGCCAACAGCGCCGGCTTCTGGGCACTGGCCCGCGCCATGGGCCAGACCGGCCTGCGCGTGCAGTCCTCCACCGGCACCATGCTGGAGCGCATCGCCTCGGGCGAAAACCTGATCGGCTACAACATGCTGGGCTCTTACGGCCTGGTGCGCGCCGCCAAGGACCCGAGCATCGGCGTGGCTTTCCCGCAGGACTACACCCTGGTGATCAGCCGCGTGACCTTCATCGCCAAGCAGGCCAGGCACCCCGCGGCCGCCCGCCTGTGGGTGGAGTACCTGCTGTCGCAGCGCGGTCAGAGCCTGATCGCCAGCCAGGCCGATCTGTTCGCCATCCGCAGCGACGTCACGGGCGACACCACCATCAGCGGCCTGCAGGCCACGCTGGGCAAGTCGCTCAAGCCCATCCCCATCGCCCCGGCCCTGCTGACCTACCTCGACCAATCCAAGCGGCTTGAGTTCCTCAAGCAGTGGAACAGCGTGAAGGCACCGAAATGAGTTCGCCCACCACCGCCCTGCCCAGCCTGACACCCCCGCGTCAGGACCGTGCCGGCCGCCGAGCCCGGCTGCCGTTTTCCACCCCGCGCATCGCGGTGGTGGGGCTGCTCGCCCTGGTCGTGCTGACGCCGCTGCTGCTGATCCTCTACCAGAGCTTCCTCTCCGGCGCCTTCTTCCTGCCCGGCGCGCACGCCACCACCGCGTCCTTCGCCTTCATTTTCGAAGACCCGGACTTCTACACCGCCGCCCGCAACTCGATCCTGATCGCCATCGGCATGGCGGCCATTTCACTGCCCCTGGGATCGGCGCTGGCCTTCCTGATGGTGCGCACCGACATGCCCGGCCGCCGCTGGCTGGAGCCCCTGCTGCTGGTGCCGGTGTTCATCTCGCCGGTGGTGCTGGCCTTCGGCTACGTCGTCGCCATGGGCCCGGTGGGCTTCATCTCGGCCTGGGCGCGCCAGCTGCTGGGCGATGTGCCCTGGAACATCTACTCGCTGCTGAGCATCGCCATCGTGGCCGGGCTGACGCACGTGCCACACGTCTACCTCTACGCCTCATCGGCCCTGCGCAACCTGGGCTCCGACGTGGAAGAGGCCGCACGCATCAGCGGCGCCAACCCGCTGAAGGTGGCCCTGCACGTGAGCGTGCCCCTGGTGGCCCCGGCCCTGCTTTATGCCGGCGTGCTGATCTTCTTCCTGGGCTTCGAGATCTTCGGGCTGCCCCTGGTGCTGGGTGACCCCGAAGGCCACCTGGTGCTCACCACCTACCTCTACAAGCTGGCCAGCAAGCTGGGCACCCCGGCCTACCACCTGATGGCGGCCGTGGCCGTGTGCATCATCGCCGTGACCCTGCCCCTGGTGCTGCTGCAACGCGCCCTGCTCAAACACGCCAACCGCTACGCGTCCATCAAAGGCAAGGCCGCACGCCAGCGTCCACTGATGCTGGGCCGCTGGCGCTTCGTGGCCATCGGCGTGGTGTTCACCTGGCTGCTGTTCACGGTGCTGATCCCCCTGGCGGGCGTCACCCTGCGCGCCTTCGTGTCGAGCTGGGGTGAGGGCGTCCACATCCTGGAGGTGCTGACCCTGGACAACTTCCGCGCCGTCTTCGACGACGGCACCATGGTGCGCGCCATCCTGAACTCCATCCTCATCGGCACCGTGGGCGGGGGCCTGGCCGTGGCCTGCTATGCCGCCGTGGGCCTGGCCGCCCACCGCAAAAGCGATGGCCTGGTCCGCATGATCGACTACCTGGTCATGACGCCCCGTGCCGTGCCCGGCCTGCTCGCCGGCCTGGCCATCTTCTGGGTCTTCCTCTTCGTGCCCTTCCTGAACCCGGCGCGCAGCACCCTGATCAGCATCTGGGTGGCCTACACCGTGGTGTGGCTGGCCTATGGCATGCGCCTGATCCAGTCGGCCCTGCTGCAGGTCAGCCCCGAGCTGGAAGAGGCCGCCCGCCTCACCGGGGCCAGCGCGCGCCGCGTCATCACCGACGTGACCCTGCCCCTGATCCGCAACGGCCTGCTCGCTTCCTGGCTGCTGGTCTTCATGATCTTCGAGCGCGAGTACTCCACCGGCGTCTACCTGCTGTCGCCCGGCACCGAGGTGATCGGCTCCGTGCTCGTCTCGCTGATGGGTGCAGGGGCGGTCGAACTGGTGGCCGCCCTGTCCCTGATCAACATCGTCCTCGTTGGCGCTGGCCTGGCCATCGCCCTGCGCTTCGGCGTCAAACTCCACGATTGAGTGCCCACCATGTCCCACACCCCCGTTGATTCCAGCGCCGCTCCCACCGTGCTCAGCGTGCAGGACCTGCACCTCAGCTATGGCAGCAACCCCATCCTGCAAGGCGTGTCGATGAACCTGCGCCGCGGCGAGGTCATCTCCCTGCTGGGCCCCTCGGGCAGCGGCAAGACCACGCTGCTGCGCGCCGTGGCCGGCCTGGAGCAGCCCCACGCAGGCCAGATCACCATCGCGAACAAGCCCGTGTTCAACGGTGCTGCAGGCCTGGAAGTGGCCGCCGAGCACCGCAACCTGGGCCTGGTCTTCCAGAGCTACGCGCTGTGGCCCCACAAGACCGTGTTCGACAACGTGGCCTACGGCCTGAAGCTGCGCAAGGTGAGCGCCGCAGAAACGAAGGACCGCGTCAGCGATGCCCTGAAAAACCTGGGCCTGGGCCACCTGGCCGACCGCTACCCGCACCAGCTCTCGGGCGGGCAGCAGCAGCGCGTGGCCATCGCCCGCGCACTGGTCTACAACCCACCGGTGATCCTGCTGGACGAGCCACTCTCCAACCTCGACGCCAAGCTGCGCGAAGAGGCCCGCGCCTGGCTGCGCGAGCTCATCATCCGCCTGCAGCTCTCGGCACTGGTGGTGACGCACGACCAGGGCGAGGCCATGGCCATGTCCGACCGCATCCTGCTGCTCAACGGCGGCAAGATCGAGCAACAAGGCTCGCCCACCGAGATGTACGCCCGCCCGAACTCCCTGTTCGTGGCCGGCTTCATGGGCACCAACAACACCTTCAAGGGCCGCATCGAAGAACGCCGCGCCGACGACATCTGCCTGCGCTTTGGCGACAGCACCCTCTGGGGCAAACGCTGCGGCGCGCAAGAGGCGCAGGCCGGTGCCGAGGCCACGGGCGTGGTGCGAGTGGAGCGCATCCACCTGGCCGATGGCCCCGGCCCCAACCGCATCCCCATGGAGCTGGTGACCTCCATGTACCTGGGCGACCGCTGGGAGTACGTGCTCGACAACGGCAGCACCATGGTGCGCGCCCACGGCCGCGAGCCGATCGCGGCGGGCCCACGCTGGGTGGAGATCCCGCCGGAGCAGCTCTGGGTCTTTGCCTGATCAGGCCGCCAGCTTGCTCAGGGCCTGCGGCGCCGTGAGCTTGAAGGGGCTGAGGATGTCGTCGAGCTGAGCCTGGTTCAACAGCCCCTTGGCCAGCACGATGTCCACCACGCGCTCGCCCGTGGCATGGGCCTGCAGCGCCACCGCGGTGGCGTTCTCGTAGCCGATGTAGGGGTTGAGCGCGGTCACGATGCCGATGGAGGCCTCGACGCTGGCCAGCATGCGCTGCTCGTTGGCCGTGATGCCGCTCACGCAGCGCTCGGCCAGCACCAGGCAGCCCTGACGCAGGTGGGTCACGCTCTTGAAGATGCTGTGCGCGATGATGGGCTCGAAGGCATTGAGCTGCAGCTGGCCGGCCTCGGCCGCGAAGCTCACGGTCACGTCGTTGCCGATCACCTCGAAGGCGATCTGGTTGACCACCTCGGGGATCACGGGGTTGACCTTGCCCGGCATGATGCTGGAGCCCGCCTGCATGGCCGGCAGGTTGATCTCGCCAAAGCCGGCGCGCGGGCCGCTGGAGAGCAGGCGCAGGTCGTTGCAGGTCTTCGAGAGCTTCACCGCCACACGCTTGAGCACGCCCGAGAGCTGCACGAACCCACCGCAGTCCTGCGTGGCCTCGATCAGGTTGGGTGCGGTGCTCAGCGGCATGCCCGTGAGCTCGCGCAGGCGCTGCATCACCTTGGGCGCGTAATCGGGGTGGGCCGTGATGCCCGTGCCGATGGCGGTGGCGCCCAGGTTCAGTTCGCACAACAAGGCCTGGGCCTCGCGCAGGCGCTGCTGGTCTTCTTCCAGCATCACGGCATAGGTGCTGAACTCCTGGCCCAGGGTCATGGGCACGGCCTCCTGCAACTGCGTGCGCCCCATCTTCAGCATGCCGGCGAACTCGGTGGCCTTGGCCTCGAAGGCCGCGCGCAACACCCCCATGGCATCGATCAGGCCCTGCAGGCCGATCTGCGTGGCCACCTTCAGCGCGCTGGGGTAGACGTCGTTGGTGCTCTGGCCAATGTTGACGTGCTCATTGGGGTGCAGGTGCTGGTACTCGCCCTTGGCATGCCCCAGGATCTCGAGGGCGCGGTTGGCGATCACCTCGTTGGCGTTCATGTTGGTCGAGGTGCCGGCACCGCCCTGGATCACGTCGATCGGGAAGTGCTCGTGCAGGCGACCGGCGCGCAGCTCTTCGCAGGCCTGCACGATGGCGCGGCAGCGCTCGGCGTCCAGCCAGCCCAGCTGGTGGTTGGTTTCGGCGGCGGCCTGCTTGATCCACGCCAGGGCCTGGATCAGCTCCGGGTAGGTGGAGATGGGCGTGCCGGTGATGGGGAAGTTCTCCAGGGCACGCAGCGTGTGCACCCCGTAGTAGGCGCTGGTGGGCACATGGCGCTCGCCCAGCAGGTCGTGCTCGATGCGGGTGGCGGCCAGGGTGGCGGGAGAGACGGCGGGGGTGCCGATCGTGGCGGTCATGGTGTGATCCTTGAGGTGTCGGACGCGGCAGGGATGGCGCCGCGTCTGAGGCCTCACTCTGAGCCGCCCCGCCCGGCCCGGCAACCGTCATGCCGATCACGCATAACCCCAGCGAATTTCGGCATGGGCCCCGGCCACCACCCGGCCCGGCATTAAGCTCAGGGCGATTCAGGCCCCTTCAGCACCCCGCAGGACCCCTCGACATGCACATCAAGTGGCTGGAAGACTTCCTCAGCCTCGCCGACCGCCGCAGCTTTTCCCAGGCTGCCGAAGAGCGGCACATCACCCAGTCGGCCTTCAGCCGGCGCATTCAGTCGCTGGAAGAGTGGCTGGGCGTCGAGCTGGTCGACCGCAGCGTGCACCCCACCAGCCTCACCTCGGCGGGCTGGATGTTCCGTGGCCTGGCCGCCGACATCCTGCGCCAGACCTACGCCGCGCGCACCCTCATCAAGGGCAAGCAGTCGCTGGACGCCGAGCCCGAGCTGGTGCACTTCGCCATCGCCCACACCCTGGTCTTCAACTTCTTCCCGGGCTGGCTCAAAACCCTGACCGACCAGTTCGGCCCCCTGCCCGCGCGCGTGCTGGCCGTGAACGTGGCCGAAGGCGTGAGCAAGCTGGTCGATGGCGAGGTGGACATGCTGATCGGCTACCACCACCCCCTGCTGCCCATGGTGCTCGACCCGGTCAGCTACCCGCACCTGGTGCTGGGCCACGACCGCCTGCAGCCCTTCTGCGTGCCCGATGCCAACGGCCAGGCGCGCTACCCGCTGCCGGGCAAGCCCGAGGCCCCGCTGCCCCTGATGGGCTACGCGGCCGGGGCGTTTTTGGGCAATGTGATGGAGGCCATCCTGCTGGGCGCCTCGCAGACGGCGCACCTGCGCCCCGCGTTCGACAACCACATGTCGGAAGCGATCAAGGCCATGGTGCTGGCCGGACACGGGGTGGGCTGGCTGCCGCAAAGCTGCGTGCAGCACGAACTGCACGACGGGCGGCTGGTGAGCGCGGGCGCGCCCCACTGGGGCACGACCATGGAGATCCGGCTCTACAGCCACGCCCACACGCCCAACCGATGTGCCGAGCGCCTCTGGCAGGCGCTGGCAGGCGCGGCCAAGGTGGCCGCCGCCGGGGGCTGATCAGCCCTTGCTGGACTTGGCCTTGGCCGCTTCGAGCGCCAGGGCCAGCGCCGACTTGGGCGCATTCGGGTTCACCGGGCGGGCGCTGTGCTCGGCGCGGGCACCGCCACGCTCGCCACCACGGCCTCCGCGGTCGTCACGGCCTTCCGGGCGGCGGTCGCCACGGGGGCGGTCACC
>NZ_JAIZVX010000190.1 GCF_021768455.1 Aquabacterium sp. | reverse complement strand
CAGGCCCAGGCCCCGGCGCCTGTACCGGCACCGGCACCCAGGCCCGCCCCTGTATCGGTGTTTGCCGATGCGGTGCGCCTGCTGGGGGGTGGCAAGTGACCCCCACGCAAAAGACCCAGGCTGAAACCGAGGCCATGCGGGCGCTGGAAGCCCTTTTTCACGCCGAGGCCATCGCGCCCTCTGGCATCTGTAAGCAGTGGGTCCAGCTGGCCCGCGTGCGCGTCGAAGCCCTGCAACACCTGATCCACCACACCAACACCCAAGCATGAACACCACCACCGAGCACACCGAAGACACCACCCAGGCCAGCGGCCCCGATGAAATGGCGGCAGGGCTGGCGGCCCTGCAACTCAAGGCAGCCGACGATCCGGGCGCCATCGTGCCCACGGCACCGGCCACGGGCGCCCAGGTCGCCCAGGTCGAGCAGGCGCCACCCGTCGCCCTGTCGGTCGAAATCGGGGACGCCATCACGGCAGGCGTTACCCTGTTGGGGCCGATCTTCCCGAGCCTGGGCAGGGTCTACACCCCCGAAACCGTGCAACGGCTGGCCGTGTCCACCGAGGCCGTGTGTGTGAAGCGCGGATGGCTGGCGGGTGGCCTGTTCGGCGGCCGTGCCGAGGAAGTCGTGCTGGCGGCCGTGCTGATCCCTGTCACCCTGTCCACCTGGGCGGCCGTGAAACACGATCTCATCAAGGCCCGCATGGAGGAAAAACCGTGGCTGGGCTGGCTGGCCCGCGTCACCGGCTGGGGTCGCAAGGCCAAGGCCAAGGCCGTGCCCCAGGATCGCCCAGGCGCGGCCGTGGCATCGGTCGGCACGGCCGTGGAGGTCGCCCCCGCATGAAGACGGCCGATGGCGTGCTGGTCGTGATCGCGGGCGCGTCACGATCCGGCAAGACGGCCTACACCCGCAAGCGGCTGGCCAAGGCGCGGCGGGTCGTGGCCTGGGACCCCGAGGCCCAATGGTGCGAGTTGCCTGGATGGCGCAAAGTGACCACGCGTGCCGATCTGCTGGCGGCGCTGCAAAAGCCGGGGCCGCTCAAGCTGGCGTTCGTGGTCGGATCGGACCTCAAGGCCGGGTTCGACTTTTGGGCGCAGGCGGTGTTCTGGTCTGGTCGGTTCGTCGAGCCCCTGGCCTGCATCGCCGAGGAACTGGCCGACGTGAGCACACCGGCCAAGGCCCCCGAGGGCTGGGGCATCCTGATCCGGCGCGGCCTGAAGCGCGGGATCAGCATCTACGCCATCAGCCAGCGGTGGAGCGAGGCCGACAAGACCGCGTTCGGCAACGCGTCGGAGTTCGTCATGTTCCGGCAGTCGTCCGGGGATGACGTGGCCTACCTGTCGCGAAAGACCCGCGTCAACGTCACCGAGTTGGACGGGCTCAAGCCTTTGGAGTGGGTCCGATACAACGCCCACACGGGCGACATGGAGCGAGGCAAGCTCAAATTTTGAGCCAGTGAGGGGGCGCGTTTCCTGTACCGGTAACGGGTACGGTAACGGCCCCTGGTGCGCCTGATGGGGTGCGGGTGGAATCGCGGTTGTCATGTGCAACTGCAACGATTCCACCAACACCACCACCATGAACACCGAAGACCTGAAGAAGCTTGCCATCGCTGGCGCCATCCTGTTTGCCGCCTACAAGTTCGGCCCCTCTTACGCCAAGGCGGGCGCCCTGGCCGTCGCGGCTGGCGTGATCGCCAAGCGCGTGCCCTACGTCAAAGACGTGCTGTAAGGAGGGCGCCCAATGTCTGTCGGCAAGCTCCAACGCTATGGCATCCCGTTCTCGAACGTGGTCGCCACCGGTACCGCTACCAACCTCATCACCCCCGGCCGCACGCTGGAAAACTTCCGCCTGAAGCTGGGCGGCACCACCTTTACCAAGGCCATGATCTCGCTGGTGCGAATCAAGGCCAACGGCAAGACCGTGATCGAAGCCACCGGCACGGAACTGGACAAGATGAACGCCTACCGAGGCGAAACCTCGGACGCATCCTTCCTGGACGTGCAGTTTGCCGATTACAAGATGATGGGCGAAGTCGACCGCATGGTCGGCGCGTTCGACACCTCCCTGGGGATCGCCAACATCACCACCGAGGTGACGATCAACGGCGCCACGGCCCCGGTCCTGACTCCGATCCTGACCGAATCGGCCGCCCAAAAATCGGCCGATGGCTCCGTGTCCCCCTTCGCCGGTCTGATGACCAAAATCCTGCGCTACCCGTTCAGCGTGGCGACGGGCGGCGTTCTGCCCCTCACCGTGCCTTTCGGCCCGCAAAACGGCGCCATCATCAAGCGCGTTCACGTCGCCACGAACGGCGGCCTGATGACAGAAGCCGTGGTGAAGGAAGACGGTCTGGTCGTCCACGAGAGCAACAAGGCAGAGAACGAATTCGAGCAGAAGAAGTTTGGCCGCGTGCCTCAGACCAACTTCTACACCATCGACTTCTGCGCCGATGGCAACGTGCGCAAGGCCCTGGACACCCGCCAAGCCCGAAGCCTGGAATGGCTGCTGAAGTTCAGCGCGGCCGAGTCGGGCAACGTGCTGATTGAGTACCTCGACCCCCTGGGCAACCTGTAAGAAGGGGCACCGATGGCAACCTGGGAAGAATGGTTTCAGACGGCCGCCGATAAGGCGCTGGACGTGTACCAAGCCGACAAGACGGCCGACGCCAACATGAAGGCGCTGGAACTCCAAGCACGTGCCCAAAACGGCACCCTTTACACCGAAGGGCGCCCCATCGGGTCGGCCATCGGTGCGGGCCTGACGGCCAACCAGAAAACCGGCCTGATGGTGGGTGCTGTGGTCGTCGTCGGCCTGCTGCTGCTGCGGGGCAACTGATGGCAGAAGGGGCTGTGGCCGTTGACGTGGCGACCAAGAGCGGCGCCCAGGCATCGTTTCAAAACGAGGCATGGGCCAACTTCTCGGGGTTCTCCGTCAACTACGGAAACGGCAACAGCGCCGGGGCGGCCTCTGGCCTGCCCTGGTGGCTGTGGCCTGTGCTGGCGGGCGCGGCCCTGCTGGCGTTCAAGAAAATGAAGGGGCGCTGATGGGCTTTCTTTCGGGCATCACCGGCTCCCTGTTCGGGGGCAAGGGTTCGGGCGTGGGCAACAGCACCACGGACCAGAACACCGCCACCACCAACACACAAAGCAACCTGACCGGCGGCGAGGGCGCACAAAACCTGTACGCCAGCGGCGGCGGCGTGGTCAACACGTCCGACCTGGGCGCCGTGAGGGCGGCATTCGATGCCATCCAGAAGAACGATGCAAGCCTGGGGACGGGCTTTGGCCTGCTGCTGGGCGCAACGTCGGACATTTTCAAAACCTCATTGAAGACCACCCAAGACGCAAGCGCCAGCGCCTACACCAACGCGGCCCAGGCATACGCCCAGGCCGAGGCCGACAAGGCGGGCGGCGTCGATCAGAAAACCATGATGATCCTGGCGGCCATCGGCGCGGCCGTGGTCGTCATGCTCAAGCGCAAGGGCTGACCATGTACCAAACCATCACCCTGACCGCGTTTCAGCGCGTCGAGTTCACCGACAGCTTCGACTTCGTGCGCGTCATGTCGGCGCCCCAGGCGCTTGACCTGGAATTTCATCGGGACGGCCGCGAGATAGACGAGGCCGTCGCCATCGGCACGGGCTACTCCGAGCGTTTCGCCAAGCCGTGCACAAAGCTGGCCCTGATCAACGGGGCCACGGCCCAGACTGTGACCGTGGCGACACGCCTGGGCGCCGTGGTCGAGTTCGACAAGCCCCCCACGGGTGACGTCAACGTGTTGACCATGCCGAGCGTGGCCGTGATCAATCAAGGCGCGGCGGGCGTGAACCAGTTTCAAAGCAGCGTGACAACGGCCAGCGGCACGATGATGAACGGCACGCCAACGCGCAAAGCGTTCATGATCCAGAACCGAAGCGCGACGGGCACGATCTGGGTCAACCTGAGCGGCGGCACTGCAACCCAGGTTGCGGGCATCCGAATCCGTCCGGGCGAAACCTTCAACATGGACACCCGTGTCCCTGTGGGCGCCATCACCGGCATTGGTGACGCGGCCAACTCGGATATCACCATCGTGGAGCTGACCTGATGGCAAACGGCATCCTGAGCAGCGGGGCGCCTATGACCGAGGTCGGCACCGTGGACACCTTCGCACAGAGCGCGGCCCCTGCGGGCTGGCTGGTGTGCGACGGGTCCACGATCAGCCGCACCACATATGCGGCGCTTTTCGCCAAGATCGGCACCACCTGGGGCGCGGGCGACGGGTCCACCACCTTCGCCGTGCCCGATGCGCGGGGCGAGTTCGTGCGCGGCCTGGACCTGGGCCGAGGCGTGGACGCGGGGCGCGTGCTGGGCACGGCCCAGGCGTCGCAGTTCCAAGACCACGAGCACGCGATACACCTGGGCAACAGTTCCACAGCGCCCACATCAACCCTAGGGTATCCGGCCGCGGCGGCTTACAACACGGTAGACATCAACAACTACTTCAAGACACAAGCGGCATCCACCGGCACGCGAGGCACGGAAACCCGCCCCCGAAACGTCGCCATGTTGACCTGCATCAAGTTCTGACAGATGAAGATCCACCACCACCACCCAGAAACAGGCGCATACCTGGGCACCACAGATGCGCAGCCCGATCCGATGGAACCGGGGCGCTGGCTGATCCCTGCGCACGCCACCACCGACGAACCACCCGAGGCACCGCAAGGCCGAGCCGTGCGGCGCATGGGCGAAGCCTGGGAACTGTTCGACGTGCCCCAACCACCGGCACCACCGGCACCACCCAGCGCGGCCCAGCTTCGCGCCTGGGCCATCAATGCCCGATTGCAAGCCATCGACGCGGCCAGCGCACGGCCTGCGCGTGAGTTGATCCGCGCCCAGGCCCTGGGCAAGACGGCCCCGGCTTTCGCCGTGTCCAAGCTGGGCGCCCTGGAAGACGAGGCCGCATCCCTGCGGGCTGAGTTGCAAGGCATGAAGCTGTGAAAGTGCAGCCCGAATTCTTGATGCTGGGCGCGGCCGTGGTCGTGCTGGGCTATCTCGCCATGAGCGACGAGGACACACAAACCGAGGCGGCCGGGGTCGCCTCCGATCTGCTGGAAGGAGCGGCCCAAGCCGTGGACAAAGTGACGAGTTTCAAAATCAGCCGCATGGCATCGGTAGATAAGGCCCTGGTGGACCATCCCCAGGTGCGCGCCATGCTGGCGGTCATCCGGCGCGGTGAAGGCACGGCCGATGCGGCGGGCTATTCGCGCCTGTTCGGCGGCGCCAGCTTTTCGGGGTTTGCGGATCACCCGCGACAAGCCGTTTCCAAGTGGGGCTTGACGAGCACCGCAGCGGGCGCCTATCAGATGCTCTCGAAGGTGTGGGACGAAACCCGCGACCTGATGGGCCTGGGCAGCTTCTCCCCCCGCAATCAAGACATTGCCGCATTGGGTCGCATCGCGGCCCGTGGCGCCCTGCCTGACGTGCTGGCGGGCAACCTCACGGCCGCCATCAAGCGGCTCAACAAGGAATGGGCAAGCCTGCCCGAATCGCCCTATGGACAGGGCACGATCACATGGGCCACGGCCCGCGACGTGTTCAGCCGTGCGGGCGGGAGCGCCACGGCATGAACAAACAGACCATGATCGCGGTGGGCGTTGTCGGCCTGCTGCTGGTGATCGTGATGAACAAAAAGGCCCCGGCCGCCTCCCTGGTGGCGAAGCCCGTGGGCCAGCGTTCGGGTGATGCCATCGTGCCCCCGATCAGCCCCGGCGACGTTTTCACCGGCACGACGGAATGGGAGACATGAGCATGATGCGTGCGGTGAATCTCAAGCCTGAGCACCTGCTGATGATCGGCGGCGTGGTCGTGCTGGCCGTGTGGGCATCGGGTGGCCTGCGCGGGCTGGCCCAGGGTGCGGGCGCGGCCGTGGGCGGCGCGGCGGCGGGCGTGGTCGAAGGGCTGGGCCTTGCCATCGGCGTGCCCCTGACCGATGCGAACAAGTGCGCCCAGGCCAAGGCCGAGGGAAGCGCGTTCGGCATGGCGACCTATTGCCCATTGGGTGACTTCGCATCCGGCGTGCTGCACAGTGCATCGGACATCGCGTCCGGGACCGTGCTGGCGGCGGGCGACGTGCTGGGCGTGCCCCGGACCACGACGAGCGCCTGCGAAGCGGCCAAGGCGGCGGGCGACTACCTGGGCGCCTCTTTCCATTGCCCTGCGGGCGATTTCCTGGGCTGGACATGGGACAAGGTGACGAAGTGAAGACCATCCAAGACCGACTCAAAGAGCCGAGCACCTGGGCGGGCCTGGGCCTGCTGGCTCACGCGGTGAGCCTGATCCTGGCCGATCCGTCCAACCTGAGCGCATGGGGCGAAACCCTGGGCGCCCTGGGCGCCATCCTGCGGGCCGAGGGCAACCCATGAGCGGCGGAGAGTTCGCGGGCGCCTGGACCGTCGTCAACAGTGGGGCCGTGCTGGCCCTGCTGGGCTACGTCATCGCATCAGAGCGGCGATTGACCAAGCTCGAAACGATCATTGAAATCCTGACCAAGCGCACACCATGAGCACCAAGGCACCCAGCAAGCGGGCAAAACGGCCCGCCAGCACGAAAAAAAGCCCCCGGAAGGGGGCTTTTTTACA
>NZ_JAIZVX010000189.1 GCF_021768455.1 Aquabacterium sp. | reverse complement strand
CCATCAGGCCGATCAGCGCCTTGCGTTGCCAGGCCTGGCGTTGTCGGCGTGCGCGCTGCTGCCGAGAAGGCGCCTGGCGCAGGGGCCGTCGGGTCGATTCCAGCGTGGAGAGCAAGCGCACGCGCTGGGTGTCCCCCTCTGGCGCGTCGCCGTCTTCGGCGCCAGCGAACAGGCTGGGGCGACCCAGTGGCGGGCGTGCCGCGGCCTGCGGCGCCGTGGGGGCGTTGGAACGTCGCAGGTCGTGGCTCACACCTGCCTCCCTTGATCTTTATGGTTGAATCGCCCCATTCTACGAAGCCCGTTCACACGCCATGCGCCGTGTCGGAGGGGATCGCAAACAATGGTTACAAAACGATGCAGGCAGGGTGGGTGCTGTTGTATTTCCTGTTGGGGTGTGCAGCCCTGGCGGTGATGGTGTTTCCGGGGGCCATTGGGGGCTTGCGTCAGCGTGCCCTGAAGCCGTTCCACGGCGCCTGGTGGCGCTTGCGGCGCGCCGGCCAGGTCGGCTGGCATCAGGCCGGACGCCAGCCTCGGCAGGTGGCCCAGGTTTGCCGTGATGGCCTGGCCCAGGCCAAGGTGGGTTGGCGTGCGCGCTGGCCCTGGTTGCTGCTGACCCTGGCTCTGCTGGGCCTGCCCGCCACCGTGGTGCTGTGGTGGAGTGCGCAGTCCACACGCAGCCTGGATGGCTTTGACGACCGCATCGATCCTGGCAACAGCCACGTGGCCCACCTTCTGCAAGGCGAGCAACTCGTGCCGCCTCCGCCCTTGCCGCCCGAGTGGTTCAGCACGGCCGAGGTGGAGGTGGAGCGTCCGATGATCGCCAGCGCCGACCGCCGCTGGGATCAGATGGACGCCGAGTTCGTCCAGCGCCTCCTGCTGGCATTCCGGATCATGAAGCAGGAACATGGCTACGACATGGCATTGCTCGAAGGCTGGCGCAGCCCCGATCGCCAGCGCCTCCTGGCTGCCCGCGGTGCCAACGTCACCATGGCGGGGGCCTGGCAGAGCTACCACCAGTACGGGCTTGCGGCCGACTGCGCCTTCTTGCGCAACGGCAAGTTGCTCATCACCGAGAAAGACCCCTGGGCCATGCGCGGCTACCAGCTCTATGGCGAGGTCGCCGAGCGCCTGGGCCTGACCTGGGGGGGGCGCTGGC
Source organism: Aquabacterium sp. (assembly GCF_021768455.1). GTDB lineage: Bacteria > Pseudomonadota > Gammaproteobacteria > Burkholderiales > Burkholderiaceae_C > Aquabacterium. The sequence continues at coordinate 5,472 of NZ_JAIZVX010000189.1, read as the reverse complement.
AGATGATGGACCTGGGCCACGTCGAGTGGCGCAAGCCTGGCATCAAGGAGGCCATGCGCGCCCGCCGCGGGTCGTGAAACCGCCTGCATGGCTCTGACACAAGCGGTAACAGCACCACGCTTCAGAGGGGGGTGATTGCGCTCGCCCAGCCCTTAGACTGCGGCCGCACCCGGCAAACGGGGCCAAGAAAAAAAGCATCAAGCAGGGAGCGCGACGCCATGGGACGTCCATTCATCGTATTGGGTGACAAGACCAGTCACGGAGGCACCGTCGTGGGCGCCTCCGGCACGACCGACACCCATGGCAAGCGCATCGCCCGCGTGGGCGACAAGGTCACCTGCCCGATCAAGTACCACGGCGGCACCACCGTCATCGTCTCGGGCGACCCCACCATGCTGATCGACGGCCAGCCCGCTGCCCGCCATGGCGACCTGTGCGCCTGCGGGGCCACGCTCATCGCGGCCCAGGCCGTTTCCACCGACATCTGAAACAGACCGGTGGCGCGCACCGGTCACACAGCAGTTTGCATCCAGAGGCCGACGGCGCGCGGCCCGGTCATCAAGCAGGCAGTCAGGGCATGACCAAGGTATTGAAAGCAGGGGGATTGTGGTTGGTGGTGGCCGCCGTGGTGTGGCTCATCACCATCTGGCGCTGGCAGACCACGGCCGACGACGTGGGCACGATCGACATCGTGCTGCACCTGCTCGTGTTGCCCACGCTGCTGACCCTGGCCCTGCTGGGGGTGCTCTGGGGCGCGGCCCGCCTCCGCACCCAGGCGGCCAGCCCCTTGCCTGGCGCGGCGGCTGTGCCGACGCCGGCTGGCCCGGCACCAGCGACCCTCCACCCCGAAGAAGCCCTGCGCCAGACCCGGCTCTGGTTGCTGGACGCCAGCGTGAACCTGCGTGTGGGCACCTCGGTCGAGCAGGCCTTGTCTGCCCTGGCCGAAGGGGCCGAGCGCCCCTCCCTGGACCCGGTGCTCGAAGACCTGGACGGCCTCCCGGCCTTCACGGCCCGATCGGCCGCCATCGACGAAGCCTTGCAGTGGGGCGACGATCCCGACGAAGAAGGGCCGGCCGCCTGGCTTCGCCCGGATGGCACCGAGGTGCCCGAGGGCGTACGGCGCGCCCTGCTGGCCCTGGCGCCGGTGCTGGGGCAGTTGCTCGATCGCCTGGCCCAGGAAGCCCTCGGGTCGGATGCTGCCTCGGAATCCGCCCGGTCTGGGGTCCCTCTGGCCTCAGGGCACGACATGCGCGCCCACCTTTCGGGCGTGGCGCCGACCGAGTCCATCGCCCGGCGGCAGGCCCGTGAATCGGCGAGGCCGGGTCTCACCGTGCGCCTGCTCATGCCTGGTGACTGGTCTCAGGATGACCAGGCTTTTGCGGTGCAATGGACCAAGGCCCGCTCCGGCAGCCTGCTGGATTGGGCCGAGGCCAGCGGCGCCAAGGCGGTGCGCTGGCAGGTCAGCCCGGTCGAATCGCCCGAAGCCTGGTGGGATGAGGTGGATCAGCTGATGAGCCAGTGGCACCGCGAAGCCCGCCCCGAGCTGATGATGGCCCTGGCGCTGGACAGCGCCATCGATGCCGATCACATTGACCGCCTGCAGGCCCAGGGTGCGCTGTTCACCGCCCAGCACCAGACCGGCCGGGTGCCCGGAGAGGGGGCCGCAGGGCTCTTGCTGGCCAGCCCAGGCTGGCCTCGGCTCGACGCCATGGAGCCCCTCCCCGCGCAGCTGCTGCGCCCCTTGCGCACGCGCCGTGACAAATCTGCCGATGCCACAGGCCGTGCCAGCACCGTGGCCCTGGAAGCCCTGCTGAAGCAGGCCACCGAGCACACCGCCGCCCAGGCCGAGCACCTGCAACTGCTGGCCGACAGCGACCACCGCCCGAGCCGCACGGCCGAGCTCTACCAGGCCCTGCAGGCCGTGCTGCCTGAGGTCGACCCGATGCGCCAGGTGCTGCGCCTGGGGGACACCTGTGGCGAGCTGGGCATGGTGCGTGCCCTGGCCCCGCTGGCCCTGGCCTGGGCCAGCCTGCGAGAAGACGAGGCGCAGCGTGTGGCCCTGGCGGCCCTGCTGCAGTCCCCCCATGAGCGTGTGGTGATCGCCCTGCTGCCGCACCCACCTGCTCCCCTGGGCGACACCGCCCACGCCGTTTGATTTCTGGATCGCCCATGCAAAGAATCTGGTCGTTTTTCCTGGATGCCCGTGTGCTCACCGTCATCGGTGTGGCCGCGCTGGCAGGCCTGTTGCTGCTGGGGGCCGACGCCATGCGCGTGGGCCTGGTGTGGGTGGTCGCCATCCTCGGTCTGCTCGGCCTGATCGGGCTGACGGTGTGGGGCGTTCGGCGCTGGCAGGCCCACAAGGCCGCCCGGGCCCTGGAGCAGGCCATGGACGCCGAGGCCGACAAGGCCCAGAAAGCGGCCAGGCCCGAGAAGCAGGACGAGGTGGCCGCGGTGCGTGAGCGCATGGCCGAGGCCGTCAAGCTGATCAAGTCCTCGAAATTGGGAGAGACCTCGGGCGCGGCGGCGCTGTACGAGTTGCCCTGGTACGCGGTGATCGGCAACCCGGCCGCCGGCAAGAGCTCGGCCGTGGTGAAGTCCGGCCTGAAGTTCCCGTTTGCCGACGGCGCCGACAACGTCATCCAGGGCATCGGCGGCACCCGCCACTGCGACTGGTACTTCACCACCGAGGGCATCCTGCTCGACACGGCCGGGCGCTATTCGGTGCACGAAGAAGACCGCAGCGAATGGCTGGGTTTCCTCTCCCTGCTGAAGAAGCACCGGCCCAAGGCACCGCTCAATGGCGTGATCATCGCCGTCAGTGTGGCCGAGCTGGCCGGTCAGAAGCCCGAGTTCGCCATCGACCTGGCCCGCAAGTTGCGCCAGCGCGTGCAGGAGCTCACCGAAAAGCTGGAGGTCTTTGCCCCGGTCTACGTGGTGTTCACCAAGGCCGACCTGATCGCCGGTTTCGTCGACTTTTTCGAAGACCGTGACCGTGACGAGCGCGACAAGGTCTGGGGCGCCACGCTGCCCTATGACACCAGTGCCCGCAGCGATGCCGTCGCCCAGTTCGACACCCATTTCGACGAGCTGTTCGAGGGGCTGAAGGCGGCTTCGGTGGCGCGCATGTCGCTGCACCGGGGCGAGCAGCTGCCCCCGGGTGTGCTGACTTTCCCGCTGGAGTTCGCTGCGCTGAAGCCCGCGCTGCGCACCTTCGTCAACACGCTGTTCGAAGAGAACCCTTACCAGTTCCGCCCGATCTTCCGCGGCTTTTACTTCACCAGCGCGGTGCAGGAGGGGCAGTCCACCAGCCGGGCCAGCGAGCGCGTGGCGCAGCAGTTTGGCCTTCAGCTGCAGTCGGGCACGGCCGCCGCGGTCTATTCGCAAAGCGGTTTCTTCCTGAAGGAGCTGTTCTCGCGTGTCATTTTTGCGGACCGCCAGCTGGTGCAGCAGTACACCAGCCGCAACAAGCTGCGCCTGCGTTACGCCAGCTTCTTTGGCGGCGTCACCTTGCTGGGCGCCTTGCTGGCCGCCTGGACCTGGTCCTACATGGGCAACCGGGAGCTGGTGGCCCATGTGCAGGAAGACCTGATCAAGGCCCAGCGCGTGCAGGACAAGCGCGTGGACCTGGCTTCGCGCCTGGAAGCGCTCGAGATCCTGCAGGACCGGCTGGAACAGATGCAGCGCTACCGCGAGACGCGGCCGTGGTCCATCGGCCTGGGGCTTTACCAGGGCGAGGCCATCGAGCGCCGTCTCAAGGAAGAGTATTTCAACGGTCTGCAGGTGGTGATGCTCAAGCCCACCACCCAGGCGGTGGCCGGCTACCTCAGCGAGGTCAATGCCAAGGCCGGTGAGCTGCGCCCGTTGCAGCGGCTGGCCGACGGCGGTGGCGCGCAGGCCATGGCGGCGGCCCTGAGTGCCCCGGCCGCGTCCGGTGCACAGGCTGCCCCCGGCACCGAGCCGGGCCTCATGGCCACGCCACCGGCTGCAGGCCAGACGCCGTATGCCAGCGCGTCCAGCACCAACGTCTCCGAGGCCTACAACGCGCTGAAAGCCTACCTGATGCTGGGCGACCGCAGCCGCATCGAGCCCGGGCACATGAGCGACCAGCTCACGCGTTTCTGGCGCACCTGGCTGGAGACCAACCGCGGCACCCTGCCGCGCGAGCAGCTCATCCAGCGGGCCGAACGCATCCTGTCGTTTGCGCTGTCGCAGATGAACGATCCGGACTTCCCGCAGCAGGAGCTCAATCTGACCCTGCTGGACCAGACCCGCGAGAACCTGCGCCGGGTCATCAAGGGCATGCCGGCACGCGAGCGCGTTTACGCCGAGATCAAGGCCCGGGCCGCGACCCGCTTTGCGCCAGTGACCGTGGCCCGCCTGGTGTCCGACGCCGATCGCACCGTCGTGGCGGGCAGCCATGCCGTCTCGGGCACCTTCACCCGCGAGGCCTGGGAGCAGTACGTGCGTGACGCCATCAAGGAGGCGGCCAACAGCGAGCTGCAGTCCACCGACTGGGTGCTCAAGACCGCCGCCTCCGACGACCTCACCCTGGAGGGCAGTCCCGAGCAGATCCAGAAGGCGCTGACCCAGCTCTACAAGACCGAGTACGTGGCCGAGTGGAAGAAGTTCATGCAGGGGGTGAGCGTGCAGGATTTCAGCAGCTTCGAGCAGGCCGTGGTGCAGATGAACCGCCTGGGCGACCCGGCCAATTCGCCCGTGGGCCTGCTGTTCAAGACGCTGTTCGAGCAGACCGCCTGGGACAACCCGTCCATGCTGAACGATCGCCTGGCCAAGGGGCAGCAGGGCTTTGTGGCGTGGTTCAAGCAGACCGTGCTGGGCATGTCGCCCCAGGCGGTGCAGGTCAACATGGACATCAACCTCGGCAAGCAGGCCGAGATCCCCCTGGGCCCGATCGGCAAGGAGTTCAGCAGCCTGAACCGTTTGATGGCGGCTCGGGAGGGCTCGCCTTCGCTGATGCAGGCCTACCTGGGCTCGCTCTCCAAGGTCCGCAGCCGGTTCAACCAGATGAAGACCCAGGGTGACCCGGGCCCCTCGTCCCGCCAGCTGATGCTGCAGACGCTGGAAGGGCAGGGGGAGCTGGCCGATGCGCTCAAGCTGGTCGACGAGCAGATGCTCACGGGCATGAGCGACAGTGCCCGCACGGCCCTCAGGCCCTTGCTGGTGCGCCCGCTGATGCAGGCCTATGGCGTCATCGTGAAGCCCACGGAGTCCGAGCTCAACCGCGTGTGGATGGCCCAGGTCTACGAGCCCTACCAGCGCAGTCTCGCCTTGAAGTACCCCTTTGACCGCAGCTCGCGCATGGAGGCCAGTCCGGCCGAGATCGCCAAGGTCTTTGGTGCCGAAGGGGCGGTGAGCAAGTTCGTCGAGCAATCGCTCGGGGCGCTGGTGGTCCGCCGTGGCGACAAGGTCGATGCGCGCACCTGGGCCGACATCGGCGCCATCGGCTGGCTG
>NZ_JAIZVX010000058.1 GCF_021768455.1 Aquabacterium sp. | reverse complement strand
GGTGAGCGTCGTGGCCGATGTGTTCAGCAACGCCCTGCTCGTGAGGGCACCCAACCAGGCCCGCCTGGCCACCGTGCGCGCACTGGTGGCGCGGCTCGATCAGGCCGGGGCCGGCACCTTGGGGGGCAGCAATGTGCACGTGGTCTATCTGCAGCATGCCGATGCCACGCGCCTGGCGCCGGTGTTGCGAGCCTCCTTCGCCGCGCCCGCAGGGCGGATGGGGGGCAGCGCCACTTCGGGCGGAGACTCGGGCGGCGCAACGGCAGGCGGTGGCGCTGCAATGGCCTCATCGGGTGGGGCCGGCGATTCAGGCAGTTCGCCCGGATCCGGTGGTGGCTCGGCCTCGGGCAAAGGTGGCGGCACCGGCGGCAGTGCCCAGGCCGCTGCACCCGCCACAGCCCTGGCTCAGCCGGTGACCGGAGGCTACATCCAGGCCGAACCGGCCAGCAACGCCCTGATCATCACGGCGCCCATGGCCCTGTTTCGGCAGATCCAGGCCGTCATCGCCCAGCTGGACACGCCCCGCGCACAGGTCTACGTCGAATCCCTGGTGGTCGAGGTGGACGCCAGCCGCAGCTATGACGTGGGCGTGAAGTGGAAAGAGATCTTCAACATCAGCAGCTCCACCGAGCTGACCCTGGGCACAGTGGCTTCGGCCGTGGCCTCGATGTCTGGCACCAACATCCTCAGCACCGCCAATGTGGTCACGCTGGACAACGAAGAGGCCCGCATCGTGGTGGGTCAGAACGTGCCCTTTGTGACCGGCAGCTACACCAGCAGCAGCTCGGGCAGCACCAATCCCTTCCAGACCATCGAGCGCAAGGACGTGGGCATCACCCTGCGCATCAAGCCGCAGATCGGGGCCGATGGGCGCATCCGCATGGGCATCTACCAGGAGTCGTCCTCGGTGTCGTCGACCGCTGTGGCGGGCACAAGCAACGCTGGCCCCACCACCAACACGCGTGCCATCGACACGCATGTGGTCGTGAAGGATGGCCACATCATCGTGTTGGGGGGGCTGATCGAAGACAGCGCCACCACCGATGCTTCGGTCATGCCCGGCATGTGGGACATCCCGGTGCTGGGGGCCCTGTTCCGCAACCAGGCCAGCAGCCGCAGCAAGCGCAACCTGGTCGTGTTCCTGCGACCCCATGTGATGAGCGACGTGGACGCCACCGATGCCACTTCGCTCGATCGCTACGCCCTGATCCGTGCCCGCCAGCAGACCTTGCCCTCCGATCCCTTGAAGGTGCTGCAGTCGGGCGAAGGGGAGGAGGCGCCGCCGCTCCTGTCGGAGCAGCCGGCCATGGCGCGCTGAGCTTGTCAGCACAAAAAAAGACGCGGCAGGCTCACGCCATGAGCGTCTGTGCGCTTAGATTCGGGCACAACGAGGCCTCCACCCACGCGCATGCCCACCTTCCTCCACACCGCCGACTGGCAGATTGGCCGTCAGTTCAGCACCTTTGACCCCGAAGACGCCCACCCCCTGGCCGACGCCCGCGTGCAGGCCGTGCAGCGTCTGGCCGAACTGGCCGTCACCCACCAGGTGGACGCCGTGCTGGTCGCGGGGGACGTGTTCGACATGCAGGCCGTGTCCGAGCGCACCATCCGCCGCCTGTTTGCGGCCATGGCGCCGTTCAGCGGGCCCTGGGTGCTGATCTCGGGCAACCACGATGCAGCCCTGGCCGACAGCGTGTGGACGCAGGCGCAGCGCCTGGGCGTGGTGCCACCCCATGTGCACCTGGCCTTGCGGCCCGAGCCTTTGTTGCTGCCCGAAGCCGGTCTGGCCGTGCTGCCTGCACCGCTCACCCAGCGCCACACCTATGAAGACACCACGGCCTGGTTCGACGCGACCGAGACGCCGGCAGGCCTGCTGCGCATCGGCCTGGCCCACGGCAGCGTGCAGGGGATCCTGGCCGAGGGCATCGACGCGACCAACCCGATTGCGCCGGAGCGTGTGGTCCGCGCCCACCTCGATTACCTGGCGCTGGGCGACTGGCACGGCTGCAAGCGCATCGATGCCCGCACCTGGTACAGCGGCACCCCGGAGCCTGATCGCTTCAAGGCCAACGAGGCCGGGCACGCCTTGCTGGTTCGCATCGCTGCGCCGGGCGCCGAGCCCGAGGTGACGGTGCTGGACACCGCCCAGTTCAACTGGCAGCTCTGGCAGCGTGCCCTGCAGGTGCCGTCCGACCTGGACGCCTTGCTGGCCGACCTGGCCTCGCTGCCATCCCACACCGTGCTGAGCCTGTCGGTGCAGGGCGAGTTGGCCCTGGCGGATCACCAGCGCCTGCAGGAGGCCTTGGGCCAGGCACGGGCCCGCCTGCGCCACCTTCAGGCCGAACTGGGCGAATTGCGCCTCCAGCCCACCGACGACGACATCGCCAGCCTGCGGGCCGATGGCTACCTGGCCGACCTGTTGGCCGAGCTGCGCGCCGAGCAAGCCGGACAGGGCGAGGAGGCCGACACCGCCCGAGAGGCTCTGGCCCTCCTGACCACCGCCTTGCGCCAGCGCAACCCGGTGGCCGCCGCCCATCCCTCTGTCTTGTCCGCCCAGGAAGGGGCGCCCCAATGAGCCTGCACCTCCAGCGCCTGCGCGTCGACCAGCTGCGGCGCTTCCGCCAGCCTTTCGAGCTGCGTGATCTCGATCCTGGCCTCAACATCCTCAGCGGCCCCAACGAAGCCGGCAAGAGCACCCTGGTGCGCGCCATCCGCGCGGCGTTTTTCGAACGCAGCCGCTCCACCGTGGTCGACGACCTGCGCCCCTGGGGCGACAGCGCCGCTGCGCCCCAGATCGAACTGGGCTTCACGCTCGATGGCCAGTCTTGCGAGCTGAGCAAGTCCTTCCTGAGCAAGAAGCGTTGCGACCTGCGCGTAGGGGCCCAGAGCTGGGATGGCGTGGAGGCCGAAGACCAGCTGGCCAGGCTGTTCGGTTTTGATTTCGCCGGACGCGGGGCCAGCAAGGCCGAGAACTGGGGCATCCCCGGGCTGTTGTGGGTGGAGCAGGGCACCGGACAGGAGCTGCTTGACCCCGCTCGCCATGCCCAGGACCACATCCGCCAGGCTTTGCAGGCCCACCAGGGGCAACAGGCCGATGCAGGCCATGCGGACGATCGGGCCACCGGCGCCCTCACGGCCACCGGTGGGGACGAGTTGCTGGCCCGCTTCAGCGCCGAGCGGGCGGAGTTGCTCACTGGCACCGGGCGGCCCCGCGGGGCCTACCAGGATGCGCTCGGCCGCGTCACCGAATGCCGCGAGGCCCTTCAGGCCACCGAGGCCCTGCTGGCCACCCACCGCCAGCAGGTCGACCAGCTGGCCACCCTGCGTGCCCAGCACCAGGCCGACGAGCTGGCCCGCCCCTGGGAAGGCCTGCAACAACAGCTGCAAGCCGCCCAAGACAGCCAGGAGGCCATCGCGCGCCATGCCCAGGAATTGGCAGACGCCCAGGCCCGTCAGGCCCAACTGGTCCAGCAGCGCAAGCTGCTGCTGAACCAGCTGGCCACCTTCGAACGCCACGAGCAGGATGCCCAGCAGCGCCAGGCCGCGTGGCAGCAGGCCCAGGTGGCGGCCAGCGAGCAGGCGGCGGCCTTGCAAGCGGCACAGGCCCAGGCCGACGAGCGACGTCAACTCAGCCTGCGTGCCCGCGAGGCCTTGCGCCGGGCTCGCGAGGCCGCCACCCGCGAGGCACTGGCCCAGGCGCTGCAGACCGCCCGGGCCCAGGCCGCACGCCTGCAGCAAGCCTGGTCACGGGCCGAAGCCGAGCAGGTCACCCTGCAGGCCCTGCGGGCCCAGGCCGCCCAGATCACCCTTGGCCCGGCCGACCTCACCGCGCTGCGCCAGGCCGATCGCCGCTGCCGCGAGCTGCAGCTGCGACGCCAGGCCGTGGCCACCCGCCTGCAGTTCACGCTCGAAAATGGCCAGGCCCTGACCCTGCAAGGCAGCGGGGCGCCACAGACCCTGAGCGGGCAGGGCGAACACCTGCTGATCGAGCGCGTGACCCTGCAATGCCCCGGTCTCGGCGTGCTCACCCTCAGCCCGGGCGGTGATGAGCTCGACACCCTGGCACGCGACAGCGACCAGGCCGAAGCTGAACTGCGCGCCTTGCTGCAGCGTCTGGGCGTGCAGGATCTGGCCGAGGCCGAAGCACGCCTGGCCGGCCGTGCCGAATTGCAGGCCCAGATCAAGCTGTCCGAACAGGCCCTTGGCCTGGTGGCGCCCAAAGGCCTGGCGACCTTGCGCGAGGCGCTCGATGGTGAGCTGGCCCGCTGTCAGGCGTCCGAAGCTGCCCTGGCCAAGTTGCCGCCCGCCGCGCTCGCGGCGCCCGACGAGCCTGGCCTTTCCCTGCCTTCTGCCGAAGCGGCCATGGCCTCGGCCGATGCGGCCGACGACGACGCACGCGACGCCCTGGCCCGCGTGCAGCAGACGCACGCCGCGGCCTTGAGCCGCCTGCAGTCTGCCGAACGCGAACACACCCTGGCCGCGAACGTGCTGGCGGAGCAGGGCCGTGCAGAGCGCGTTGCCGAAGCTCACCAGCAGGTGCTGCTCCTGCGCGCCGACGCCGACACGCTCACCGAGCGCATCACCCAGTCTCAACGGGCCCTGGAGGCCGCCCGCCCCGACATCGTCCAGCAGGACATCCTCCGCCTTGAGCGCAGCGCCACGCAGATGGAAAAGGCCCACCTGGACCGCGGCTACCAGATCCAGATGCTGGAACATGGCCTGCAGCAAGCCGGGGCACGTGGCCTGGGCGAGCAGGCCGAGGCCCAGGCTGGCGAATTGCTGCGGGCTGAACGCCGCCTGGCCGAACTGGCCCGCCGCGCCAAGGCACTCGACCTGCTGTGCCGCAAGATGGAGGGCAAGCGTCAGGCCGCGGTCGCCCGTCTGCAGGCCCCGCTGCAAAAGCACCTGCAGCACTACCTGCAACTGCTCTTCCCCGGGGCGCGCGTGGACGTGGGCGAAGACCTCACGCCCGGCGCGCTGTGGCGCCACAACGCCCAGGGCAGCCTGGAGCAGGGGCAGTTCGAGGCCCTCAGCTTCGGCGCCCGCGAGCAGTTGGCCCTGGTCAGTCGCCTGGCCTATGCCGACCTGCTGCGCGAGGCCGGTCGCCCCACCCTGATCATCCTCGACGACGCCCTGGTGCACAGCGACCAGGGCCGCCTGTCGCAGATGAAGCGCATCCTGTTCGACGCCTCACAGCGTCACCAGGTGCTGCTCTTCACGTGCCACCCCGAATCCTGGCGCGACATGGGCGTGAGCGTGCGGGCGCTGGCGCCCTGAGCCTCACTTTTTCTTGCTGCGGTCCGGCACCACCGTCACGCGCGTGGGCATGACGGCGCCGGCCGAGATCGGCTTGGCGGGTGACTGGTCCTTCTTGGGCTTCTTCGATTCCTTGTTGGATCGCTGTTCGCCTTTGGCCATGGGGATTTCCTTTCAGGTGGACGGGTGACTGGCTCAGGCCCAAACCGGTCCCCGTGTCCACGGGCCCCTCCTGGCTGCGGCCAGTGTAGCCGCGGCCCGATGTTCCCGAAGGTGGCGGACTCATGCCTCCCATCGGCCCTCATCTGCCGCCGTGACCGCATCGCCCGACCTCGGCGGTGGTGTGCGCGCCAGCACCCAGGCCTGCACGCTGCGCACCCCGGCTGCGTGCAGGGTGCGCGTCAGCTCGTTGAGGGTGGCCCCGGTGGTCATCACGTCGTCGACCAGGGCCACATCGCGCCCTTTCAAGTGCCTGGCCTGATCGGGCAACAGCGAGAAGGCGCCGCGGATCTGCAAGGCCCGCTCGTCCGATTGCAGCGACATCATGCGGGCCGTGTGCTGGTGCTTGTGCAGGGCTTCTGGCTCGCAGGCCAGGCCGAGTGCGCAGGCCACCTCCCGGGCCAGCAGCCCCGCCTGGTTGTAGCCCCGTTCCCGGTGGCGTTCGGCCGACAAGGGGGCGGGCACCACCACCGTGTAGCGCGAGCAGGGCCCCCGGGCGCGCACAGCCTGGGCCAAGAGGCGGCCCAGCGGCCGCGCCAGCGCAGGCGTTTCGTGGAACTTGAGCCGTGCGATCAGGGGCGTCCAGGGCGGGATGTAATCCAGGGCGGCCACGGCCCGGTCGAACTCCGGTGGGTAGGCCTCGCACAGCGCACAGGGTTCGCCCGTGGGCCAGCCCGGCCGCAAGGGCAGGGCGCAACGGGGGCAGCGGGCCCGCCTTGGCGCAAACATCGTCACACACGCACGGCACACGGCCTCGGTTTGCCAGCGTTGGCAGACCAGGCACTGGGTGGGCCAAGACCACGCGGGCCACCCGGTCCAAGACCCGAGCGGCCACCGGGTCCTCGAGGGTGGACGCTGCAGGCAAGCCATCGGCTCAATATACTGAGCGCCCTCTGCCAAGGGTATCGCCCCAAGGCGGGTTCTCCTTCCAGCCGGCCCCAGCCGGGCACCCATGAGCACCGACGTCCCCCGCGCCCCTTCTTTGGCTTCCACGGCCGCCTCTGCCGAGCCGGCCTTGTCCGAACCCTATGTCAACGCTTCGGTCAGCGCGCCGGCCGCCATGCCCGCCTGTGCGCCCCAGGCTGCCGCCCTGGCGCGCCAGGTACGCCGGCTGGCCGGCTTGCCGGAGGCCCCGTGGCTGCACGCCGAAGTGGCACGGCGCCTGGCCGAGAAGCTGGGCCCCATCCGCATCGAGCCGCAAGACTGGCTGGACTGGTCCGCCTTCCTCGGCGCCGGCGCCGAAGCCGTGCACGCCCGTTACCCCGAGGCGCGCCGCTGGCTGATGGAGCCCACCGAGGCCCTGGCCGAACGCAGCCGCCAGCAATGGCAGGCCAGTCACCAGCAACCCTGGTGGGCACGCTGGCGCAAGAGCGCGCCACCTGTGGCCACGGCGGGTGGTCCCTTGCCCGAGGGCTGGCCGGCCGACGGCATGCAGATGCTCTGGGCCAACATGACCCTGCATGCCAGCGCCGACCTGCCCGCGCTCATGGGGCAGTGGCATCGCCTCCTGGCCACCGATGGCTTCCTCATGTGCAGCGGCCTGGGGCCGGACACCGCGCGTGAATTGCGCACGGCCTGGCGCGAGCTGGGCTGGCCTTTGCCCACCATCGATTTCATCGACATGCACGACCTGGGCGATGCCCTCGTCAAGGCCGGCTTCCAGGACCCGGTGATGGACATGGAACGGCTCACCCTCACCTGGGATTCGGCCGAGGCCATGCTGGCCGAGCTGCGCACCTGGGGCGGCAATGTGGCCGTTGGCCGCCACGCTGGCCTGAGAACACCCCGATGGCATCGGGCCTTGCGCGATGCCCTGACCCGCCATTGCATGCGGCCCGATGGCCGCCTGGGCCTCACCCTCGAGGTGGTTTATGGCCATGCCATCAAGCCCTTGCCCAAGATCAGGCTCGAGGCCGAAGCCCGTGTCTCGCTCGACGACATGCGCCGCATGGTACGCAAAGGTTCGGCCTCCTGAGGCCCTTCTGAACCGCGGGTTAGTCATAGCCCAAAGGCCCTGATTCCTTATTGAGGTGGCGCAAGCCGCTGGCTAGAATGGATCGAAGCCGCCAAAGACCCCACCGGGTCTCTGGCCACCGATCCACCCTCCGGAGCGACCCTCCGGGCCAGGCTGTCGCAGAGGAGTCAGGACGTCATGTCCGTGAGCTTGTCGTCTGTCCGATTCGTGGCCTCACGGGGTGGTTCGAGCGCCTCTTTGCAGGCCGTCTCTGCGTTGCAGACCTGGCCTTCGCACTGGTCCTTCCACCGGGCGCTTTCCTTCTCCCCCCGCCAGATGAACCGGGTCTGTTTCGGCCTGTGCGTCGGCCTGGCTGGCATGACCCTTGCCGATGTGGCCTGGATGATGGCCGACCTCTGGCCCCTGTTTGGCCTGACCATGGCCCTGCTGATCTGGGCCACCATGGCCTGGTCCCGCCATGCCGCCGATTGCGACGTGATCGCCTTGCGGCCCGACCTCCTGCGTGTTGAGCGCCACCGCGGTGGCCAGGTCGAACGCACCGAATTCAACCCGCGCTGGGTCCGCATCGAACCGACCCACGACGACCGCTCTCTGATCTGCCTCTCCGGAGGGGGAAAGCGTGTGTCGGTGGGGGCTTTCGTGCAGCGGGCGCAGCGTCGCCGGCTGGCCGATGAAATCCGTTGGGCGCTGCGGCAAGTGAGCCGGTGAGCCCCTCGGGATCCTGTTTGCGATCCGTTTGTGTTCTGTTGATGAGCTGAGCAAGGCGCCGTCCCTGAGAGGGGCGGGCGACGTGGGCCCCGGGCCCAGACCCTTTCATCCAAGGCGAGCGAAGACATGACCCATGATTTCGGCAAGCGCGTGACGCGGGCAGTCGGCATCCAGGCCCTGGGCCTGACCATCCTGTCGGCCTGGACATCGGTGGCTCATGCCGTGAGCGACCTGCCGGGTGGTCCTGCCGTGCGGCAGCTCGACCTCCATCCGCCGGTCACCCGCATCGCGGCCGAACAGCAGTGGCTGCATTACCTGATGCTCTACATCTGTGGGGCCATCTTCGTCGCCGTCTTCGGTGTGATGTTCTATTCCATCTGGCAGCACCGCAAATCCAAGGGCGCCAAATCGGCCGATTTCCACGAGTCCACCACGGTCGAAATCATCTGGACCATCATCCCCTTCCTCATCGTGATCGGCATGGCCCTGCCCGCCACCAAGGTGGTCGTGGCCCAGAAGGACACCACCAACGCCGACCTCACCATCAAGGCCACCGGCTACCAGTGGAAGTGGGGCTACGACTACCTGCAGGGGCAGGGCGAAGGCATCAACTTCATCTCCACGCTCGATGCCAGCCAGCGGGCCCTGTCCAACGCCGGCACGCCTGAGGGCGACAACTACCTGCTCAAGGTTGACCACCCGCTGGTGGTGCCGGTCGACAAGAAGGTGCGCATCATCACCACGGCCAACGATGTCATCCACAGCTTCATGGTGCCGGCCTTTGGCATCAAGCAGGATGCCATCCCCGGTTTCGTGCGCGACACCTGGTTCCGCGCCGAGAAGGTGGGCGACTACTACGGCCAGTGCGTTGAGCTTTGCGGCAAGGAGCACGCCTACATGCCCATCCACGTGAAGGTGCTCAGCGAAGAGGACTACGCCAAGTGGGTGGATGCGCAGATGAAGGCCATGGCCGCCAAGGCCGATGACCCGAAAAAGGTCTGGACCCAGGCTGACCTGATTGCCCGTGGCGAGAAGGTCTACAACGCCAACTGCGCGGCCTGCCACCTGCCCACCGGCAAGGGAGGCGGCGCCATCAAACCGCTCGACGGCTCTCCCAAGGTGCTGAGCGAGGACAAGGGTGAGCAGATCCACGTGTTGCTCAACGGGCAGAACAACATCATGCCGTCCTGGAAACAGCTGTCCGACACCGAGATCGCCGCAGTGATCACTTTCACCAAAAACCATTGGTCCAACAAGACCGGTCAGACCGTGCAACCGGCCGAGGTGCTGGCCGCACGCAAGTGACCGGCCTCTGAACCGAACGTGACCCGCTGCGACGCCGCAGACCAGAAAGGACACCCCTCATGAGTGCAGTGCTGGACCACCACGGCCATGCCCACGGGCACGACGACCACGCCCATCCCCACGGTTGGCGGCGCTGGCTTCATGCCACCAACCACAAGGACATCGGCACGCTCTACATGCTGTTCTCGCTGACGATGCTGATGATTGGCGGTGTGCTGGCGCTGTGCATCCGTGCCGAGCTGTTCCAGCCCGGGCTGCAGTTCTTCAATCCCGAACTGTTCAACCAGTTCACCACCATGCACGGCATCATCATGGTCTTCGGGGCCATCATGCCGGCCTTCGTGGGCTTCGCGAACTGGATGCTGCCGCTTCAGATCGGCGCCTCCGACATGGCCTTCGCCCGCATGAACAACTTCAGCTTCTGGCTGATGATCCCCGCGGCGCTGATCCTGGTCTCGTCCTTTTTCATGCCTGGTGGCGCCCCTGCCGCCGGGTGGACGCTTTATGCCCCGTTGACGCTGCAAATGGGCCCCTCGATGGACGCCGGCATCTTTGCCATGCACATCCTGGGTGCTTCGTCGATCATGGGTTCGATCAACATCATCGTGACCATCCTCAACATGCGCGCGCCCGGCATGACGCTGATGAAGATGCCCATGTTCGCCTGGACCTGGCTGATCACGGCCTACCTGCTGATCGCGGTGATGCCGGTGCTGGCCGGGGCCATCACCATGACGCTGACCGATCGCCACTTCGGCACCAGCTTCTTCAACCCGGCGGGTGGTGGTGACCCGGTCATGTACCAGCACATCTTCTGGTTCTTCGGCCACCCCGAGGTCTACATCATGATCCTGCCGGCCTTCGGCATCATCAGCCAGATCGTGCCGGCCTTTGCCCGCAAGAAGCTGTTCGGTTACGCCTCGATGGTCTACGCCACCGCATCGATTGCCATCCTCAGCTTCATCGTGTGGGCCCACCACATGTTCGCCACCGGCATGCCCGTCACGGGCCAGCTCTTCTTCATGTACGCGACCATGCTGATCTCCGTGCCCACCGGGGTGAAGGTCTTCAACTGGATCGCCACCATGTGGAAGGGGTCGATGACCTTCGAGAGCCCCATGCTCTGGGCCGTGGGTTTCATCTTCGTCTTCACCATGGGCGGCTTCACGGGCCTGATCTGCTCGGTCGCGCCCATCGACACGCAGATCCAGGACACCTACTACGTGGTGGCGCACTTCCACTATGTGCTGGTGGCCGGTTCGCTGTTCGCCCTCTTTGCCGGCTTCTACTACTGGGCGCCGAAGTGGACGGGCGTGATGGTGCCGGAGTGGAAGGGCAAGCTGCACTTCTGGTGGTCGCTCATCGCTTTCAACGTCACCTTCTTCCCCATGCACTTCCTGGGTCTGGCCGGCATGCCGCGTCGTTATGCCGACTACCCGATGCAGTTTGCCGACTTCAACGCGCTGGCCTCGGTGGGCGGGTTCTTCTTCGGTTTTGCGCAGGTTTATTTCATCTTCGGGGTGCTGATCCCGGCCATGCGCGGCAAGGGCGAGCCAGCTCCTGCCAAGCCGTGGGACGGGGCCGAGGGCCTGGAGTGGGAGGTGCCTTCACCCGCGCCCTTCCACACCTTCGAGACCCCTCCCAAGCTTGATGCCACCGCGACGCGTGTCGTGGGTTGAAAACGAGGTCACCATGAGCCAGCCCCCGCTTTCCCTGCCCAGTGCCGATGAGCGCCGCCGCGCCAACCTGCGCCTGGCCCTGATCCTCGCCTCGGTGGCCACGACCTTCCTGGTCGGCTTCGTGGTCAAGATCGTGATGCTGTCTGCACACTGACCCGCCCGTTGCACGGACAACCACACCGCCCATGCCCCTGCCTCTGACACCCCCTCCAGGCGCCACGCTGGCCAAGGCCTGGCGCCTGCACCGCGCCAACGCCGACATGGTGTTCAAGCTGGTGGTGATCACGGCGCTCATGTTCGGCTTCGGGTACGCCATGGTGCCGCTCTACAAGCACATCTGTGCCGCCCTGGGCATCAATGTGTTGTCGCTCACCGAGCAACAGGTGCCGGGCGCAGTGGGCACCCTGCGCAACACGCAGGTGGACCTGTCGCGCAGCATCACGGTCGAGTTCGACGCCAACGCCCGTGGCCCATGGGACTTCATGCCCGATGCCCGCACCGTGCGCGTCCACCCGGGCGAGGTCATGACCGTGGTCTACGAGTTCCGCAACCGGCAGGACCGCACCATGTCGGCCCAGGCCATCCCCAGCTACGCACCCAAGCAGGCCACGGCCCACTTCACCAAGCTCGAGTGCTTCTGTTTCAGCGAGCACCGCCTGGCCCCGGGTGAGGTCAAGCGCTGGCCGGTCACCTTCGTGATCGACCCTCGCTTGCCCAAGGATGTCTCGACCATCACCCTGTCCTACACCTTCTTCGAGGTGGGGGGCAAGGTGCCGCTGCCGCCGGGGGGCTCCGTGTGAGCGAGGACCTGCGGGAGGCGGCGCAGCGAAAAGGGTCTTTCTGGCAGACCATGAAGGCGGTGGCCTGGTCGTTTTTCGGGGTCCGCAAGGCCTCGGCGTATGCGGAAGACGTGGCCCGCATCAACCCCATCCACGTGATCGTGGCGGGTGTGCTGGCGGCGGTGGTGTTTGTGCTGGGCCTGGTGCTGCTGATCCGCTGGGTCGTGGGCAGTGGCGTGGCGCAGTGAGCATGTGCAAGGTGTGATCGGTGTGGCCCAGGTGGGCCAGAGGAGCAGACATGTCGGCAGTGGTTCCCAAGGGGCAGGCCCCGTACTACTTTGTGCCCGGGCCGTCCCGGCATCCGATGATGGCGGCCATCGGCCTCTTTTTTGTGGTGCTGGGCGCAGGGCAGTGGGTCAACGGCGTGAGCTGGGGGCCCTACGCTCTGGCCTTTGGATTCGTGTGGTGGGCCACGGTGCTCAAGCAGTGGTTCTCCGAGGCCATTGCAGAGAGTGAAAGCGGTCTGTATGGCGATCGCATCGACCTCTCCTTCCGCTGGAGCATGGCCTGGTTCATCTTTTCCGAAGTGATGTTCTTCGCCTCCTTCTTTGGCGCACTGTACTGGGCCCGGTTGCACGTTCTGCCCAACCTGGCCAGCATCGACAACGCCCTTCTGTGGCCCGACTTCAAGGCCATCTGGCCTTCCGAGGCCACGGGCGTCACCGCCTCGCCGGCCGGCACGGTGGAATCCTTCCGCACCATGGGGCCCTGGCCCATCCCCACGATCAACACGGCTTTGTTGCTGACATCGGGGATCACCCTGACTGTCGCGCACCACGCCTTGCGCGAGAATCTGCGCAGCAAATGCATCGCCTTCATGTGGATCACGGTGGCCCTCGGGCTGCTGTTCGTCAGCCTGCAGGGTTTCGAGTATTACGAGGCTTACGTTCACTACAACCTGAAGCTGTCATCGGGCATCTACGGCTCGACCTTCTTCATGTTGACCGGCTTTCACGGCCTGCACGTGTTCGTGGGGATGCTGATGCTGCTGTTCATCACGCTGCGTCTGCAGAAAGGGCACTTCACGCCCGACCGCCACTTCGGCTTCGAAGGTGCGGCCTGGTACTGGCACTTTGTGGACGTGGTCTGGCTGGGGCTGTACCTGGTCGTCTACTGGACCTGAGTGGTGTGAGAACAGCCCAGACACAAGTCCTGCGTCTGACCGCCACAAGCGGGCGGACGGCAGGGCAGGTGGGTCGAGGAGATCAAAAGAGAAGAAAAAAGGAGCGCCCTCGATGGCGCTCCGTCATTTTCAGGCTCCGTTTTCCTCGCTGGTGTCAGCCGCCCATCGGGATGCCCGTGGGGCGGATCCAGCCCATCTTGTAGCTCAGCAGGACGAAAAGGAACAAGGCCACCGACAGGCCCACCCGCCAGGCCAGGGCCTTGACCATGCGGTTGCCTTTGGGGCCGCCATCGCGGCCATCCTGCAACATGGCCTTGCCGGCGAAAGCCAGGGCGGCGACGATGGCCAGCAAGGCCAGTGCGATGATGAGCTTCATGCCAACTGATTATCCAGAAGTCCAGGCTGACGAGGGGGCGCAATGACCCTGGTGTCCGCTCGTGGCGTGGTGCTCGTGGCTGCCCTGGTGTCGGTGGCGCTCACCACGCAACTGGGCCGATGGCAGCTGGGTCGTGCCGAGGCCAAGCGGGCAGCCCAGGCCGAGCTGACATGGCGCAGCCAGCTGCCGCCATGGGGCAATGCCGACTGGCCTTGTGCGCCATCCGTGCTCACCCCCTTGCCCGTGCAGCAGCCGGTGCGCCTGACGGGCCGCTGGTGGCCCGAGCGCTCGGTGCTGCTGGAGAACCGACCCATGGCCGGTCGCACTGGCTTCATCGTCCTGACCCCACTGCGGCTGAGCTCCTCGGCCCATGCGGACTGCTCAGGCAGGGTGGTGCTGGTCCAGCGTGGCTGGGTGCCGCGCGATGCGCAGGACCGCCTTCGCCTGCCGTCTTTGCCATCGCCTGCAGGCGAGGTGGTGGTCTCGGGACGCCTGATGGCAGAGCCCTCTCGCTTGTACGCCCTGGGTGAAGAGGCCTTGCCCCAGGGGGCTGGCCCCGTGGTGCGCCAGAACACCGATGCGGCCTTCTGGCGGGCGTGGATCGGGCAATCCCCTGTGGCGGGTGCCGTGCTTCAGCTGCAAGCTGAGGGGGTGCAGTCGGCCGCCTCGGCGGTGCCTGGCCCGGTGTCATCGGACGGCCTGCTGCGCGACTGGCCCGCGCCCGACCTCGGGCAGGGCAAGCACCTGGCCTACGCCGCGCAATGGTTTGCCATGGCGGCGCTCATCATGGGACTGTATGTCTGGCACCAACTCATCCGCCCCCGCCGGGCCCTTGCCCATGGCCCTGCGCAGCACTGAGTCCCCTGGGTCACGCACCCAGCCCGACACCACGCTCGATTTCAGCGTGCACGGCCTGCCTTCGGCCGAGGCCTTGCGCGCTGCCAGTGGCCAGCGAACCCGCCTGGGGCGCCTCAAGATGCTGGGGGTGCTGGCGGTGTGTGCGGCACCTGTGGTGGCCTCCTACCTCAGCTATTACGTGTTCAGGCCGCAGGGGCGCGTCAACCATGGCGAGTTCATCCAGCCACCACGGAGCATGCCGGCGCAAGGCGCGCTGGGCTTGACCTTGCCCAATGGCCAGCGCTTGCCTGCCGAGGCGCTCAAAGGGCAGTGGCTGTTGGTGGCCGTGGGCGGTGGCGCCTGCGACGCCCTGTGCGAGCGCCATCTCTATTGGCAGCGTCAGTTGCGCGAGACCCTGGGCAAGGACAAGGACCGCCTCGACCGCGTCTGGCTGGTCAACGACGCTGCCCCGGTGCGTGCGGCCCTGTGGCCTGGCCTGCAGCAGGCCTGGGTGCTGCGTGCTTCGCCATCGGCCCTGTCGGGCTGGTTGCAGCCTGCGCCGGGTCACGACCTGGCGGAGCACCTCTATCTGGTCGACCCGCGTGGGGACTGGATGATGCGCTTCCCCGCCGATGCCGACCCCAACCGAATCAAGAAAGACCTGGCCCGCCTGATGAAGGCCAACGAGTCCTGGGACAAGGCTGGGCGCTGAGCCCTCGTCACCTCCCCCTTTGCCATGACCGTCTCTTCCGCCACCGCACCCTCCCTTTTTCCGCCGGCACAAGGTCAAGCCCTGGTCGACCTGGGGCCCGCCCTGGACGTCGCCCTGCTTGGAGCCTTTGTGGCCTTGCTGTGCGCGGCCGGGGTGGGCTGGCGCGGTCGCCAGCAAGGCTTGCGGGGCTGGGCCGCCTGGCAAAGGGTGTTGACGGTCGCCACGCTCTTCCTCACGCTCGACCTGGTGGTGTTTGGCGCCTTCACCCGCCTCACCGACTCCGGGCTCGGCTGCCCCGATTGGCCAGGCTGCTACGGCGAGACCAGTCCCTGGCAGGCCCATGACGAGATCAGCGCGGCCCATGCGGCCTTGCCCAGTGGGCCGGTTTCGCTGCGCAAGGCCTGGATCGAGATGGGGCACCGCTACCTGGCCACCGGCGTGGGGGCGCTGATCACCCTGCTCACGGTGCGGGCCTGGTGGGGGCGACACCAGCCTGGCGCCCTCTCGCCCTGGTGGGCCACGGCCACCCTGGGGTGGGTGTGTGCACAGGGGGCCTTTGGGGCCTTCACGGTGACGTTCAAGCTGCAGCCCTTGATCGTCACCGGCCACCTGCTGGGTGCCATGCTGGGCGTGGCGCTGCTCACGGCCCAGGTGCGCCGCATGGCGCAACGCACGGCGGACGTGTCAGCCTTGGCCATGCCCTTGGGCGCGCGCTGGCGTCGGCTGGGCTGGGCGCTCATGGCCTTGTTGGGGCTGCAGCTGGCGCTGGGGGCCTGGGTGAGCAGCAACTACGCCGTGCTGGCCTGCACCGAATGGCCCATGTGCCAGGGGCAGTGGTGGCCCGAGATGGAGCTGGGCCCGGCCTTCACCCTCTGGCGCCCGCTGGGGCAGGATGGGGCGGGGGGCTACCTCAGCCTGCCCGCGCTCACTGCCATCCACATGGCCCACCGGCTGATGGCCATCGTGGTCGTGTTGGCGCTGCTGGCCTATGGCCTGGCCTTGCGCCGTCAGCAGGTGGTGGTGCGCGAGGCGGGCTGGCTCTGTGGGCTCACGGCGCTCCAGGTGCTCACCGGCCTGAGCAATGTGGTGCTGGGCTGGCCCTTGGCTGCGGCCCTGCTCCACACCCTGGGCGCGGCGCTGATGGTGGCCTGCCTCACGCGCATCCTGGTGCCAGCTCCCGCTCTGATTGCCAGCGCGCACCAGGGGGGCAGGGCGCCTCGGCAAGGCGCCCCATGGCACAAGGTGGCCCGCACCTAGGGACATCACCCTTCTGCCCGGGCGCCATCGCGCTCATAGTGGCCTGAACACGGGAGGATGCCATGTCCGATACGCTCGCTTCATCGAACACGGCCGTGGCCGATGCCCAGGCCCTGGTGCCACCACCGGCCCACGCCGCCTGGCTGCTCAAGGCCCGGCAGTTCAACACCCTGACCAAGCCTCGGGTCATCCAGCTCATCGTGTTCTGTGCCGTCATCGGCATGCTGCTGGCCGTGCCGGGCGTGCCCACGGCGGCCGAATCGCTCAAGGCCGTGGCCGCCTGCATCGGCATCTGGCTGGTGGCCGGGGCCGCTGCCGCGTTCAACTGCCTGATCGAGCAGGGCATCGATGCCCGCATGAAGCGCACCGCCTGGCGCCCCACAGCCCGCGGTGAACTCAGCCGTGCGCAAACCTTGCTCTTCAGCGCGGTGCTGGGGGGGCTGGGCATGGCCGTGCTGGCCCTGTGGGTCAACTTGCTGACCATGTGGCTCACGCTGGCCACCTTCGTGGGCTACGCGGTGGTCTACACGGTGGTGCTCAAACCGCTCACGCCCCAGAACATCGTGATCGGCGGGGCCTCGGGCGCCATGCCGCCGGTGCTGGGCTGGGTGGCCATGCGCGGTTCGGTCGATCCGGAGGCGCTGATGCTGTGCCTCATCATCTTCCTCTGGACCCCGCCTCACTTCTGGGCCCTGGCCCTGTACCGCGTGGAAGACTATGCCCGTGCCGGCCTGCCCATGCTGCCGGTCACGCACGGCAACGCCTTCACCCGCCTGCACGTGCTGCTCTACACCGTCGTGTTGCTGGCGGGCAGCCTGCTGCCTTTCATCTACGGTATGAGCGGCTGGATCTACCTGGTCTCGGCGCTGGTGCTGGGGCTCTTGTTCGTGGGCTACGCCTTCCGCCTCTGGCGGCGTTACAGTGACGAACTGGCCCGCAAGACCTTCCGCTTCTCCATCGTTCACTTGATGCTGATGTTCGCCGCCTTGCTGGTCGACCACTACTGGACGATCTGATCCCGCACCCCATGAGCAAGCGTGTTTCCCTGGGCCGCCGCCGCATCTGGCAGGCGGCCCTGGCGCCTCTGGCGCTGTCTGTGCTGGCCGCCTGCGACAAGGCCACCCCCGGTGCTTCGCCCGAGGTCAAGTTCAATGCCGTCGACATCACCGGCGCCGCCTATGCCCGCCAGTTCAAACTGAACGACGTGGACGG
The DNA here is from genome assembly GCF_021768455.1 of Aquabacterium sp. Classification (GTDB taxonomy): domain Bacteria; phylum Pseudomonadota; class Gammaproteobacteria; order Burkholderiales; family Burkholderiaceae_C; genus Aquabacterium. The sequence goes on along the minus strand of NZ_JAIZVX010000058.1, from coordinate 5,767 downwards.
CCACCCGCGCAGCCTGGCCGAGTTCCAGGGCAAGGTGGTCTTCGTGTTCTTCGGCTTCACGCAGTGCCCCGATGTGTGCCCGACCACCATGGCCGACCTGGCTGAGGTGCGCCGCCGTCTGGGCCCGGATGGCGAGCGCCTGCAGGGCGTGTTCATCACCATCGACCCCGAGCGCGACACCCCCGATGTGCTCAAGGCCTATCTGCAGGCCATGGACCCAGGCTTTGTGGGCCTGCGAGGCAGCCTGGCCGAAACAGAAGCGGCCAGCCGCGAGTTCAAGGTGTTTTACCAGAAGGTGCCGACCCAGGCAGGCCAGTACACCATGGACCACACGGCGGGTGCCTTCGTGTTCGACCCAGCCGGTCAGGTGCGCCTCTTTGTGCGCTACGGCCTGGGCGCCGAGGCCCTGACGGCCGACATCAAGGCCTTGCTGGCTCAGGCGCCGGCACCCAAACCCTCAGCCTGAGTCTCTGGGCTTCTTGGCGTGCTCAGCTGGCCTGCAGCACGAAGCCCTGGCGGCCCGTCCAGCTTTCGTCCGGGCCCAGGGTGATGGGCTCGAAGATGGCGGCGGCCTCGACGCACAGCATGCGCTGCCAGTCCTCATCGGGCATGTCCTTCAGCGCCGCGGCCTTCTCGGGGCCAGGGTTCCAGACCACCACATCGGGCATGTCCTTGGCGCCGATCACCAGGCGGCGGGGGCCGTCGCGCAGCAGCAGGGCCGGGGCCTTGCCGTAGATGCGGTCGATCTCGCCATGGAAGCGCTTCTCGGGGTGGTCTTCGATGGCCTCGCCACCGGTCAGGCTGTCGTGGTAGTGCAGGCCATCGAGGCCCTGCACGCGCACCGAGCTCAGGTCGGACACGGCCAGGTAGGTGTGCAGCGCGGCCGAGAAGGGCCAGGTGGTCTCACCCGTGTTGTGCACGTGCAGCTCCACGTCCAGTTCGGCGCCGCTCACGGCCACGGTCAACTCCAGGGTGAAGCCGTGCGGCCAGATGGCGCGGGTCTCGGGGCTGTCGTGCAGCGCGAGGGTCAGCTGCCCGTAGTCCTTGCCCTGGCTGGACGCGTCCACCACCCAGTCGCGGGTGCGGGCGATGCCGTGGCGCGGCAGGCTGACGTCGGGGCCGCGTTGCTCGAACTGCGGAAAGATGACCGGCACGCCGCCGCGCACGGCCTGGCCAGGGCCCGCCACCGCGGTGGGCGACAGGTACAGCTGCTCCTCGCCACCCGCAGGGATCCAGGACACGATGTGGCCGCCATGCAGCAGCACGGTGGCCTGGGCACCATCGGGAGATTGCACACGCACGGCCGGTTGGCCCAGCACCTCGATCAGGGGAAAAATCAGTTCGCTCATGCCGTGAGTATCCATCCTTCAACGGGGTCCACGCCCTCGGGCAGGCCGAAGCGGGCATCTCCTTCTTCAAAGCGGCGCTGTGCCCAGGCCGCCTGCAGCAGGCAGAGCACGGCGTCGAGGCGGTCGCCCTTGGCATCGGCCACCAGGTGGTCGCGCTGGGCCGGGCTGAGCTTGAGGCGCAGGCCCAGGCGGGTGCGTCCTTGCTCCAGCGCATCGACCAGGTCCATGCGGGCGATCAGGCGATTGTGGGTGGCGGCGGTGTCGGCCTTGGCGTCGCTCTTGTAGCTGCGCTTGCCCAACACCTCGCCGGCCAACAGACCCGGATAGGCCTCGAGTGCGATGGCATCGGGACGCCCAGGGTGCAGACCGGGCAAGGTGAGCCCGGCCGCCAGCAGACGGCTGAGGCCTTCGAAGTACATCTTGCCCACGGGCACATATCGAGTCTGCAGCGGGCTGGTGCTGGAGAGGCCCGGCACGGCGCGATCACACACCCGGTGGATGAGTTTGCTGCCCGGTGGCCGATCGGGCTGCCAGCCGTGTTCGGCGTCGCTGCCCCAGCCGTCGACCAGACGCTGAAAGCCTGCGCGGTCGCCACAGTGGGTGTGGAGGGCCTGGCTCAGTCGCTGAGCTTCGGAGTGGCAGGGGTTGGCCTGGCTTGCGGAGTCCAGCGGCGCACGCAGCAGGGTGGGCAGCACGCCGGGGCCGTGCTGGGTCAAGGCTTCCACGAAAGGCCGGGGCAGGCCAAACGGGAAGTCGCAGCCCATCACGAAACCGCCCTGCAGCGGGCCGATGTGCCCGGTGGCGATCAGGGCCTCGAGTTCCGCGTGGGTGGCCAGTTCGTCGACACGGTCGAGCCGGAGCACGGCGCCCGCCCGCCTGCCAAAGGCCAGCGTCAGCGGTTTGCGCGCACTGGGCGCGCTGGTGAAATCCAGGCCGAGCAGCAGGGCCGAAGCCCCTGTGGGTGCCAGGCTCAGCAAGGCCGGCTGATGATGGAGGCCGTGGCGATCAGCTCTTCCAGCATGGCCAGAGAGACCTTGCCCGAGACGGCGTACGGGTCCAGCACCGGCCGCTCGGAGTACTTCAGCAGGATCGAGGGGTTGACCTTGCTCAGGTTGACCTGGCCCATGGTCCAGCCGGCAAAGCGGCGTTCGGTGATCTCTTCGTAGCTCAGCAGGATCACGTCCTTGTGGCGCGGATCGGCGGCGATGCGGCCATACAGGGCGCTCACGGCATCGCGACCGCCTTCGAGCACCTGCATGAAGATGTCGCCACTGTGGCAGAGCAGCCCGGTGACGCCCAGGCTGGGGTTGCCCTTGCGCGAGGTGGCCAGGATGCCGTCAATGGCCTCGGGCGTGAGGGGGGACGAGGCGCGGCTCGCGTACAGCAGTCGGACGAGCATGGCTCAGGCCTTTCGGTTGGCAACCAGGGACAGGAATTCGCGGCGCAGATCGGGGTTCTTCAGGAAGGAGCCGCGCATCACGCTGTTGATCATCTTGGAGTCCATGTCCTTCACGCCACGCCAGTGCATGCAGAAGTGGTCGGCCTCCATCACCACGGCCAGGCCGTCCGGGCTCATGCGCGACTGCAGCAGGTCGGCCACCTGGGTCACGGCCTCTTCCTGAATCTGCGGGCGGCTCATGATCCAGTCGATCAGGCGGGCGTACTTCGACAGGCCGATCAGGTTGGAGTGTTCGTTGGGCATGATCCCGATCCACACGCGGCCCATGATGGGGCAGAGGTGGTGCGAGCAGGCGCTGCGCACGGTGATCGGGCCCACGATCATCAGCTCGTTGAGCCGTTCCGCATTCGGGAACTCGGTGACCGCCGGGGCACCCTGGTAGCGGCCCTTGAAGATCTCCTGCAGGTACATCTTGGCCACGCGGCGGGCGGTGTCCTGGGTGTTGTGGTCGCTGTCGGTGTCGATCACCAGGCTGGAGAGCACACCGGCCATCTTGCCCTGCACCTCGTCCAGCAGCTTTTCCAGCTCGCCGGGTTCGATGAAGTCGGCGATGTTGTCGTTGGCGTGAAAGCGCTTCTGGGCGGCCTTCAGGCGTTGGCGGATCTTGACCGACACCGGCACGCCCTCGTCGGACTCGGGTGTGGCGGTGGTGTCGATGGCTCGGAGGTTGGGCGTGGTCATGTCGCGTCCTGGTGGGGATCGTCTGTGTACGGCTGCAGCACGAAGGTGGGGCCTGCCGGTCCTGAGGGGGCCGGGCAAGTCAGGCCGATGCGGGACTGTATCCGTTCAGCCAATGCCTGAGGTGGTCCAGGGTATCGGCCTCGCGGAGGGTTTTGTCGGTGCGCCAGCGCAGGATGCGTGGGAAGCGCACGGCCAGGCCGCTTTTGTGGCGGGGACTGGGGGCGATGCCCTCGAAACCCAGCTCGAACACCAGGCTGGGCCGCAGGCTGCGCACCGGCCCGAATTTCTCCAGCGTGGTGGCGCGGATCACCTTGTCGACGGCCTGGATTTCAGCGTCGCTCAGGCCGGAGTAGGCCTTGGCGAAGGTCACAAGCTGCAGGGCGCCGGTCTGGGCGGGCTGGCGGGCGGATATGGCGTCGAGCACGGTCTGGACTTCGCTTTCGTCTGCGGGAGGGCGACTCCACACGGCGAAGGTGTAGTCGGTGTAGAGGCTGGCACGGCGGCCGTGGCCAGCTTGGGCGTAGATCAGCACGGCATCGACGGTCATGGGGGCGGTTTTCCACTTCCACCACAGACCCTGCGCCTTGCTGCGACCGACGCCATACTGACTCGCATCATGCTTGAGCATCAGCCCCTCCGTGCCAATGTCGCGTGAATGACGCCGTTTTGACGCGAGTTCCGCCCAGGTCATCCCGCTTCCGACCGGGTTCAGCAAGGGCGACACGCTCAGGCCGAAGGCCGGTGCGACCACCTCGTCGAGCAAGCGGCGCCGCTCACGCTGGGGGTGGGCCCGCAGATCCTGCCCCTGCCATTCCAGCAAGTCGTAGGCCACGAAGGCGCAGGGCACGTCGCGCAGCCACTTCGGGCCCAGGCGCTGTCGCAGGATGCGCTGCTGCAGTTGGGCAAAGGGCGCTGGCGCGAAGGGCAGGGCCAGCTCGGGGTGGGTCCCGGGGCGGATGGCCAGCAGCTCGCCATCCACCACCGTGCCGTCGGGCCAGGCCTGGGCGGGGCCGGCGATGTCGGGAAAGCGCTCGGTGATCAGTTCTTCGCCCCGCGACCAGATGCCGCACTGGCCGTCGCGTCGCACGATCTGGGCGCGGATGCCGTCGAACTTCCACTCCACCAACCAGTCGTTTGCCGACCCCAGGGGAGGGGCACCTTCTTCGCCGTCTTCTGCGGCCGGGTCGAGCTCCAGCGGGTGGGCCAGGCAGAAGGGGTAGGGCTGGGTGCCGTGCAGGCGTTCGGCGCCGTGCACCTCTTGCAAGGGAGCGAGCAGGGCCTGGTAGCGCGCAGCGTCCGGGGGCTGTCGGCTGTCGGTGTAACCCATCATGCGCTGGGCCAGCACGGTGGTGGGCACCCCACTGTGTTCACCCAGGGCGCGCAGCACCAGCTGGCGGCTCACGCCCACGCGCCACCCGCCGCCAATCAGCTTGATCAGCACGAAGCGCTGGGCCCAGTCCAGCGCCGCCATCCACTCGCTCAAGGCCGCGAATTGCGCCTCCTGAGCCTGGCCACGCAGTGGCAGCAGGCGCTGGTGCAGCCAGTCGGACAGGCCCATGGCCGAGCCTCCCTGGCCGGGCGGCAGCAGGTGGGCGATGGTTTCGGCCAGGTCGCCCACGGCCTGGTAGGAAGCCTCGAACAACCAGGGGTCGATGCCGGCAGCCTGGGCGCCCCACTGCTGCAGGGCAGCACTCCCCAGGGCCCGGCGCGGCTTGCCACCACTGAGGAAGTAGACGGCCCAGGCCGCATCCTCAGGTGGGGCATCCTGCCAGTAGCGGCACAGCGCGGCAACCTTGTCGCGGGTTGCGGTGCTGGCGTCGAGTTCGGTGTAGAGCTGCGCAAATCGCTGCATCCGCGCAGCCTAGCACCTGGTCCATCCGGCCCCTCTGGCGATCAGTCGCGGTGGCAGGCCTCGGCCTTGGGGTGCTGCACGCAGACCTGGGCGCGGCAGGTGGCGGCCTCGGCGCCCGCCAGGGCCTTGCAGCGTCGCAGCTGTTCGTCGACACCCGCTTCGCCTGCCGCCGGGGCGCCCGGACCCGGGCGACGCGTGCCGGCATGGGCGAACATGGCTTCCAGCAGGGCGACATCGTCGTCCTGTGGCTTGGGCTTGCTGGCCTTGGCGGTGGGCTGCGTTTTGGGCGCGGCCTCGGCGGGTTCGTTGCGTGCCGATCCCGGCGTGGCCGTGGCCGACCCTTTTGTTGCGACGGGTGTGATGGGTGTGATGGGCGCAGCGGGAGCAGAGGGCGCACGCGGGGCCTTGCCCTGCACGGTGGTGGCC
>NZ_JAIZVX010000284.1 GCF_021768455.1 Aquabacterium sp. | reverse complement strand
CACACCGGGGTGGTCATGCCGTGAGGGCCCCACCACTGGCGCAACAGGTCAGGCTCGATCCAGGCGCGAAACACGTCGCTGGGCGGGGCATCGATCAGGCGGGTGATCGACAGTTCGAACTCGCCGGGCGGCGTGTCGAGGGGGTGAAGGCTCATATTATTATTCTCCTTCGCGGGCAGGCATTTGCTGGCCAACGCGCAACTATGGCCATAAAACCGTCGGTTCGCGAAAGCGCAATTGGGAATAAAGTCGCAGTTATTAAGATCCGATGCTGCACCGACGTGCCAAATCGACGACGATAGCGCCCATGAACATTCAAACCGCAACGACTGACGGTTCCCCGCGCCTGGTGTGCTACAGCCACCTCACCGCCGCCCAGGGCGCGCACCAAGGCCACGTCCAGGCTGAAGAGGCGGGTCTGCAGGCCGGTGAGTTCGCGCTGCTGGGCCAGCAGGGCGTCTTCGGCAGTCAGCACCTCGAGGTAGGTGGCCAGGCCGCCTTCGTAGCGGTTGCGGGCGATGCGCCAGGCTTCGCGCGAGGCCTCGACCGCCGCCTGGGCCTGCTGCAGGCGGCCCACCAGGGCCTGTTCGCTGGTGGCCACATCGGCCACGTCCTGCAGGGCCTGGGTCAGGGTCTGCTTGTACTGGGCCACGGCCTCGTTGTACTGGGCGTGGGCCTGCTTGTACTGGCCTTGCAGGCGGCCCTGGTCGAACAGCGGCAGCGAGATCGCCGGGCCAAAGCTGCCGATGCGCGAGCCCGGGTCGGTCAGCAGGTTCAGCCCGAGCGACTGCGCGCCGATGGCCGCACTGAGGTTGAGGTTGGGGTAGAAGGCGGCCTTGGCGGCGTCGATCTGCTGGCCGGCGGCTTCGGCACGCAGGCGGGCGGCGGTGATGTCGGGGCGGCGGCCGAGCAGGTTGAGTTCCAGCTGCGCGGGCAGGCCCTGCACCTGAGCCAGGTCCACCGTGGGGCGCTGGATGCGCAGGCCGCGGTCGGGCCCGGCACCCATCAGCGCGGCGATCAGGTGGCGCTGCAGCGCCAGGGATTCGTCGATGGCCAGGCGTTCGCCTTCGGCCTGGGCCAGGCGGGCCTCGACCTGCTTGACGCTGCCGCGGGTTTCCAGGCCGTGTGCTTCACGCTCTCTGAAGAGCAGCAGGCTCTCGCGGCGCACCTTGAGCGCGGCCTCGGCCGTGTCGCGCTGGGCGTGCAGGCGGGCCAGCTCGGCATAGGCCTGGGCGATGTTGGCGGCCAGCACCACGCGGGCCTGGGCGGCTTCGGCCTGGCTGGCCTGCCATTGCGAGGTGGCGGCGGCCAGGGCGCTGTGCTGGCGACCCCACCAGTCGACCTCGTAGTTCAGCTCGATGGCGGCCCGGCCGTAATCGTTCCAGCCCTGGGGCACAAAGGCGGCCGGGATGCCGTTGTTGTACGACTGCCGCTGCTGCGTGGCACCCAGGCTGGCCTGCACGCTGGGCCCCAGGTTGGCGCCCTGTTGCTGGGCGATGGCGGCGGCGGCTTGCAGGCGGGCCTGGGCCAGCTGCAGGCTGGGGGCGCCTTGAAGGGCTTCGTTGACAAGGGTGTCGAGCTGGGCGTCGCCATAACGCTGCCACCAGGCGTCTTGCGGCCAGGCGGTGGGCGCGAGGGCGGCGCGCCGGTTGGCATCGTCCTGACCCAATGAGACGGGGGAGGCCAGTTCGCTCACCGGGGTGAGCGTGGCGCGGGGGCCGAGTTCAGGCACCTGGGCGCAGGCCGTGAGCAAGAGGGTGAGCACGCCGAGGCTGGCGGCG
>NZ_JAIZVX010000057.1 GCF_021768455.1 Aquabacterium sp. | reverse complement strand
GGGCGTTCCAGAGGGAGAAGCATAGCGCCTGCGGTGGTGCCCCACGAATGCGGGGTGGGAGAACCCGCTGGCCCGGTACGAGGCCGTTTCTTTACGATTGTGTCCAAGTCGCCAAAGTCTTGGAGTCGTGAGCGTGGCGCTGAACCCTTGTCCTTCGTACAACACGTCCAAGCATCCAGGAGCCCCCATGTTCAAGTCCCTTCGTCAGGTGGCCGCGGCCGCCGCCTTCTCCGGCCTGAGCCTGGCGTCGGCGAGCGGCTGGGCCGCCAGCTACACCTACGATTTCAAGACCTTTTTCGACACGTCCACGGTCCTGAACCTGCTGGACACGAAAACGCTGTCCTACTCGGTGGCCTCGCTCACCATCGCCGACATCACGGGCGGTGTGCAGCTGAGCCTCACGCAGTTGAACAACAGCTTCGTGGCCGCAGGCAGCGCCGGCACCAACATCGACGCCCTGTGGCTGTCGGGTCCCTCGGGCACGCTCAAGAGCGTTTCGGGCACCGGGCTGGCCTTCGGTGCGGGCTACACCGGCTTCCTGCCCTTGGTGAAGGACGCCGGCTACACCTACCAGTGGGACATCGATTTCGCCTCGGGGGGCGTCGCCGAGGGCAAGACGGCCGTCCTGACCATCCTCGGGTCGGGCGTGAGCGCCGCAGCCTTTGCGAGCAAGGGCACGGCACCGATGATCAACCTGGCGGGTGTGGGCTCGCCCTACAGCGGTTTCCTGGGCCTGGACACGGTGCACTTTGTGGCCACCCCGTCCACGCCGGCGGTGCCGGAAGCCTCCACCCTGGCCCTGATGGGCCTGGGTCTGGCCGGTATGGCCCTGGTGGCGCGTCGCCGCCGCGACTGATCGACTCGGCCACGGCCGGCAGGTCGTCGCCCCCGATGCAACCCCGCCCCGGCGGGGTTTTTTCATGGTCGAGCGCCCGCGGGCTCAGAGCCCGGCGACGAACTCGCCCAGCACTTCGGCAAAGGCCTGGGGCTGTTCCACGGCGCTGAGGTGGGCGCAGCCTTCCAGCTTCACCAGTTGGGCGCCGGGGATGCCGCGGGCGAGTTGCTGGGCCGCCTCGATCGGGGTGCTGAGGTCGGCGGTGCCGGCCACCACCAGGGTGGGCACGCGGATCTGGCCCAGGCGGGGCGCGTACTGCGCCTCGCACAAGGCTGCGGCACAGGCGGTGTAGCCCTCGGGGTCGGTGGCCTCCAGCAGGCGCTGGTGGCGGGCCACGGTGGCGCCATGCTGCTGGCGGAAGCCTTCACTGAAGAAGCGCGCCATGGTGCCGGTGCTGATGGCGCCCAGTCCGTGGGACTCCACCGTGGTGATGCGTTGGCCCATGGCCTCGCGGCCTGCCTGGTCGTAGCCTGCGGTGGTGTTGGCCAGCACCAGGGCCTTGACCTTGTCGGGGTGGCGCAGGGCCAGTTCCTGGCCGATCAGGCCGCCCATCGAGAGGCCGACCCAGATCACCGGCTCGCCTTCGGCCAGTTCGTCGATCAGGCGGGCGGCGTCGGCGGCGAGTTCGCCCAGGGTGAGGGGCTCGGCCGGTGTCTGCGAGCGGCCATGGCCACGGGTGTCGGGGCAGATCACGCGGCAGGTGGCCGAGGCCTCGTTGGCCACCTGGTCCCACATGCTGCCGTCCTGTCCCAGGGCGTGGCTGAACACGATGGTGTGCAGGGGCTGTCCATGCCGTGCTTCGCGCACAGTGGCGTGCAGCTTGGGCCGGGTGTGGGTGAAGACCGAGCGGCCCACGCCGGTGTGCCAGCACTGGTCGGCCGGGTGGGGCACCGGGGCCATGCCCAGTTCACGCAGGATCTCGAGGGCCTTGCTGTAGCCGGTGTTGGCTGCGGGCACCCCGGCGTAGATGGCGATCTGGATCAGGGCCTCCTGCACCTCCTCCACGCTCAGGGTGTGGGCGTTGCCGGGGGTGAGGGCGCCACGCAGGTGCACTTCGAACTCCTCCCAGCGGCCCAGGGCGCTGGTCACGGCCAGCACCAGCACGCGGCGGGTCTTCCAGTCCAGGCCCGGGCGGCCCCAGGCACCGTGCCAGGCGTATTCCGTGATGAAGTGCTGGAAGCCGGCGTTGAAGCTGTTGGCCTTGGCGATGGACTTGTCGACCCAGGCGTCGCCCAGGGCCGCGCGGCGGTTGCGCATGCCGCGCTCGAAAGGGTGGTCGAAGGGGGTGTCCTGGGGCTTGGGCATGGTCTTGGGCGGGTGGCGCGGGCGGTCCGCGTGCATCGAGAGAGGTCCGCCCTGATTGTGCCGTGATGTGAGACGTTTGCCTCACTTGTCGCGTCTTGCCCCGTGGTGACACTTCCGTGCTCGCCTGCGGTCATCATCGGGTATGGTGCGCTCATGTGTGAGCTTCTCCTGCCCATTTCGAGCCCGCCCTCAGGTCGGCCTGCCGCCGGTGGATGGCGCGTGTGCACCGCCGTCGTGGCGGCCACGCTGGCCTTCCTTGCCGGTTGTGCGAGCAAGCCGCCGGGGCCGGTGGGGGGCGCTCGCCCGCAGCCGCCCGCTGGCACCGTGGTCACGCCCTCAACCCTGCCGCCGGTGGTGGCACGCCACCCCGACCGCGATGGCCCGCCGCTCGATGCCCCGCCCAACCTGGCCAGCCTGCCCGACCCCGAGCCCGTGGTGGAGCCCATTCGCCAGGGCGGGCCCAACAAGCCGTACGCGGTGCTGGGGCAGTCTTACGAACCGGCCGCGGCCGATGTGCCCTTCAAGCAGCGCGGCATGGCCTCCTGGTATGGCACCAAATTCCACGGCCGCAAGACGGCCAGCGGCGAGCTCTACAGCGTCTACGGCCTCACGGCGGCCCACCGCACCCTGCCGATCCCGAGCTATGCGCGCGTGCGCAGCGTGGCCACGGGCAAGGAGGTGATCGTGCGCGTGAACGATCGCGGGCCCTTCCACAGCACCCGCGTGCTCGACCTGAGCTATGCGGCCGCGGTGAAGCTGGGCATCGAGCGGGGTGTGTCCGAGGTCGAGATCGAGCGCCTGACCTTTGACGACATCCGCTCGGGGGCCTGGCGCCGTGGCACGGCCGTGGACCCGGACAACGCGCTGGCCCAGGCCAACACCAAGGCGGGCCCCCCTGTGGCGCCCGCGTCCCTGCCGATGCCGGCGGTCCCGCCGATCGCCGTGGCCTTGCCGCCCATCGCGGGCGAGGATGCGTCCATGCCGGAGGCCTCCGCCCCGGGCGCGGCGGCAGACACCCCACGCGTGGCCGATGTGGGCCGGGCCTACACGCAGGCGGCACGGGGTTTCTGGGTGCAGCTGGCCGCACTGGGGCGACGCGACGGGGTCGAACGCCTCCATCAGCGGGTCAACGACGAGTTGCACACCCTGGCCCCTCTGCTGGCGGTGTTCCAGGAGGCCGCGGTGTTCAAGCTGCAGATCGGGCCCTATGGTTCGCGTGAGCAGGCCCAGGCGGCAGCCCGTCAGGCCCGTTCGGCCCTGCAGCTCACGCCGGTGGTGATCGAGCGGCGCTGAGCCGCGCCAGGATCAGGCGCGTTGGGCGCGGCTGTGCTCGTGCACCGTGTCGACCAGCACGCTCACATGGGCCGGCGGCGTGAACTGGCTGATGCCATGGCCCAGGTTGAACACGTGGCCCGAGCCCGCGCTGGGCTTGCCGTAGCTGTCCAGCGTGCGGATCACCTGTTCGCGGATCTGTTCGGGGTTGGCGAACAGCACATTCGGGTCGAGGTTGCCTTGCAGGGTGACACGGTCGCCCACCTGCGCGCGGGCGCGCCCGAGGTTCACGGTCCAGTCCAGGCCGACCACGTCGGCGCCGCTGTCGGCGATCTCGCTCAGCCAGAGCCCACCGCCCTTGGTGAAGACGATGTGGGGGATGCGCAAGCCGTTGTGCTCGCGCTTGAGCTGGCTCAGCACGCGCTGGGTGTAGGCCAGGCTGAACGCCTGGAAGGCGCCATCGGCCAGCACGCCACCCCATGAGTCGAACACCATCACCGCCTGGGCCCCGGCTTCGATCTGGGTGTTGAGGTAGAGCGCGACCGAGTCGGCGTTGACGGCCAGGATGCGGTGCATCAGGTCGGGGCGCTGGTACATCAGGGTCTTGACGAGGCGGTAGTCGTCGGAGCCGCCGCCTTCGACCATGTAACAGGCCAGGGTCCAGGGGCTGCCGGAGAAGCCGATCAGGGGCACGCGGCCCACGCCCTGTTCATCCGACAAGGCCTTGCGGATGGTGGAGACGGCGTCGAACACGTACTGCAGCTTGCCCATGTCGGGCACGGCCAGCTTGGCGACGGCTGCTTCGTCGCGCACGGGCGAGGCGAACTTGGGGCCTTCACCGGCGGCGAAGCTCAGGCCCAGGCCCATGGCGTCGGGCACGGTGAGGATGTCGCTGAAGAGGATGGCGGCGTCGAGCGCGTAGCGGTCCAGCGGTTGCAGGGTCACCTCGCAGGCGGCTTCCTTGTTCGTGGCCAGGCCCATGAAGCTGCCGGCCTTGTCGCGCGTGGCGCGGTACTCGGGCAGGTAGCGACCGGCCTGGCGCATCAGCCACACGGGCGTGTGCTCGGTGGGCAGGCGCAGGCAGGCCCGCAGGAAGCTGTCGTTGGCCAGCGGGGGCAGGGCGATGGAGGTGGTGGGGGTGGCGCTCATGTCCGGGATTGTAGGCAAGGCCCCCCGTTCATTTGCGGGGGAGCCCCTCGGAAGCCATGAGCTGCATCAGTTCCGGTGCATGGCAGCATCCATCGCATGGCTTACATCACACACGAGGTGGTCCCGCTCAACCGCACCGAACACGGTTATGTGGCGATCGAAGGTCTGGCGAGCACCATGGTTCAGCCTTACCTGCTGCGCCTGAATGCGCCGGTCGATGTCGCCCTGGTGCGCCGTGTGGTGCGCGAACTGGTGGCGCTCTGCCCCAGGCTGCGCGCCTGTGTGGAGCCCGGCCTGCACCGCTACCACCTGCGCATCCTGCCCGAGGGGCCGCTGATCGACCAGATGTTCGACCTCGCCTTCCGTGTCGAGCCCCATGTCGACATCGACGATGCCGCTGCCCTGCAAGCCTGGCACACCCTGCTGCTCAACGAGGTGCTGCCCCTGGAGCGCGGACTGGGCCTGCGTGTGCGATTCGTGCCCCATCCGCAGCGCCCGGTGATCGTGCTGGCCGTGCCCCACCTCCTGGCCGATGGCATGACCATGGTGCAACTGGTGAGCCAGTTGCTGCGCGGGCTCAATGGCCTGCCCATGGCGGCCATGCCCATCGAGGCGCCTTCGATGCTGGGCGCCATTGCCCCCGAGCACTGGTGGCAGTGGCCCCGCCAGGTGTGGCGATCGCGGGCGCACAAGGTGGCCGAGCGCGCGCGGCTGCGCACCCTGTGCGTGCAGCAGTTGCCCACGCGGCTGGGCGCGCACTACAGCACCACGGCCTTGCGTCACCACGAGGTGCCCACGCCCACGGCCGACCTGCGTCGCGCGGCGCGGGCCCTGGGCGTCTCGCTCAACACGCTGCTGATCGCCGCCCTGGCGCAGACCTTCCTCGACCAGGCGCCAGACGACCCGCAGGCCGCCGCCGTCATCCGCATCTCGGTCAACCTGCGGCGGCACTACCCGGCTTCGGCGGGCCATGGTCCGCTTTGGGGCAACCATGTCGGTGCCTTTCTGGTGATCGAGCAGGGTGCGCACAAGCCCTGGGCCGAGCGGGTGAAATCGGTGGGTGCGGCCATCCAGGAGGGGCAGGCGCGCTACGCCCGGCGCGAGATGGCCTGGACCTACCTCTGGGAGGAACTCATGCCCTGGCTGGGCCGCACGCTGATCGGCCACATCGGGGTGAAGATGAAGCGGGCGAACCGCTTCCCGCAGATCAGCGCCCACGCCACCAGCCTGGGGGATGCCGGTGTGGTGAACCCGCCCGGGGCCGCGCTGCGGGCCGAACAGCTGATCGGCACGGTCAACAGCATTTCTCTGCTGCCGGTGTTGACCGAGCTGGATGGGCGCTTGAGCCTGCCCACCTCCTGGCAGCTGTCCGAGACCTCGGTGGCCGATGTGGCGGATTTCCACGCCCGCTTTGATGCGGTCCTGGCGCGGCTGGTGACCGAGGTGGCCCCAGCCTGATCTCGCGCCAGCGTCAGACCTTGAACACCGCCACGGCCTGCACCAGCTGCGAGGCCTGGTGACGCAGGCTCTCTGCGGCGGCCGCACTTTGTTCCACCAGCGCCGCGTTCTGCTGGGTGGCCTGGTCCATCTGGTTGATGGCGTCGCCCACCTGGCGCACACCGCTGCTCTGTTCCGAGCTGGCCGCGCTGATCTCGTTGACGATCTGGCTCACGCGCGCGATCGCCTCCACAACCTCGTTCATGGTCTCGCCTGCCTTGTCGGCCTGGGCCGAGCCCGACTGGATCTGCTCCACACTGGCCGAGATCAGCGACTTGATCTCCTTGGCGGCGGTGGCCGAGCGCTGGGCCAGGCTGCGCACCTCCGAGGCCACCACGGCGAAGCCGCGCCCCTGTTCGCCGGCGCGAGCGGCTTCCACAGCGGCGTTCAGCGCCAGGATGTTGGTCTGGAAGGCGATGCCGTCGATCACGCCGGTGATGTCGGCGATGCGCTTGGAGCTGTCGTTGATCAGCTTCATGGTGCCGACCACATCGTTGACGGCATCTCCGCCCACCGAGGCCACGCGGCTGGCCTGCTGGGCCAGTTCGTCGGCCTGACGGGCGTTGTCGGCGTTCTGGGTCACGGTCGAGCCCAGTTCTTCCATCGAGGCCGCGGTCTGCTGCAGGGCACTGGCCTGTTGTTCCGTGCGCCCCGACAGGTCGTTGTTGCCCTGCGCGATTTCGTGGCTGGCGGTCGACACGCTTTCCGAACCCTGGCGCACCGTCATCACCACCTCGGCCAGGCTGCGCTGCATCTGCTGCAGGCAGGCCATCAGGCTGTGTGTGTCCCCAGGCTTCACGTGGATGGTCTGGTGCAGGTCGCCAGCGGCCACGGCCTTGAGCAAGCGCGCCGCATCGTGAGGCTCGCCGCCCAGTTGCTGCAACAGGTCCCGAGTCAGGACCACGGCCAGGCCGATGCCCGTCACCAGCGACAGGCCCAGGGCGAACAGCACGCCGTTGCGCGCCTGCGCGTAGAGCGCATCGGCTGCCGTGGCCGATGCCTGCCCCTGCTCAAAAGCGTAGGCGCTGAGTTTGTCTAGCGCCGTCAGCGTGTCGTCCATGTGCGACTTGCCCGCCCCTTCGCTGATGTCCTTGCCCTCGGCCTGGTTCTGGGCCTTGTCCAGCGCAATGATCTTGTCATGCACCACCAGGTAGGCCTGCCAGTTCTTCTGCAGGTCGGCGGCCAGGGTGCGCTGCCCCTCGCTGGAGGACAGCTTGTCGTGCTCGGCCAGTGCGGCCTTGGCCGTCTGCAGGGCCGCGGCGATTTTCTCTTCGTATTCCGACATGTAGCCGGCGTCGGAGGCCGTGGTGTGCTTGACCTCGAACTCGCGGAATTCGAGGATGGCCGCTCGCGCCTGCGCAAGGTGGGACACGCTGGGGAGCCAGTGGGTGGCCAGGTCGTCCGAGGCCTGGTTCACCCGCTGCAGCGCATACAGGGCCACGCCGCCCTGAATGGCCGTGAGCCCCAGCACGATGAGGAAGGCCAGGGACATCTTGGTGCCCGTGGCCATTCGCCCGATCGCTCGGGTCGCCTTGCGCAAGCCTTGCATGGCCGTGTCCTTACTTCTTGAAGCCAACGTAGCTGACGCCCACGACGCCACCCGAGGCGTCCTTGATCGGGTGGTAGCAGGCGCTGTAGGCCGTGCCCAGCACGTCCACGTCGCCACAGAAGCTGTCGCCCTTGCTCACGGCCTCATAGGCCTTGGCCTTGGCCAGCGGGGTGCCCACGCCGCGCTTGCCTTCCGGGGTCAGCACGTTGGTGCTGACGCGCACGAAGTCGCTGCCGTCCTTCACGAACACGGTGGCGGTGGCGCCAGTCTTCTTCTTGACCTCGTCCACCACGTCGTAGTTGCCGTTGATCTTGCGGGGGCCGAAATACAGCGCGGGCACGGTCTTGTCGCCGGCTTTGTCGGTGCCGTCGATGCGGGCCGGACCGATCTTGGCGAGGCGGGCCTCGAGTTCGGTGATCGTGGCCTTGGGGTCGTTGGCGTAGGCCAGACCCGAAAACAAGGCGGCGGACAGGGCGAGCAGGGCAAAGCGTGAGGTCATGGTGATGGTCCTGTGTGATGACCCGCTGGTGGCCATCCCCAGCGGCATGGTCAGGACTTCGACTTTCCGGGCTGTGACTTGACCTCCATCAAGCGCCATCCCCGCTTTGACGTGACTTTGTCCTCAGAGTCGGCCCAACTCCACGTACAGCGGGCGCTGGTCGATGCCCGGGCGCGGGTCGTCGCCATAACTCAGCCAGAAGTGGCTGGAGAACAGTTTCTGTCGCTTGTAGCCGCGCGGCACGGCCTCCAGAGGGTCGCCATGCGTCAGCCCGGTGGCCAGGGCGTCGTACTGCTGGCCCTGGTGGGCCATGATCCAGTCGATCAGGCCCTGGTAGACCGCGGTGTCGTCACCAGCGATCAGGGTGTTGTAGAGCGTCAGGTAGTTCAGCGCGCCGCCCACGTTGGGCAGCTTGAAGCCGCCCGCCAGGCCCACATACAGGTTGTAGAGCGGGCGCAGCAACCGGATCGCCGGCTTGAAGCCCACGATGCGCGTCTGCTTGTAGGCCTTCTGGTTCCAGCCTGCCAGCATGCCGACGATCTCGCTGCCCCGCATCGCCAGCGCATAGTCACCGATCTTCAGCCCGGCGTAATACGGGTCACCGGCCATCAGCTTCGCAAAGCTGTAGACCGGGTAGCCGTTGCGCCTCGGGGCTTCGCGGTCAAAGAAGGCCTGCATGGCCGGTGCGTCGGCCGGTGTCGCTGCGCGGATGCTCACTCCCGCCGGGATGCGTGGCGCCTGCTTGCGCACAAAGATGAAGCTCGTCTCGATCGCGTGGCTGATCCAGTAGCTGAACAGCACGCCATCGGCCGTCTTGGCCGCGGCGTCCAGCGGGGCTGTGTTCTCCTTCAGCACGATGCCCTGCAGCAGGTCCTCGCCCGTGCGGAACTTCTTCTGTTCGATGAACAGGTTGGAGGCGATGCCGCGACGCCGGTAGAACGGATCGACCCGGGTGTCGCCCGAGTAATAGACCCGGCGCTTTTGGCCGCTGATGTAGAGTTCGCGGCCCGAGATCACGGTCAGGCCGGCCAGCACATCGGGGCGCTCGTCGTCGTCGGCCACCGTCAGGATGAACTCGTCGCCGATCACGTTCGCCCCCACGAAGAAGTCCGGCGCGCGCTGGAAACACATCTGAGCCGGTCCCGGCATCGTGATCTTGCTGACCAGGTCCTGGATCTTGGCGTTGTCGGCAGGGGTGCCGAGTCGTACGGTGATGGCCATGTCGTTTGCTTCAGGGTCAAGTGGCAGGGGAAAACATCAGGCGTCCAGCACCTGGCGCAGCACGTCGGGCACCTCGCCAGGCCAGTGGCGCAGCGGTTCGATCTTGATGTTGCCCTCGATCATTCCGCGCTCGCGGCACTGATCGAGGTAGAGCTCGCGCATGCGAGGCAGGGCAACGCAGGCCGCGTGCTGCAGTTGGCCCAGCTCGCGCGCCAGCTTGTAATGGAAGTTGGCCTGCAGCGCGTGCTCGACCTGCTCGGCCGCATCGCGCTGCAGGGCGGCTTGCGGTGCGTGCTCGCCGCACTCCAGCAGCAGCACGTAACCCGGGCAGCGGTGGCGGGCCTGGTCGAGCGCCAGCAGGGTCACGGGCAGGGCGCCCTCCAGGCGCAGCGTGTCCTGGGCCGCCTGGGCCGTGGTCGCGCTGGTCTTCTCGCCCACCAGATCGACCCCATCGTTGCGCCCCAGGAAGGTGAAGCAGGGCACCTGGCCCAGGGGCGCGGTCACGCGCAGCACGTCGCTCATCTTGTAGCGGGCAAAGCCGCTGCCCGTGGTCATCAGCGGGATGACCTCCTGCCCCTCGCGCAGCTGCCAGGGCGCACAGATGCGCCCATCGTGCGCGTCTTCGAACTCGTAGAAGTGGCTCAGGTAGGCCAGCGGGTAGCGTCCCTCGAAGGGGAAGGTCACCACCCCCTCGGTGGCCCACAGCCCCTTGCCCTGGAACGAGGCGTGAGGCAGCAGGCCTTGCAGACGCCGGGCCCACGGGGCGGCCGCAGCCGTGTCCCAGGCGCTGAGCACGGCCAGCTGGGGCCACAGCGCGGCAAAGAAATCGGGGCTCATCTGGCCGTTCCAGCCGCGCAGCAGGGCCGCCGCATGGGGGGCGCGGGGGCAGGGCAGGCCCGCCATGCGGGCGGTGCGTGCGCCCCAGTGTCCTTGTGCCAGCACCTCGGCCAGCTCGGCCCGCCACACCGACATCTGCTCCAGCAGGCCCAGGCCGAAGGTCGGGCTCCACACCGAGATGAAACCCAGGGCCGGGTCGGCCGCCAGGTGCGCCACGGTCGCAAACAGCGAGTCGTCCGAGGTCTCGGCCAGGGCGATCTCCTGCGGCGCGGCCTGGGTCAGGTAGGCCAGCAGGCGCTTGCCCCAGGACAGCATCTTCATGTCGTCGTTGATGTCGCCTGCGGTCTGGCCGCGCAGCTCGGTCGGGATCCACGACAGTGACCAGTAATGCGTCCCATGCCCCTGCTGCGGAAACTGGCGGTACAGGTCCCCCACCCAGGCCGTGATCACCTGGTCGAGTTCGTCCAGGAACATCTTGGTGTAAGGAATCCACTTCACCGCCGAGGTCGAGCCGCTGGTTGGCTGGTAGCGCATCACCGGCGAATCCATCAGGAGCGACTGCCTGCGCTCGCGCTGCTGCCGCAGGACGTCCGCATAGTCCGTGTAAGTCGTCACCGGCTGCTGGCGCGCGAATTCCTCCCAGCTCCAGTCGGCCCGCAAGCCGCGGCGCTGGCCTTCCGGCGAGCGCGATGCGGCCGACAGCCACCGCGCCAGGCGGGCGCGCTGAACCGATTCCAGCTCACCCGTGTGCTGGGCAAAGCGCCGCCTTCCGGGGGCGACGAGCAGCTTGAGGAGGTGGTGGCCGAGGGTGGTGCCCGCGCCCATGCTCAGGAGGTCCGCGTCTGCTCGACGCCCTCGTGCAGCGGCTTGCCCGCGTGCACATCCAGCCCCGCGGGGCGGTGGGTGCCCAGCAGGTGCTTCCTGATCCACTTCCATGGCACGTCGACCACGGAGCGCAACAGGCTTTCATAGTCGCAGGCCGCCAGGCAGGGCACCTCGGTGCCTCGGCGCCAGCTTGGGTTCACCTGCTCGAAGAAGGCGATGTGCCGGTTGGCCGCCTTCAGCTCGGGCGTGATGCCCGCCACATCGCCCTTGAGGCGGACGTAGTCCTCGCCAAAGTCCAGCAGCATCTTGTCCTTGTCGAAATAGGCCGGGAACAGCTGTTCACAATAGGACTCGGTGATGCGCTGGTAGCGTTCGTTGCGTCCGCCCCGGTTGCCGTCGACCTTCGGGTAATAGTTGTAGAAGTTGTTCGTCATCAGCAAATAGGTCTTGTAGCCCTTGGAGATGAGGAACCAGTAAAACGGCGTGAAAGGCCGCTTGATGCGCTCGATGATCAGCCGGCGGTAAAAGGTGTTGGCCAGGGCGTTGTTGCCCCAGTAGGCCGGCTCCACGATGGTGTCGCCGCTGAAAATGCCCCGCACGCGTTGGCCGTCCACCTGGATGTCGAAGAAGGTCTGCGTGGAAAAACCGACGATGCGGTCGTCCGCCTTGCGCGTCACCAGGATCACGCCCGACTTCTTGCTCAGGTCGCTCAGGAAGACGTCCAGCGAGGTGTTCTCGTAGAAGCTGGCATACAGGTCGTACATCTGCTTGATGTGCGACACCGTCACGGCGCTGATCGGCCGAAAGAAGGTGCTCACCTTCTCTTTGTGGGCGGCGGGCTTGCTCATCGCGGGTCTCCACGGCGGGACGGGCGCCCGCCTCAAACGCGGTGTCCACGGCCTGCGCCTCGCGCGCCGCACCGGGACCCCTCAAGGGCTTGCAATCTGTTGCGTTGATTGCTTGTTAAACAGGATGCCGTTGGGGTGACGCAAGCGGCATCGGGCTTGCCCGAGGTGCCCCCGACATGAGGGGGCTTTCGCTGCATCCGTCTGCCGACGCCTTTCGCAGCGCCGCGTCAGCGGCGGCAGCGCTGCACCGTGTCGGTGCCCGGCAAGCCCGTGCATGAGGGGGTGTGTCAACTCAGTGCAGTGCAGGGACTTGGTCTGCTTGCGGGTAACCGCGTATAATCTTTTGGTTTTGCCGACACCAGGGTCGGTGTGTTGCACCAAGACCTGCGGTGCCGTTTCTTGCCTGCCTCCCCACGAGGGGCTCCCCGATTCGGGGCGCAGCGGGCGCAGAACGCACCAGGTTGACCGTGTCGAGTCGACAGTGCCGGAAGAGCCATCATGCCGAATCCTCAGAGTCAAAAGCCAGAGGGTCCGCAGCGGTTTCGGACGGTGCCATTTGAAGACTCCGACTGGTCCAAAGACACCGATCTCCCTGTCCGGCCGCTGACGCGGGAAGAGGCGCAAGCCCTTTCTGCCCGGCACCCCTCGCTCACCGTCTGGCAGATCCTTGCCGTGCAGTTGGGTTGCGGGTTGCTTGTCGCGCTGGTCTGGGGTGCCTTGTCGCAGAGCCTGATTGCTGCCGTGTCCGCCCTGTATGGCGCGCTGGTGGTGGTGGTGCCCAGTGCCTTGATGGCGCGCGGCGTCTTCGGGCCGAACGCGGGGCGCAGTGTGGGAGGGCTTCTCGTCTGGGAAGTTCTCAAGCTGGGCTTGACCGGCGCGATGCTCGCGCTGGCGCCTGTGTGGATCCAGCCCCTGAACTGGGCGGCCATGCTGGTGACCCTGGTGTTGTGCATGAAAGTGATTGGGGTGCTCCTGTTCATCGAACAGGGTCGCAAGAAGAATTTTGTCTAACGAGAGTTGCTGATGTCTGCTGACGCACATGCCGCTACGGCTGAGAACGCCGCGCACCACGCGCCCACGGCTGGTGAATACATCAACCACCACCTGCGCCACCTGCAGAACCACCACGAGGCGCAGTCGATTGCCGACTTCTCCTACATCAACTACGACTCCGTCTTCTGGTCGGTGTTGCTGGGTCTGCTGGCCGTCTTCGTGCTGTGGCGTGCTGCTGCCAAGGCCACCTCGGGTGTCCCCGGCCGCTTCCAGGCTGCCGTCGAACTGATCGTCGAGCTGGTCGACTCCCAGGCCAAGGGCATCATCCACAACGCGACCTCGCGCAAGGCCGTGGCCCCCGTGGCCCTGACCGTGTTCGTGTGGATCTTCTTCATGAACGCCATGGACCTGCTGCCGCTGGACCTGCTGCCCACCATCTGGGGCAAGGTTTACGAAGCGCAAGGCCTCGACGCGCACCATGCCTACCTGCGCATCGTGCCCTCGGCCGACCTGTCCATCACCCTGGGCATGTCCTTCAGCGTCCTGCTGATCTGCCTGTACTACAACATCAAGATCAAGGGCCTGTTTGGCTGGATCAAGGAGCTGTTCACCGCTCCCTTCCATGCGCACAGCCCCGTTGGCATCATCCTGCTGGCTCCGGCCAACTTCGGTCTGAACCTGATCGAATTCGGTGCCAAGACCATTTCCCACGGCATGCGACTGTGGGGCAACATGTACGCCGGCGAACTGGTGTTCATGCTGATCGCCTTGATGGGCGCGGTGGGTTTCGCTTCGCTGGGTGGCATCGGTCTCTGGATCGGCCACGTCATCGCGGGCACCGCCTGGGCCATCTTCCACATCCTGATCATCACGCTCCAGGCCTTCATCTTCATGATGCTGACCCTGGTGTACATCGGTCAGGCTCACGAAGGTCACTGACCAGTCAGCCCCCCTTCTGGTCTTTGAACTTCGGTTCTTCCCCCGTTTTTTCTAACCTCTCTCTTTCTTTTATCTAGGAGCAATCATGGAACTCGTGTTGGGTAATGTCGCGCTGGCTTGTGGTCTGATCATCGGTCTGGGCGCCCTGGGTGCTTGTATCGGTATCTCCCTGATGGGCGGCAAGTACTTCGAAGCCACCGCTCGTCAGCCTGAACTGATGAACGAACTGCAAACCAAGATGTTCCTGCTGGCCGGTCTGATCGACGCCGCCTTCCTGATCGGCGTGGGTATCGCCATGCTGTTCGCCTTCGCGAACCCGTTCATCGCCAACCTGGCCAAGTAATCGGTCCCTTCTCGACTGAATTGTTCAATTAACCGAGAAAGGTCCGAGCCATGAATCTGAACGCAACCCTGATTGCGCAGATCGTGGTCTTCATGATCCTGTGGTGGTTCACGATGAAATTCGTGTGGCCACCCATCACGAAGGCCCTCGATGAGCGCGCAAGCAAGATCGCGGACGGTCTGGCTGCGGCTGACAAGGCAAAGCTGGAGTTGGCCAACGCCAACAAGAGCGTCCAGGAACAGCTCAACCAGTCCCGCGACGAAATCGCCAAGCGCCTGTCTGACGCCGAAAAGCGCGGCAACGCCCTGGTCGACGAAGCCAAGGCCCGTGCCGCGGCCGAAGCTGCCAAGATCGTCGCCGATGCGCAAGCTGAAGCCGCCCAACTGGTGGTTCAGGCCCGTGAAGCCCTGCGCGAGCAGGTCGCTGGTCTGGCCGTCAAGGGCGCTGAACAGATCCTGCGTCGTGAGGTCTCAGCCCAGGTCCATGCCGACCTGCTGAGCCGCCTGAAGTCGGAGCTGTGATCATGGCCGAGCTTGCCACCATCGCCCGTCCTTACGCAGAAGCCCTGTTCAAGGCCACGCCCGCAGCCGAGCAATCGGCTTGGGTTGCCCAGGCCGAAGCCCTGGCTGCTGTCGCCCGCGACCCGCAGCTGCAATCCCTGGCCGACAACCCGAAGGTCACGGCGGAGCAAGTCTTCGACGTGATCACCGGTGCCGCCAAGGTGTCGCTGGCTCCGGCCCTGGTCAACTTCCTGCGCACGGTGCTGGAGAACGGTCGTCTGGCAGCTCTGCCCACCATGGTCGAGCAATTCCAGACGCTGGTCCAAGCCGGCCAGGGCGTGTCCGAAGCCCGCATCTACAGCGCCTTCCCCGTTGACGCAGCCCAACTGGCTGACATCATCGGTCCGCTGGAGTCGCGTTTCGGCCGCAAGCTGGAAGCCAAGGTTGAACTCGACCCTGAACTGATTGGCGGCGTGCGCGTCGTGGTGGGTGACGAGGTGCTCGACACCTCGATCAAGGCCCGCCTCGAACGCATGAAGTCTGTCCTGATGGCCTGAGTCGGCTCGCCGACCCATGCCAGCAGTCGCTCAATTCCTACCGGTGGTCTTCAACCACTTGTGACAACCACCGGTCGTTGTCAACGAGGTTTGCCGATGTGGCAGCCCTTGACCAGACTGGGAGCAAAGCAATGCAACTGAATCCCGCAGAAATTTCCGAACTGATCAAGAGCCGCATCGAAGGTCTCGGCGCGGCTGCCGACATTCGCAACCAAGGTACCGTCATTTCGGTGACCGACGGCATCGTCCGCGTGCACGGCCTGTCCGATGCCATGCAAGGCGAAATGCTGGAGTTCCCGGCTGACGCCTCCGGCGTGCCCACCTACGGTCTGGCCCTGAACCTGGAGCGTGACTCCGTGGGCGCCGTGATCCTGGGTGCCTACGAGCACATCTCCGAAGGCGACGTGGTCAAGACCACCGGCCGCATCCTGGAAGTGCCCGTCGGCCCCGAGCTGGTCGGCCGCGTGGTGAACCCCCTGGGTCAGCCCATCGACGGCAAGGGCCCGATCAACGCCAAGCTGACTTCTCCCATCGAGAAGATCGCCCCTGGTGTGATCGCCCGTGAATCCGTGTCGCAGCCTCTGCAAACCGGCATCAAGTCCATCGACTCGATGGTGCCCGTGGGCCGTGGCCAGCGCGAGCTGATCATCGGTGACCGTCAGACCGGCAAGACCGCTGTCGCCATCGACGCCATCATCGCCCAGAAGGGCCAAGGCGTCACCTGCATCTACGTCGCCATCGGTCAGAAGGCTTCGTCGATCAAGAACGTCGTGCGCGCTCTGGAAAACGCCGGCGCCATGGAATACACCATTGTCGTCGCCGCTTCGGCCTCTGACTCGGCTGCCATGCAGTTCGTGTCGGCCTACTCCGGCTGCGCCATGGGCGAGTACTTCCGCGACCGCGGTGAAGACGCCCTGATCGTGTACGACGACCTGTCCAAGCAGGCCGTGGCCTACCGTCAAGTGTCGCTGCTGCTGCGCCGTCCTCCCGGACGCGAAGCCTTCCCTGGCGACGTGTTCTACATCCACTCGCGTCTGCTCGAGCGTGCAGCCCGCGTGAACGCCGACTACGTCGAAGCCTTCACCAAGGGTGAAGTCAAGGGCAAGACGGGTTCGCTGACGGCTCTGCCGATCATCGAAACCCAGGCCGGTGACGTGTCCGCCTTCGTGCCCACCAACGTGATCTCGATCACCGACGGCCAGATCTTCCTGGAAACGTCGCTGTTCAACGCCGGCATCCGTCCCGCCATCAACGCCGGTATCTCGGTGTCGCGCGTCGGTGGTGCAGCCCAGACCAAGATCATCAAGGGCTTGTCCGGTGGTATCCGTACCGACCTGGCCCAGTACCGTGAGCTGGCTGCCTTCGCGCAGTTCGCTTCCGACCTGGACGCAGCCACTCGCAAGCAGCTGGACCGCGGTGCCCGCGTGACCGAACTGCTGAAGCAGGCTCAGTACTCGCCGCTGCCGATCTCCCTGATGGGCGCCACCCTGTTCGCCGTGAACAAGGGCTACATGGACGACGTGGAAGTGAAGAAGATCCTGGCTTTCGAGTCGGGTCTGCACGCCTTCCTCAAGACCAGCCACGCTGCGCTGCTGAGCAAGATCGAAGCCGCCAAGGCCCTGGACAAAGACGCTGAAGCCGAACTGCAATCGGCCATCGTTGCGTTCAAGAAGACCTTCGCCTAAAGGAGCGCGCCATGGCGGCAGGCAAGGAAATACGCGGCAAGATCAAGAGCGTCGAGAACACCAAGAAGATCACCAAGGCCATGGAAATGGTCGCGGCTTCGAAGATGCGCAAGGCGCAGGATCGCATGCGTGCGGCCCGTCCTTACGCTGACAAGGTGCGCAACATCACGGCGAACCTGGCCAAGGCCAATCCCGAGTACGTCCACCCCTTCATGATCGCCAACCAAGGCGGCAAGAAGGTGGGCTTCATCGTGGTGAGCACCGACAAGGGCCTGTGCGGTGGTCTGAACACCAACGTGCTGCGCGCCGTCACCAACAAGCTGAAAGAGCTCGACGGTGAAGGTCGCCAGGCCCAGGTGGTCCCCATCGGCAACAAGGCTGCTGGCTTCTTCAACCGCATCGGCGCCAAGGTGGTGTCGAGCGTGGTCGGCATGGGGGACACCCCCCATCTCGAGAAGCTCATCGGCCCCGTCAAGGTGCTGCTGGACGCTTACCAGGCTGGTGAACTCAGCGAGGTCTACCTGTGCTACACCCGCTTCGTCAACACGATGAAGCAGGAGCCGGTGGTCGAGCAGCTGCTGCCCCTCAAGGCCAGCGACCTGCAGGCCGACGCGTCGCACCAGTGGGACTACGTCTACGAGCCGGACGCGCAGTCCGTGATCGACGACCTGATGGTGCGTTATGTCGAGGCCCTGGTCTTCCAGGCCGTCGCAGAGAACATGGCCTCCGAGCAGTCCGCTCGCATGGTCGCCATGAAGGCTGCGACCGACAACGCCGGCAACGTGATTGGTGAACTGAAGCTGGTCTACAACAAGACCCGTCAGGCCGCCATCACGAAGGAACTGTCCGAAATCGTTGCCGGTGCGGCCGCGGTTTGATCTAAGAATTGATTGATTGAAGGAACGAAAAATGGCGAACACTCAAGCAGTGGGCAAGATCGTTCAGTGTATCGGCGCCGTGGTGGACGTGGAATTCCCCCGCGACCAGATGCCCAAGGTGTACGACGCCCTGAAGATGGACGGCTCGGCCCTGACCCTGGAAGTGCAACAGCAACTGGGCGACGGCATTGTCCGTACCATCGCGCTGGGTTCTTCTGATGGTCTGCGTCGCGGCATGGTCGTGAGCAACACCAACGCCCAGATCACCGTGCCCGTGGGCCCGGCCACCCTGGGTCGCATCATGGACGTGCTGGGCAACCCCATCGACGAACGTGGTGACGTCTCGCAAGCTCAAACCGCTCCCATCCACCGCAAGGCTCCTGCGTACGACGAACTGTCGCCTTCGCAAGAACTGCTGGAAACCGGCATCAAGGTGATCGACCTGGTTTGCCCGTTCGCCAAGGGCGGCAAGGTGGGTCTGTTCGGTGGCGCCGGTGTGGGCAAGACCGTGAACATGATGGAACTCATCAACAACATCGCCAAGGCCCACAGCGGTCTGTCGGTGTTCGCTGGTGTGGGTGAGCGTACCCGTGAGGGCAACGACTTCTATCACGAAATGGCCGATTCCGGCGTCGTGAACCTGGAGAACCTGGGCGAGTCCAAGGTGGCCATGGTTTACGGTCAGATGAACGAGCCGCCGGGCAACCGCCTGCGCGTGGCCCTGACCGGTCTGACGATCGCCGAGTCCTTCCGTGACGAAGGCAAGGACGTGCTGTTCTTCGTGGACAACATCTACCGCTACACCCTAGCCGGTACCGAAGTGTCCGCACTGCTGGGTCGCATGCCTTCGGCTGTGGGCTATCAGCCTACGCTGGCCGAAGAAATGGGCCGCCTGCAAGAGCGCATCACCTCGACCAAGATCGGTTCGATCACCTCGATCCAGGCCGTGTACGTCCCTGCGGACGACTTGACCGACCCGTCGCCTGCCACGACCTTCGCCCACCTGGACTCCACCGTGGTGCTGTCGCGTGACATCGCTTCGCTGGGCATCTACCCCGCTGTGGACCCGCTGGACTCGACCTCGCGTCAGCTGGACCCGAACGTGGTCGGCGAAGAGCACTACACCGTGGCCCGTGGCGTGCAGAACACGCTGCAGCGCTACAAGGAACTGCGCGACATCATCGCCATTCTGGGCATGGACGAACTGGCTCCCGAAGACAAGCTGCTGGTGGCCCGCGCTCGCAAGATCCAGCGCTTCCTGTCGCAGCCTTTCCACGTGGCCGAAGTGTTCACGGGTTCGCCTGGCAAGTACGTGCCTCTGAAGGAAACCATCCGTGGTTTCAAGATGATCGTGGCTGGCGAGTGCGACAGCCTGCCGGAACAGGCGTTCTACATGGTTGGCACCATCGACGAAGCCTTCGAAAAAGCGAAAACGATGCAGTAAGCGGCGCGGCTCGGTCCGCCTTCGGCGTTGCCGTGCTCGCCGGACAGGATGTCCGGCTGTGCCCGGCGCCTTGATGGCGAACCGATCGCTTGCTTCCAGCACCCTTTTCAATCGCTGATCGGCGTTGTCGGAACGCGGTGCAAATCGTTTTAACTTGATCTGAAAGCTCCTTATGTCCACCATTCACGTTGACGTTGTTTCCGCCGAAGAGTCGATCTTTTCGGGCGAAGCCACGCTGGTGTCCCTGCCGGGTGAGGTGGGTGAGCTTGGCATCCTGCCGCGCCACACGCCGCTGATCACCCGCATCAAGCCGGGCGCCGTGCGCATCCAGCGCGCCGACAACAAGGAAGAAGAATTCGTCTTTGTGGCCGGTGGCATCCTGGAAGTGCAGCCCCATTGCGTCACCGTTCTGGCCGACACCGCCATCCGCGGCAAGGACCTGGACGAGGCCAAAGCCACGGAAGCCAAGCGTCTGGCCGAAGAGGCCGTGCAAAACGCCAAGGGCGAGATCGACATCGCCCGTGCGCAGACCGAATTGAGCGAGCTGGTCGCCCAGCTGGCCGCGATTCGCCGCCTGCGCAAGAAGTAAGCCGACCCCGCGTTCGCTTCCTTCTTGCTGGCCCGCAGTTCACGCTGCGGGCTTTGTCATTTGGGGCCTTCCATTCGTGGGTCGGGCCCGTCGAACCGTTCTTCTGATTCGTTCCCGGAGCACCGAGATGTCCACCGCCCGCGCCAAGCCAGCCGCCAAGAAGACCCCCGCCGTGAAAGCCTCGCCCGTGAAGTCCCGCTCTGCCGCTTCGCGCCCGAAGAGGATCGCGGCGCCCCAGCCTCTGGGTCTGCAGGACTACCTGCAGAAGATCCTCACGAGCAAGGTGTACGACGTGGCCATCGAGACGCCGCTGGACGAGGCCAAGAGCCTGTCACGTCGCCTGGGCCATCGGGTGTTCCTCAAGCGCGAAGACAAGCAGCCGGTGTTCAGCTTCAAGCTGCGCGGTGCGTACAACAAGATGGCGCAGCTGGGGCCGAAGGCCCTTGCCAAGGGGGTGATCTGCGCCTCGGCGGGCAACCACGCGCAGGGCGTGGCCATGGGCGCGCGCCGGCTGGGTTGCCAGGCCACCATCGTGATGCCGACGACCACCCCGCAGGTGAAGATCGATGCGGTGCGCCATTTCGGTGGCGACAACGTGCAGATCGTGCTGTTCGGCGAGAGCTATTCCGATGCAGCCGGCCATGCCAAGGCGCTGGAGAAGAAGCAGGGCATGACCTTTGTGCACCCCTTCGATGACCCGGATGTGATCGCCGGTCAGGGCACGGTGGCGATGGAGATCCTGCGCCAGCACGCGGGCCCCATCGATGCGGTGTTTGTGGCCATTGGCGGTGGCGGCCTGATCAGCGGTGTGGCGGCCTACATCAAGGCCGTGCGGCCCGAGATCAAGGTGATCGGTGTGCAGATGAGCGATTCCGACGCCATGGCCCGCTCCGTGAAGGCGGGCAAGCGCGTCACGCTGGCCGACGTGGGGCTGTTCTCGGACGGCACCGCGGTGAAGCTGGTGGGCGAAGAGACCATGCGCCTGGCCAGCACCCTGGTCGACGACTTCGTGATCGTCAACACCGATGCGGTGTGCGCCGCCATCAAGGACATCTACCAGGACACCCGCTCCATCGTGGAGCCCGCCGGTGCCCTCGGGGTGGCCGCGGTCAAGCAGTACGCGGCGCGCCATGGTGGCCAGGGCAAGACCTTTGTCGCCATCAACTGCGGCGCGAACATGAACTTCGACCGCCTGCGCTTTGTGGCCGAGCGCGCCGAGGTGGGGGAAGAGCGCGAGGCCTTGCTGGCCGTCACCATTCCCGAAGAGCGCGGTTCCTTCAAGCGGTTTTGCGAGACCGTGGGGCCACGCAGCGTGACCGAGTTCAATTACCGGATTTCGGATGCCCACCAGGCCCATGTGTTCGTCGGGCTGAGCACCAAGGAGAAGGGCGAATCGAAGAAGATCGCCAAGGCTTTCGAGGGACAGGGCTTCGCAACCGTCGATCTCACCCACGATGAGCTGGCGAAGACGCACATCCGCCACATGGTCGGCGGGCGATCGCCCCTGGCCGAAGGCGAGCGGCTCTACAGCTTCATCTTCCCGGAACGCCCGGGCGCGCTGATGGCCTTCCTGACCAGCCTGCCGCCGGGCTGGAACATCAGCCTTTTCCACTACCGCAACCAGGGGGCCGATTACGGTCGCATCCTGGTGGGCCTGCAGGTGCCCAAGGCCGAGGTCCGGCAGATCACGCCGCTGCTCAAGAAGCTGGGCTATGCCTATGTCGACGAGAGCCGCAACCCGGTGTATCGCCTGTTCCTGCGTTGACCGAGGGCTGATGCCCTTCAAAGACAAACGGCCCTGAGGGGCCGTTTTTTCTGTGGGGTGCGGTGTGCGTGGTGGCCTGGTTCAGGCTGGAGGTTGGCCGCGCGGCGGCATCTGGCCTGAGGGCATGCCCTGCGATGGGCCTCCGGGCTGCTGCTCGGGGCTGCCCAGGGCGCCGCGTGCGGCGGGGGCGGGCGCGGCGACACCCGGCGCGGGGCTCACGCCATCGATGGACACGCGTGGCGCGGCATTGCGCTCCAGGCCTGCCACAGGGGGCAGGGCGCCCACGGCGGGCGGCTGCATCAGGGGGAGGTCGAGCGTGACGACCGGGGTGCCGTTGGCGGGGCCGATTTCGGCGCCACGCTGGGTCAGCGCCTGCAGCACCAGTTCGCCGTCGACCGTGGCTCCCAGGCGCACGGCACGCGGTGGTTTGCCGTCGATGGCAATCAGGGCGACGCCTTGCCCGGATCCGCCTTGCGGGGCGACCACACCGATCAACTTGATCCGCCCTGCCAGCTCGGAAGCGGCCGACGTGACCTTGGGCGCGGTGCTCGCGACGGCCGGTCCGCTGAGCAGGCGACGCAAGTCGCCGCGACCGGTGTTGTCGAGGGAGACGGATGCGGCGTTGGCCGGCACGCCGGTGGGGGGCGCCAGCCATCGCAGGCCCCAATAGGCCAGACTCGCCGCGACTGCGGCCCAGATGAAGAGGGCAAAGATGCGTGAGGCCATGATCGGCCCATTATGATGGCTGTTGACAGCGGCGCGCGCCCGGAACTGGGGGGCCTACCTCGGGTAGATCCCGCACCAGGGCTTCATGGGCATCGGGCATGCTGGCGCCATCGGTCTCCTGCCGCGAAGGGGGCCTCGCATTTTGTATTCGGACACCGACATGAAGAACATCGACAGGATGGCCCAGGGCGGCCGCCGGGCCGCTCGGCTCGTGCAACGCGGTTTCACGCTGATTGAACTGATGGTGGTGCTGGTCATCATCGGCTTGCTGGCCGCGCTGATCGTGCCCAATGTGCTGGACCGGGCCGACGACGCCCGCGTGACCGCAGCCCGCACCGACGTGAGCAACCTGATGCAGGCGCTCAAGCTCTACAAGCTCGACAACCAGCGCTACCCCTCTGGCGAGCAGGGCCTGCAGGCCCTGGTGGCCAAACCCTCCGTCGGCACCATCCCGCCGAACTGGAAGCCCTACCTCGAGAAGCTGCCCATGGACCCCTGGGGACATGCTTACCAATATGTCAACCCAGGTGTGAAGGGCCAGGTCGACGTCTTCAGCTTCGGTGCCGACGGCCAGAGCGGTGGGGAAGGCCGCGATGCCGACATTGGCTCCTGGCAGTGAGCGCCGCCGCCAGGGCGGCTTCACCTTGCTGGAACTGATGGTGGTGGTGGCGATGATCGCCATCACGACAGCGGTGGTGTCCTTCGCCATCCCCGATCCCTCGTCAACCCGACTGGAGCGTGAGGCCGCCCGCCTCATCGCCCTGCTTGAGTCCGCGCGCACGCAGGCGCGATCGGGGGCGCTGACGGTGTTGTGGGTGCCGCAGTCGACCGGGCCCGAAGCGGATTACCAGTTCATCGGCCTGCCGCCGGCCTTCATGCCGCCGCTGAAGTGGCAGGTGCCCGAGGTGCGCGCCGAGGTGGTGGGGGCCCGCAGCATCGTGCTGGGCCCCGAGCCGGTCATCGGCCCGCAGAGCGTCATCCTCCACCTGGAGGACAAGCAGATCATCGTGTCGACCGACGGCCTCGCGCCCTTTGACGTGCTGAATGGCGCGCCGGAGGACCGTGCCGCCAGCCCCTCGGAGGCCCCCCGTGCTGCGGCGCCCTGAGTCCGGCATGACCCTGATCGAGGTGCTGGTGGCCCTGGCCATCGTGGCCGTGACCTTGTCTGCCGGCATCAAGGCGGCGGGCGGTCTGGCCATCAATGCCCAGCGCATGACCGACCTCACCGTGGCCCAGATGTGCGCCGAGAACCAGTTGACCGCGATGAAGCTGTCGCGCCTCTTTCCGCCCGTGGGCGACAGCGATTTCACCTGCCAGCAACTGGGGCGTGTGCTGCCTGGCAAGCTGGTGGTGCGCCCCACGCCCAACCAGAATTTCCGCCGGGTGGACGCCGAGGTGCGCGACGAGCAGCAGCAGGCCATCG
>NZ_JAIZVX010000283.1 GCF_021768455.1 Aquabacterium sp. | reverse complement strand
GCTCTACACTTATCCACAGCTGACCACCCTTTGGTCGGCTACCAGCCCTGGCTCAATATTGGATCGGCACGGTGGCTCAGATTTGGATCGGCGCGGACATCAGGCCACCGCGGCGAAAGTCGAACCTTGTGCGGAAGATCGGGGGCGTCATGAGTTTGAATTCGCCGTCTGGCAGCCCCCTTTTTCATGCCGGTCTCATCGACGGCGTCGAGGTGACACGCCATCGGCAAGTGATGCAAAGCTTCTGTCTGAGCTTTATTTGACAAGGCGTGTATCAACATCGGGCTTCCTTCTCATGAGGGTGAAGTGCATCATCATGATAATGCGAATGGTTCGCATTTGCAATCTATGAACCCGATTTTTGGATGACATCGCGATCTGGCAGGGCCGCAACCTCACGAGCGTGTCGGAACGACGAGAAGCAGCCCGCCACCTACAGCGGTGAGCGTTGCCCGGAGTGACGGCACTTGCCTCTCTGCCTGCGGCTTGGTGGCGCCGTCGGTGGTCAAAGGTGGGCCGGTCAAGCCATCAACAGGCGAGCGTTCACGAATGATTCGACATGAAATAGAATGGAAACTATTAATGCATCCATGAGCATTATTCATTCATCGTGTTGGAGCGCATTCACCTGGCCATCGTCCAGGAGGTCGAAAAGCAAGGCTCGCTCACCGCAGCGGCGGATGTGCTGTGCGTGACGCAATCTGCACTCAGCCATTCGATGAAGAAGCTGGAGCAGCAGTTGGGCACGGACATCTGGCTGCGCGAGGGCCGCAGCCTGCGATTGACTCAGGCAGGGCAGTACGTGCTGGCAGTGGCCAACCGCGTGCTGCCACAACTCGATTTGGCCGAAGAGCGCCTGCGCCAGTTCGCACAAGGCGAACGCGGCACACTGCGCATCGGCATGGAGTGCCACCCCTGTTACCAGTGGCTGCTCAAAATCGTGTCGCCCTACCTGGCCGACTGGCCCGATGTGGAGGTGGACGTCAAACAGAAGTTCCAGTTCGGCGGCATCGGCGCGCTGTTTGGCTACGAGATCGACATGCTCGTCACGCCCGACCCGCTGCACAAACCCGGCCTGCACTTCGAGCCCGTGTTTGATTACGAGCAGGTGCTGGTGGTGCCTTTCGATCACCCATTGGCGGGCGCGGCCCACGTCAAGCCCAAGCACTTGACCAACGAGGTGCTCATCACCTACCCGGTGCCCACCGACCGTCTCGACATCTACACACAGTTTTTGATGCCTGCAGGCATTGCGCCAAATCGGCACAAGACCATCGAGACCACAGACATCATGATGCAGATGGTGGCCAGTGGCCGGGGCGTGGCGGCGCTGCCGCGTTGGCTGGTGCAAGAGTACGCAAGAAGGATGGACGTGGTGGCTGTGCGCCTGGGGCCCAAGGGCATCGGCAAGCAGATCCACCTGGGTGTGCGCGAGGCGGACACCAACATCGATTACCTCCAGGCCTTCATTGAGCTGGCGCGTCGCTCGGCCTGACACCTCAGCAGGTTGTCGAATCGTCGTTGCCGTAGAACTTCACGCCCAGTTGGATGTGCCCTCTGCCGCTCAGCGAGTGGTGCAGGCTGGTATTGCGCCGTGAATGGACGCAGCCGCAACGCGTTCTCTGGTGGAAATTCTCGCGCCTGCTGATCTCGATCAGGCGAGCAGAGCCAACGTCTTTGCGCCAGTTGGGGTCGTCTCAGAAAACGGAAAATAAAGCACGCTAAGCCGGTTGCAGCGGCCGTAGCGGCCTGAACTTGCCCGCGCCGATCTTGGCGCTGCTGCGCCA
>NZ_JAIZVX010000188.1 GCF_021768455.1 Aquabacterium sp. | reverse complement strand
CTATCTGGACTTCTATCGCCGTCAGCATGGCCTGGAGCCAGCCGGCGTCCAGCGTCTTGCCATTGACCTTGAGCAGGCCACCTTCGTAGCTGTAGGCGGCCTTGATGCCCTCGGGCGTTTCGCTCACATAGCCGGTGGAAACGGCCATGAGCTTTTGCTGGGCGTCCAGCAGCCCACCTTTGACGCTGAGCTCGCCAGTGGAGCTCAGTTGTTGAGCCAGGGCCACGGTTTCGGGTTTCGCATTGGCTTTGAGCTGCAGCATCAGCTGCCCGTCGACGCTGCCTTGCGCAGATTGACCGCTGAGCCGGGAGATTCCCATGCTCATGCCTCCGTTGATCAGTGTTTTCAAGGCCTGGCGAGCCTTGTCGGATTCGTCGCGTGTGAGGCGGTCGATGCCGCAGGACGAGCCCACCAGGGTCGTGAGCGTCTCCACGCTGGCGGCATGCACCCCCTTGAGCGCAGCTTCCACCACGAGGTCCTTCATGTCCTGGTTGGCAACGCGCAGGCGATCGATGCGCTGGGTGAGCACGGAGTCGAGCTTGTCGCCGTGCTCGCTGGTGTCCGATGTGAGCGAAATGCCCTCCATGGCGAACAGGCTGTTGCTGAAGCCGCCGACCTTGAGGGCAACCTTGCCGATGCCACGCTGTCGGTCGGAGAGGTTGAGCTGGATCCCCAATTGCTTGAGTTCCATCGCATCGCCCTTGCCGCGCAGCACGACGCGTTCCAGCGCCCAGTCAAAGCGCAGGGGCTTGTCGCCAAAGGCGAGCGTCCCTTCCGAGGGTGCGACCTCGATGGTTTCGCCGCCGCCGACGTAGGCCATGGCGGGCAACTTCATCTCCGAACTCACCAGCCCCGACCAGGCAATTCGCCCCTGGCCGGTCAGTTCGGCATTGCCCGAAAACAGCCTGGAGAAGGCCTCGACGGAAGGGCCGGTGGGTGTCGCCTTCCAGCTGAAGCCGTTGATGCCGCCCAGACCAGGGAGGTGAGAGAACTCGTAGGTGATGTGCACGGTGGCGCCATCGGCCTCATCCGGATCGAGGCTGCAGTGGTCGCGCAGGACCATGTCCACCGCCCCCTTGGAGTGCAGGATGCCGGCCTCGTGCTTCAGGTTGCGCAGCATCACATCGCCCTGGTGCATGGGTTGGGCGGTGAGGGCGGTCAGCCGGCTTTCGACCTGCCGGGAGGTATAGAAGGGCAAGGCGCCCAGGGCGATGACGGCGACGGTGGCTGTGCCACCGGCCAGCAGGGGGATGGTCTTGTTCATGCTCTGATCCAGTCCTGATGTCAGGGATGCGATCAGGCTAGGTCAGCAGCGGTCTCGTCCGGAAAAAGGAGTCCATGCAAATGAAAAAAATGCACGGATATGCCCATGTTTTGATCAGGGATTCAGGCCGTGGGGGGCGTCTGTTCGGCCTCGGAGACCCGTAGCCCATGAGGCAGCCCGCGGGACATCGCCTCACCCCAGTGCACGATGCCGAGCTGGCCGTCGGCCTGTTCCACCAGTGCCGTGAGGTTCTCCACCCAGTCGCCATCGTTGCAATAGAGGATCCCACCGATGTCGCGCATCTCGGCGTGGTGGATGTGGCCACAGACCACGCCCGCTGCGCCGCGTTGACGGGCCTCCCGGGCCAGGGCGGTTTCGAAGTCGCCCACATAGCTCACGGCCCGTTTGACCTTGAGCTTGAGGTAGCGCGAGAGCGACCAGTAAGGCAGCCCGGCGCGGGCCCGCCAGGTATTGAGGTGGCGGTTGAGCTTGAGCGTGAACTCGTAGAGCGAGTCACCCACCAGGGCCAGCCAGCGGGCGCACTGGATCACGCCGTCGTACAGGTCACCGTGGGTGACCCAGAGGAGTCGGCCATCGGCGGTGGTGTGCAGGCATTCTTCCTGTACCTCGATGCCGCCAAAGGCCTGATCCAGAAAGTGCCGCGCAAACTCGTCGTGGTTGCCCGGGATGAAGATGACGCGCGTGCCTTTGCGTGCATGGCGCAGCAGCTTCTGGATCACGTCGTTGTGGGCCTGCGGCCAGTACCAGCTGCGTCGCAGTTGCCAGCCATCGATGATGTCGCCGACCAGGTAGAGCGTGTCGCACTCCAGGTGCTTGAGGAAGTCGAGCAGTGCATGGGCCTGGCAGCCGGGGGTGCCCAGGTGCACGTCGGAGATCCACACCGTGCGCGCCTTGAGCTTGCGCTCTGGGCCGTCTGCCGGTTGCGCAGGGCTGCCACCTTGGCGCAATGGGGCGCCAGGGTCTTGGGCCGACCTGAAGTGGGCCGGCTGGGTGAGCGCTCGCAGGAGGGGGGCGTGGATCCAGGGTCGCATGGGCACATCGTGGCCCGTGCCTGTGACAGCCCGGCGACGGGCGCATGACCTTTTGGCGATGCCCGGGGCGGGGCTCAGGACTTTCCCTGCCTGTGTCAGCCCGTGACAGGGGGGCGGGAATTTTTCCCTGGGGGCCGCATGCCGGGATCCGGACACTGAGGTCATGGCTTCGTGCCATAGGTTCCCACAAGATCGACCGGAGACATTCCTTGCAGTCCGCCACCATCCTTGCCCTCTCGCATCCTCGCGGCCAGACCGCGCAGCGTTCGCTCAAGCCCGTCAGCCTGGCCGTGCTGGGCCTCATGTTGCACACCCAGGCTGTGCCGGTGGCCGCGCAGGTGGTCGCCCCAACGCCGGAGGTCGAGCTGGCTCCGGTCACCGTCGTGGGCACCACACCGCTGCCCGGCATCGGCCTGAGCAAAGACCAGATCGCAGCCAGCGTGCAAACAGCGACCGCCCGCGACATCGCAGCCAGCGGCGCCACCGATCTGGCCGAGTTCCTCAACCGCCAGCTGGGCAGCGTTCACGTCAACGAGGTGCAGGGCAATCCCTTCATGCCCGATGTGAACTACCGCGGTTACACCGCCTCGCCGCTGCTGGGCACGCCGCAAGGCCTGTCGGTCTACCTCGATGGTGTGCGCCAGAACCAGCCTTTTGGCGACGTGGTGCTCTGGGACCTCATCCCCAAGGCGGCGATCTCGTCGACCAGTCTGATGTCGGGCGCCAACCCGCTTTTTGGCCTCAACACCCTGGGCGGGGCCCTGGCCATCGAGACCAAGGATGGCCGCCGCAACCCTGGCACGGCCATCGAGACCACGGTCGGCAGCTTCGGGCGCACCTCCATCGGTGTGGAGCACGGCGGGCAGAACGACAAGGGGCTCGACTGGTTCCTGACCGGGCAGGCCTACCGCGAAAGCGGATGGCGCGATGCTTCGCCGTCCCGCATCGGACAGCTCTTCGGCAAGGTGGGCTGGCGCGGTGGTGGCAGCGACGTCCAGCTCAGCCTGGCACATGCCGACAACGACCTGGTGGGCAATGGCTCGCAAGAAGTGCAGCTTCTGGAAGCCGATCGCCGCAGCGTCTTCACCAAGCCTGACGAGACCCACAACCGCAGCACCTTGCTCAACCTGCGCGGCAAGACCAGCCTGTCCGAGCAGCTGCTGGCTTCGGGCAACGTGTACTGGCGCCAGACGATCACCCAGACGCTCAACGGTGACCTCAATGAAGAATCGCTGGGCGAGGCCGTGTACTACACGGGCCAGGCAGGCAATGCGGCTTGGCTGAGCGCCAACGGCTACGGCACGCCTGCGGCCGAAAGCGGCAATGCGCGAAGCAGCGCCACGGGCGCCTTTCCCATGTGGCGCTGCATCGCCAACGCGGGCGAAAACGACGAGCCCAACGAGAAATGCACGGGCCTGATCAACACCACGCGCACCCGCCAGACCAACGCCGGCCTCTCCGGCCAGATCACGCGTCTGGATGAAGGCGATGGCTGGCGCAACCAGGCGGTGGTGGGCGCCGCCTACGACAGCAGCCTGATCGGCTTTCGGCAAGGTGCCCAGTTTGGTTACCTCAACCCGGATCGCTCCATCACCCCGGTGAGCGCCTGGGCCGATGGCACGCAGTCGTCGGAGAACGCCTTTGACCAGCGCGTGCTGCTCGACGGCAAGGTCCGGACCTGGAGCCTGTTCGGCAGCAACACCCACTCACTGCGCGAGACCTGGCACCTCACCACCTCCGCGCGCTACAACGACACCCGCATCCACAACACCGACCGGCTTTACCCCTACAACAACGCGACCACGGCCGGCGAACAGCGCGGTACGCTCGATGGCAACCATGCCTTCCGCCGACTGAACCCGGCCATCGGCCTGAGCTATGTGCCGTCGAGCCGCTACAACGCCTACGCGGGTTACAGCGAGAGCAGCCGCGCGCCCACGTCCATCGAGTTGGGGTGTGCCGATCCTGAATTTGGCTGCCGCCTGCCCAACTCCATGGCGGGGGACCCGCCGCTGAAGCAGGTGGTTTCCCGCACCATCGAACTGGGCGTGCGCGGCACCCTGGCGGACCAGACCACGTGGCGCCTGGGCTACTTCCGCGGCGACAACAGCGACGACATCCTCTTCGTGGCGAACTCGGCCTCGACCGGTTACTTCCGCAACGTGGCCAAGACCCGGCGCGAAGGCCTCGAAGCCGGCCTTGGCCGCAAGCTGGGCCCCGTCAGCCTGGGGCTGAACTACACCTACCTGCGCGCCACCTACCAGTCTGAAGAAACGCTCAATGCCGAGTACAACAGCAGCGCCGATGCCAATGGTTTCATCACCGTGAAGCCGGGCGACCGCATTCCCATGATCCCGGCGCACATGGTGAAGGCCAGCGCGTCCTTCTCGCCTTTGCCGAAGATGGACCTGGGCCTGTCGGTGGTGGCGGTCAGCGGCAGCCTGGTGCGCGGCAACGAGAACGGGGGGCACAGTGCCGACGGCAGCAGCTACCTCGGCTCTGGGCGTCTGCCGGGGTATGCCGTGTTCAACCTGTCGGTGGCGCAGCAGGTGAGCCCGTCCTTGAAGGTCTTTGGTGCGGTCAACAACCTTTTTGACCGCGACTACGCGACATCCGGCCAGCTAGGCCCTTACGCCTTCACCGGCAGCGGCGCCTACACCAATGGTGGCCAGGGCACGACCTTCTACACACCCGGTGCACCCCGCAGCTTCTGGTTGGGCCTGCGCTACACGCTCTGAGGCCGGATCACGCCGTGGCGCAGGGCCAGGTGGACCAGCGCCGCAGACGTGCTCACCCCCAGCTTTTCTTTCACCTGGGTCTGGTTGTTGGCGATGGTCTTGGGGCTCACGTTCAGGATGACTGCGCAGTCAGCCGGGGCATGGCCTTCGGCCAGGAGGCGGAAGACCTCGAACTCGCGCGCGCTCAGAGAGGCCAGGCGCTCGGTCTCGGTGTCGGCTTCGCGCTGCAGCAGCGCGGGTGAGAGGTCGGCGCTCAAATAACGCTCGCCACGGTAGGCCGCACGCACGGCGGCCTCCAGGCTTTCGGGCGGGGCGTTCTTGCTCACGAAGGCGCAGGCGCCGCTGGCCAGAGCCCGGCGCACCAACTGCGCCGAGTCGTGCATGCTGCACACCACCACCCGCGCTCCCAGGTCCCGCGCCAGGAGCTTGCGCAGCAGGTCCAGCCCGCCCGCACCCGGCATCGAGAGGTCGGTCACGCACACGTCCGGTTGCTCGGCCACAAAGGCCGCATAGGCTGCGTCGGCATCGCCGGCTTCGGCCACCACACTCAGGTCGCCGGCCTGCTCCAGCAAGCGCCGGTATCCCGTGCGGACAACGGGGTGATCGTCGATCAGAAGCAGGCGGATCATGGGGCAGAGGGTGTGGGGGGCAGAGAAGGCAGGGTGATGTCGATGCACAGGCCCTGTCCGGGCTGGCTGTGCAGCTGCAGCGTGCCATGCAGTGCGGCCACACGTTCCTGCATGCCGATCAGGCCCAGCCCATGCCGGGGCGGTGTGCCCTCGGGCAAGCCTTGTCCGTCGTCCTTCACCTGCAGGTGCAGGCAGCCGTCGCCGCGGCAGGTCAGGTTCACCCAGACCTGCTGGGCTTGCGCATGGCGGGCCACATTGGTCAGGGCCTCCTGGACCAGGCGGTAGAGGGTCACGGCGGTGGCATCGTCCAAATCATGGGGCGACGGGGTCTGGCATGGGGTGGGCATGAAGCGACAGGCGATGCCCGTCTGCTGTTCCCAGCCATCACACAGCTCCAGCAGGGCCATCTCCAGGCCCAGGCTGTCGAGCGCTGGTGGGCGCAGGCGGTTGAGCATGCCCTTGACCAGGCCGTAGAGCCTCTCCGCCGAGGCGCCGATGCGGCCGGCGCTGTCGCCCGTTGCGGTGTGGGCATGCGCCTGCTGGATGAAGCGGGCCTCGGCGCGCATGGCCGTGCAGTGCTGGCCCAGTTCGTCGTGCAGTTCGCGGGCCAGGGTCCGGCGCTCCTGCTCTTGCGCGAGGATCAGCCGCTGAGCCAGATCCCGGTTCTGGGCCAACAGGGCAGCGACCTCGGCCTGGGCGATCGTGCGCTCGTGCAAGGCCGCACGGGCCTCCTGCACGCGTCGCCAGCCAAACCAGGTCAGGCCGAGCGACAGCACCAGCAGGGTCAAGGGCAACTCGTCCAGCTGCCACGATTCATGCACTTGGGCAAAGCCACTGACCACCTCGAACAGTTCCAGCCGTGTGGCCAGCGTCCAGTAAAGCCCCACGGCCAGCACCAGCGCCACCAGGTCGCGCCTGGTGCGGCCCTGGCGTGTGGTGGCCGGCTGTGGTGAAGGTTGCGGGATCGGCATGGCCGCATCTTAGGCGAGGTCAGGGGGCGCCATGAAGGAGCGCGA
>NZ_JAIZVX010000056.1 GCF_021768455.1 Aquabacterium sp. | reverse complement strand
CCCGCGGAGCCCGCTGCTCCTGCGGCCCCGACCCCGGCGACCACGAAGACAGCGGCTGACGCCAGCTGCACGGACCTGGGCGCCTGCGTGAGCAGCAGCCTGCAAAGTGCCTGGCGCGGCGACGTGGATGCCTTGCGCCAGACCGCATCGAAGATCGACGCCCTGCCCAAGCCGGACCTGGGCAACAAGGCCCAAAGCCGAAAGCTCAACACCCAGGCGCTCGAAGCCCTGAAAGCCGGTGACCCCACGCAGGCCGTGCTACTGCTGCAGGCCGCGCAGAAGGAGAACCCCCGAGACGTCGAAGTGGCCAGCAACCTGGGCTTCGCGCTGGTGAAAGCGCAGCGCCCGCAAGAAGCGGCGAAGGTGCTCGGCGAGGCGCTGCTGCTCGACCCGCGGCGCACCTCCACCTGGGCCCCCCTGGGCGAGGCCCTTGCGCTGTCGGGGAGACAGGCCGATGGGGCCGCGGCACTCTGGGCGGCGTGGCAATGGTCGGGCAACCGCGAGAAGACCGAAACCGCCTTCAGCGAACGCGCCACACGCGAACAGGCCGAACGCCCTGCCCTGGCCCAGGTCTATCAGGGCGCCCACGCCTGGGTGACCCAGGGCCAGCGTCCCGCACTCCGGAACGCTCGCTGAACCAGGCCCCCATCCCGGGCGAGACCAGCCCACGGCCCGCATGCGGCAAAATCGTCTTTTTGCTGCATGACAAAACACACCATGGCCTTCGCTGACCAACTCGCCCAACTGCCCAAAGTCGCCCACCTCGACGCCCTGCACCTGATCAACGCCGCAGGCGAGACCTCGGCCACCATCGAAAACAAACCTGGCCAGGCCGGCTCCCTCGCGGTCTACGCAGCCCTGGCCGCCAAACACGGTGGCATCAACGTGGCAGCTGCCGAAGAAGGCCTGGCCATCTACAGCGAGCACACAGCCGATGCGCGCACCTTCCCCGGCAAGCACCCCAACATCGACCGCCTGATCCAGGTCATCGAAACCGGCGCCGGCTACACCGTGACGCTGGTGCCCCGCGCGGCCTGATCTGCGCGACCACCGGCCCAGCCCATGCGCCCCTCGACACGCCTGTGGGCAGGGCTCAGTCTCCTGCTGGCCCTGATCGGCATCGCCACGGCACTGCTGGTTCAGCACGGTGCACCGAACAGGGAAGGCCCACAAGCGCTCTCTGTGCTGCCCGATCACGGGCTGGCGCTGAGCGTCGACGATGCCATCTGGCTGCTGGCGCCCGATGGCAGCCTGCGCACACGGCGCACCACCACCGAACTGGCCCTGCCCGGCTTGCCGGCCAACCTGGCGCTGGCACCCGATGGCCGCCTGGGCATCAGCGTGCGTGGTGAAGCGGCCGTGTTCTGGCTGGACCCACTGCGCGGTGAGCGGGTTGGCCGCACCGCCCTGCAATGGCCGGTAGGCCAACGCGATGCCCTCAAGCACCCCCACACCCTGGCGATCGGCCCCCACGGCCAGATCGCGGTGGCCACAGCCGGTCACCACCGGGTGATGCTCTTCGCGCCCGATGGTCACTTCCTCGGCATCACGCCACCCGGCACCTACGCCTACACCAACGGCCTGTGGTGGACCGCCACCAGCCTCTGGACCACCGACACCAACCGCTTCGCCCTGGTCGAGCTGAACCCGCAGACCCTGGCGGTGCGCCAGCGCATTGCACTCGACACCCCGAGCGATGCCGCTCGCTACCTGAGCTGGGCCACGGGCCACCCTGCACAACTCACCGGACTCATCGCAAGCGAAGGTGATCGGGTCCCCAGCCCACGCAGTGGCCCGCCCTTGGCCACCGTTTTCCGCATGGCCAATGGCATGCGCCTCGGACGCCCGGTCGACGTCTGGCCCGACGGCCACACCCGCGACTACCCCTTGCCCCGGCTGATCGAAGGCAGCGACATGGCATGGATCGGTGGCACGCTGCTCGTGGTCGATGGCCACGAACGACGCCTGCGCCGTTTCAGCCAGGCCCGCGAGCCCCTCCCGGATTGGGGCGATGCCCAGGTACAGCGGCTGCTGAAAAGCAGCCTGCAGCACCAGCACCGCATGGCGCAGCTCTACCAGGGCGGGTTGCTCACCGGGGTGTTGGGCCTGCTGGTCGGCCTGTTGCTGTGGCGCCGTGCCCAGCACGTCGACAGTCGCGGCAGCCATCGGGTTCCTCCCTCCACCGC
Organism: Aquabacterium sp.; assembly: GCF_021768455.1. Taxonomy (GTDB): domain Bacteria; phylum Pseudomonadota; class Gammaproteobacteria; order Burkholderiales; family Burkholderiaceae_C; genus Aquabacterium. Next base: position 21,558 of record NZ_JAIZVX010000056.1, on the reverse strand, counting down.
CGGCGTGAGCCCAGCCGAGCTCGCCATGCTGGGCACGCCTGCGCTGCCTCCGCGCGAACTGCTCAGGGCCGCATGCAAACACCTGGGGCCATGGCTGTATCTGGTCGCCTGGCTTTTGCTGACACCGCTGTCGCGAGCCTGGCACGCCACCTTCCTGCAGACCTGGCCCATGCCGTCTCGAGCCATGGGCATGGCCCTCACACTGCTGGGTGCCCTGGCCCTGCTGACCTGGCTCTTGCGCCGCCACCGCCAGGCCGCCCAGGCACCACAACACGAAGCCCTGTTCAACGCCGCCGCCGTGCAATTGCTGCAGCAGACGCCCGCCTGGGCCACCTTCCGCGAACCAGGCGAACGGCTGCGGGAAACCTTTACCCTGGCGTCGCTGGGCGCCTTGCGCTGGGTCATCCTGACCGATCGGCGCCTGCTTGTGCTGCGCGTGGGCCTGCGCCAGCAGGTGCTGGAATCCAGCTGGTCCCGCCACGACATCGTCAAGGTGAGCCTCCCGAAGGCCCAACGCCTGGGCTGGCTGACGCGCCTGCTGCGCTGGCCCGTGCCGGGCGGCTGGGTGCGCATCCGCCTGCGCGATGGACAGGTGCTGGAAGGCGCGCTGCGCTCGGCCGTCACCGCACAACGCGTTGCCATGCTGCTGGACCTGCCCTTGCGCGCTCGGGGGCGCTCGGCCACACCGCCCACCGCCCGCCGCTGATGCCAGCCAGGCAACTTCGGTGCTCCACATGAAAAAGGCGCTCCGAAGAGCGCCTTGGAGAAACCGGTCCTCAGACCGATCAGCGAGCGATCAGAGGCCGCTCAGCCCACCCACTTGCGGGCATTGGTGAACATCCGCGCCCAGGGGCTCAGTGCGCTCTTGTCGCCACTGGTCCAGCTCATCTGGATGTTGCGGAACACGCGCTCGGGGTGCGGCATCATGGCCGTGAAGCGGCCATCGGCCGTGGTCACACCCGTCAGGCCGCCCGGAGAACCGTTCGGGTTGAAGGGGTAGGCCTCGGTGGCGACACCGGTGTTGTCCACGAAGCGCAGGGCCTTGTGCACCTTGGCAGCATCACCGCGTTGCGAGAAGTTGGCGAAGCCCTCACCGTGCGACACGGCGATCGGCAGGCGGCTGCCGGCCATGCCCGCGAAGAACAGCGAGGGGCTCTCCAGCACCTCGACCAGGCTCAGGCGCGCTTCGAAACGCGTGCTCTGGTTGGTCGTGAACTTCGGCCAGTCCTGTGCACCAGGGATGATCGGGCTCAGGGCCGCCAGCATCTGGCAACCGTTGCAGATGCCCAGGGCGAACGTGTCGGTGCGGCCGAAGAAGGCCGCGAACTGGTCGGCCAGCTGGGGGTTGAACATGATCGAACGCGCCCAGCCTTCGCCAGCGCCCAGGGTGTCGCCATACGAGAAGCCACCGCAGGCGATGAAGCCCTGGAACTGGTCCAGGCGCGCACGACCGGACTGCAGGTCGCTCATGTGCACGTCGAAGGTGTCAAAACCACCTTGGGCCACGGCATACGACATCTCCACATGCGAGTTCACGCCCTGCTCACGCAGGATCGCGACCTTCGGACGCTGCTTGTGGATGAACGGTGCGGCCACGTTCTCGGCCGGGTCGAAGCTCAGCGCCACGTGCATGCCGGGGTTGCCGGGCACGCCAATGTGCGCGTGCTCGCTGTCGGCGCAAGCAGGGTTGTCGCGCAGCTGGGCAATGCGCCAGCTCACGTCGTCCCAGGTCTTGTGCAGCTGCTCCAGCGGCGCGCTGAAGATGGCCTTGGCATCGCGCCAGACCTGCACCTGCTCCTTGCCCGCACCGTTCAGGATCGGCTTGCCGATCACATGGCTGTGCTTGCTCAGGCCGTGCTCGCGCAGGGTCTGCAACACGGCGTCGCGGTCGGCGGTGCGCACCTGCAACACCACACCCAGTTCTTCGTTGAACAGCGCCTTGAGCGTCAGCTCGTTGCGGCGCTCGCCCACCTGGCCCGCCCAGTTCTTCGAGTCGCCCGTGTCGGCACGGCTGTCGGAGATGCCGTCGCCTTCGGTGACCAGCATGTCCACGTTCAGGCTGACGCCGGTGTGGCCCGCAAAGGCCATTTCGCACACCGTGGCCCACAGGCCGCCGTCACCGCGGTCGTGGTAGGCCAGCAGCTTGCCTTGCGAGCGCAGGGCGTTCACGGCGTTGACCGTGGCCTTGAGCATCTCGGGGTTGTCGCAATCGGGCACGTCATTGCCGAACTGGTTCAGCACCTGGGCCAGCATGGAGCCGGCCATGCGGCGCTTGCCTTCGCCCAGATCGATCAGGATCAGGCTGGTGTCCAGCGCCTGCCCGTTTTCTTCGACGATCAGCTGCGGCGTCAGCGTGCCGCGCACATCGGCGATGGACGCAAAGGCCGTCACGATCAGCGAGACAGGGGCCGTGACCTGTTTGGTCTGGCCTGCGTCCTGCCACTTGGTGCGCATCGAGAGCGAATCCTTGCCCACGGGAATGGACACGCCCAGTGCGGGGCACAGCTCCATGCCCACGGCCTTCACCGTGTCATACAGGGCGGCGTCTTCACCAGGCTCGCCACAAGCGGCCATCCAGTTGGCCGACAGCTTCACGCGCGGCAACTCGATCGGGGCGGCCAGCAGGTTGGTGATGGCTTCGGCCACGGCCATGCGGCCGGATGCCGGGGCATTGACCGAGGCCAGCGGCGTGCGCTCGCCCATGGCCATGGCTTCGCCCTTGAAGCCGGCAAAGTCGGCCAGGGTCACGGCCACGTCGGCCACCGGCACCTGCCAGGGGCCGACCATCTGGTCGCGGTGGTTCAGCCCGCCCACGGTGCGGTCACCGATGGTGATCAGGAAGCGCTTGCTGGCCACCGTCGGGTGACGCAGCACGTCCAGCGCGACCTTGCCAAGGTCCACCCCCGTCAGGTCGATCTGGCCGCCATCGCGCGCCAAGCGGGTCACATCGCGGTGCATCTTGGGGGGCTTGCCCAGCAGCACGTCCATCGGCATGTCGATGGCCTTGTCCTCGCCCGGCCGGGTGCTGTCCGAGAGCGTCAGTTCGCACACGTCGGTGGTCACGCCGACCACACCGAAGGGGCAACGCTCCCGCTCGGCCATGGCGGTGAACACGGGCAGCGACTCGGGCGCGATCGCCAGCACGTAGCGCTCCTGGCTCTCGTTGCACCAGATTTCCTTCGGCGCCAGACCGGTTTCTTCCAGCGGCACCTGGCTCAGGTCGAAGCGCGCGCCCTTGCCCGCGCCATCCACCAATTCCGGGAAGGCGTTGGAGATGCCGCCCGCCCCCACGTCGTGGATGGCCAGGATGGGGTTGGCCGTACCCAGGCCCCAGCAATGGTTGATCACCTCTTGCGCACGGCGCTGGATTTCGGGGTTGCCACGCTGCACCGAGTCGAAGTCCAGGCTGGCGGCATTGGTGCCGGCGGCCATCGACGAGGCGGCCGAGCCCCCCATGCCGATGCGCATGCCCGGGCCACCCAGCTGAATCAGCAGGGTGCCTGCGGCGAACTGCACCTTCTTGGTCTGCTCGCTGCTGATCGTGCCCAGGCCACCGGCGATCATGATGGGCTTGTGGTAGCCGCGGCGGATGGCGCCTTCGCCTTCACCCACGGTCTGTTCGAACACGCGGAAGTAGCCCGCCAGGTTGGAGCGCCCGAACTCGTTGTTGAAGGCCGCACCACCCAGGGGGCCTTCGATCATGATCTGCAGCGCGCTGGCGATGTGCTCGGGCTTGCCGAAGGGCTCGGCTTCCCAGGGCTCGCTGGTGCCCGGCAGGTTCAGGTTGGACACCGAAAAGCCTGTCAGGCCCGACTTGGGGCGCGAGCCACGGCCGGTGGCGCCTTCGTCACGGATCTCACCACCGGAGCCGGTCGAGGCGCCGGGATACGGCGAAATCGCGGTCGGGTGGTTGTGGGTCTCCACCTTCATCAGCACATGGGCCAGTTCTTCGCGGGCGGCGTACTGCGGGGCGTTGGTGTAGCCGTTGGGCATCCACCGCTCGATGGTGTGGCCTTCCATGACCGAGGCGTTGTCGGCGTAGGCGATCACCGTGTGCTGCGAATTGAGCTTCTCGGTGTTGCGGATCATGCCGAACATGGACAGGGGCTGGGCCTCGCCGTCGATGGTGAACTCGGCATTGAAGATCTTGTGGCGGCAATGCTCGGAGTTCGCCTGCGCGAACATCATCAGCTCGACATCGGTCGGGTTGCGCTTCAGGCCGGTGAAGGCGTTCACCAGGTACTCGATCTCGTCTTCAGACAAGGCCAGACCAAAGGTCACGTTGGCCTCGTCGAGGGCCGCACGGCCACGGCCCAGCACGTCCACGTGCTCCATGGGCTGACCGGGCTTTTCGTCAAACAGGTGCTGCGCCTCTTCGCGGGCCAGCAACACGCTCTCGGTCATGCGGTCGTGCAGCAGCGCCACCACGGCGGCCAGCTCGTCCGCCGTCAGGCTCCTGGTACTGCCCGTCAGGGTGCCCAGCAGGCCGGCCTTGAGGGAGATGCGGTATTCGGTCACACGCTCCACGCGGCGAATGGCCAGACCGCAGTTGTGCGCGATGTCGGTGGCCTTCGAGGCCCAGGGCGACAGGGTGCCCAGGCGGGGCGCCACCACGATCAGGTCGCCATCGGTGGCACCGTCGTAGGCGTCACCGTAGGTCAGCAGCGCGGCCAGCTTGTCGGCATCGGCCGGGGCCAGCGCCTGGTCCAGTGCCACCCAGTGCACAAAACGCGCGCTCACTGCGCTGATCTTGGGGTTGATGGCCTGCAACTTGGGCAGGAGCGCCTGGACTTGGTGGGGAGCCAGGGCGTTGCCGCCTTCGAAGTGCATGAGTGTGGACATGGGTGCGGTGGCTGCTTGCGGAAAACCGCGCATTTTAACGGCCCCAGCCCCACAAAGGTCGCCCACATGGTGGTTTCTGTTCGCCCTGAACGCGTCAGGGCCCACACGAATTACGGATAATCCACCGCCATGAGCATCACCATCAAATCCGGCGCCGAGATCGACGCCATGCGCGTCGCCGGTCGCCTGGCCTCCGAAGTGCTGGACTACATCACCCCCTTCGTCAAGCCGGGCGTCAGCACCGAAGAGCTCGACCGGCTCTGTCACGACTACATGGTCAATGTGCAGGGCACCATCCCTGCCCCGCTGAACTACGCCCCGGGCGGGCACAACCCCTACCCCAAGTCGATCTGCACCTCGATCAACCAGCAGGTCTGCCACGGCATCCCCTCTGATCGCGTGCTCAAGGATGGCGACATCGTCAACCTCGACATCACCGTCATCAAGGACGGCTGGCACGGCGACACCAGCCGCATGTTCATCTGCGGCAACGGCTCCATCGCCGCCAAGCGCCTGTGCGCCTTCACCTACGACGCCATGTGGAAGGGCATCGCCAAGGTCAAACCCGGCGCACGCCTGGGCGACATCGGCCACACCATCCAGACCTTCGCCGAAAGCAACGGCTTCTCGGTGGTGCGCGAGTTCTGCGGCCACGGCATCGGCCTGAAGTTCCACGAAGAGCCCCAGGTCCTGCACTACGGCCGCCCCGGCACCCTTGAAGAACTCAAGGAAGGCATGATCTTCACCATCGAGCCCATGATCAACGCGGGCAAGAAGGAGATCAAATCCCTGGGCGACGGCTGGACCATCGTCACCAAGGACCGCTCCCTCTCCGCCCAGTGGGAGCACACCGTGCTGGTCACGGCCACCGGCTACGAAGTGCTCACGCTCTCGGCCGGCAGCCCGCCTCCGCCGGATTTCATCCTGGCCCAACAGGCAGCGCAGGCCTGATCCCGCCAGGCCGGGGCGGAACAAAGCCCCGGCAAACCGTTTTTTCTTCGGCCCATCCGGGGCCCTTGAGCCGTACCCTTTCTGACCATGCCCCTGGACATCGCCGACCTGCGCGCGCAATTTCGCACCGCCAAAACCGACCTGCTGAACCAGTTTCAGCAGAACCGCGCCACCACCGCCTCCGCCAGCCGCCTGCTCACGCAACTCGGCCGGCTGGTCGATCGCACCCTGACCCAGCTCTGGGACAGCTGCGGCATGCCCAAGGGCGCCGCCCTGGTGGCCGTGGGCGGCTACGGCCGCGGCGAGCTCTTCCCTCACTCCGACATCGACGTGCTGGTGCTCCTGCCCGTCGTGCCCTCGGTGGTGGGCGACGAGGCCATCACCCCTGGGGTGGAAGGCTTCATCAGCGCCTGCTGGGACATCGGCCTGGAGATCGGCTCCAGCGTGCGCAGCGTGGCCGAGTGCAGCGAAGAAGCCCAGCGCGACGTGACCGTGCAGACCGCCCTGCTCGAGTCTCGCTTCATCTGCGGCACCCGCGTGCGCTTCGACGAGCTGCAGCGCAGCAACCTCGAACACATGGACGTACCCGCCTTCATGACGGCCAAGCTGCTGGAAATGCGCCAGCGCCACACCCGTTACGAAGACACACCCTACTCGCTCGAACCCAATTGCAAGGAAAGCCCCGGCGGCTTGCGGGACCTGCAGGTCGTGCTCTGGCTGGCCCGCGCGGCACAACTGGGCCGCAACTGGGCCGAACTGGCCAAAAACGGCCTGCTGACCGCCTTCGAGGCCCGCCAGCTGCAGCGCAACGAGGGGACACTCAAGCTCATTCGCACCCGCCTGCACCAGATCGCCGGCCGCCGTGAAGACCGGCTGGTCTTCGACCTCCAGACCGCCGTGGCCGAATCCTTCGGCTACACGAACACGCCCGAGCTGCGTGCCAGCGAAGCGCTCATGCGCCGCTACTACTGGGCGGCCAAGGCCGTCACCCAGCTCAACCAGATCCTCATCCTCAACATCGAGGAACGCGTACGGGGCTCGCAGGACGCGCCCATGCGCCGCATCAACGACCGCTTCCTCGACCGCGGCGGCTTTCTGGAAGTCGCCAGCGACGACCTTTACCAAAAGGACCGCCACGCCATCCTGGCCACCTTCCTGCAACTGCAGCAGGACAAGTCCCTCAACGGCCTCTCGGCCCGCACCCTGCGCGCCCTTTACAACGCCCGCGGGGTGATGGACGGCGCCTTCCGCCGTGACCCGGTCAACCGGGCCGCCTTCATGGCCATCCTCAAGGCCGACAACGGCCAGACCCACCTGCTGCGCCTGCTCAACCAGACCTCGGTGCTGGGCCGCTACCTCTGGGTCTTCCGCCGCATCGTGGGCCAGATGCAGCACGACCTCTTCCACGTCTACACCGTGGACCAGCACATCCTCATGGTCGTGCGCAACATGCGCCGCTTCTTCATCCCCGAGCACGCCCACGAATACCCCTTCTGCACCCAGCTTGCCGCCGAGTGGGACAAGCCCTGGCTGCTCTACGTCGCCGCCCTCTTCCACGACGTGGCCAAGGGCCGCGGTGGCGACCACTCCGAGCTGGGGGGCATCGAGGTGCGCCGCTTCTGCAAGGAACACGGCATCGACGCCGAAGACACCCGGCTGATCGAGTTCCTGGTGACCGAGCACCTGACCATGTCACGCGTGGCCCAGAAGGAGGACCTCTCCGATCCGGACGTGATCCAGGCCTTCGCCAAACGAGTGGGCAACGAGCGCACGCTGACCGCCCTCTACCTGCTCACCGTGGCCGACATCCGCGGCACCAGCCCCAAGGTCTGGAACGCATGGAAGGGCAAGCTGCTGGAAGACCTGTTCAAGCTCACCCTGCGTGCCCTGGGTGGCGCCCGCCCCCACCTCGATGCCGAAATCGAGGCGCGCAAACAACAGGCTCGCCACACCCTGGCGCTGTACTTCATGCCCGACGGCATCGAACAGCCACTGTGGAAAACGCTGGACACCAGCTACTTCGCCCGCCACGACGCCCCCGACATCGCCTGGCACACGCGCATGCTGTGGCGCCACGTCGAGACCGACAAGCCCATCGTGGCCGGTCGCCTCTCCTCGGTGGGCGAAGGCCTGCAGGTTCTGGTTTATGCGCCCGACAAGGCCGACCTCTTCGCCCGCATCTGCGGCTATTTCGACCGCGCCGGCTTCAGCATCCAGGACGCCCGCATCCACACCTCGAACACTGGCTACGCGATCGACACCTTCCAGATCCTGTCGACCGGCCACAGCCACCACGAAGGCGTGCATTACCGCGACCTGATCGCCCTGGTCGAGACCCAACTGGCCGAGGCTGCCGCCTCCGAGCAGCCCCTGCACGACCCTTCACGCGGACGCCTCTCGCGTCGCGTCAAGTCCTTCCCGGTGCAGCCACGGGTCAGCATGCGACCCGATGAGCGCGCCCAGCGCTGGCTGCTGACCGTCTCGGCCAGCGACCGCTCAGGCCTGCTCTATGTGATCGCCCGCACCCTGGCGCGCCACCAGGTCAGCGTGCAACTGGCCAAGGTCAGTACCCTGGGCGAGCGCGTGGAAGACACCTTCCTGCTGACCGGCCCAACCCTGCGCCAGGACAAGATCCAGCTCACGCTGGAGACCGAGTTGCTCGAGGCACTGGCCTCCTGAGTTGCGCCACGGCGCGACACCCGCGCCCGGCGCTTCAGGCCGGCTCTTTCGGGTCCAGCAGGATCTCCAGCCGCGTGATCTGGTCCTTGAGCATCAGGCGCCGCTTCTTCAGGCGGCGCATGGTCAGCTCATCAACCGGGGTTTGTTCCGCCGCGCGATCGATGAGGTTGTCGAGGTCGGCATGCTCCATGCGCAACTCGATCAGCTGGCGATGGGGCGAATGCAGGTTTTCTTGCATCGTGGACGCCCGAAGGCTCCGTCTAGGCGCTTGAACAAGGGATGACCCGGGGCATCGCCGCACCCTGGATCCCAGCATTTAGGGATTATAGTTTTCCCCATGATCGATGCACCCTCCCGTTTCCGTCTGGTGGCGGCCACCGGCATTCACCGCGGAGACAGGCCCTACCAACAAGATCAGGTCGAGATCCTGCCCCATCCCCGTACCCCCGGCTGCCTGCTGGCCGTGGTGGCCGACGGCATGGGTGGGAAAAGCGGGGGGCGCAAGGCGGCAGACCAGGTCATCCTGACCTCGCGCCAGGTTTTTGAGCGCTACGTGCCCGGCAAGGATGAAGCGGCTCAGTTGTTGAGCCAGTTGCTCAACGAAGCGCACCTGATGATCAAGCTGACGGCGATCGCCTTCGAAGAAGAGCCTCACAGCACCCTGGCCAGCTTCATCATCAACCCCGACCTGTCTGCCGACATGGTCCACGCGGGCGACTCCCGGGTCTACCACTTCCGCGGCCCTGAACTGCTTCACCGCACGCTCGATCACTCCTTCGTGCAACGCCTGGTCAGCGAAGGCCAGATCACGGAAGAAGAAGCCAATGTGCACCCGCAGTCCAACCTGCTGACGGGCTGCCTGGGTACCCAGCAAGATCCACCCATGGCCTCACACCGGGTGCGCCAGCTGGCCATCGGCGACAGCCTGCTGGCCTGCTCCGATGGCCTGTGGCACTACTTCACCCCGAAGGAGCTCGGCGCCATCGTGCACACCCTGCCCCCGCGTGAAGCGGTGGAAATGCTGGTGGGCAAGGCTCGCCATCGCGCCCGCTCGGGCGGCGACAACCTCTCCCTCGCCCTGGTTCGGGTGGAAGCTGCGGCCTGATCGTGGCGGCAGCCCTGGCCCACCCGGGCCGGTTCGCTGGCTGAGACGCCGCCAACTGAGCCGCGCTCAGGTCAGCGAAGTGTCCACCACACGGCGCTCTTCGCTCAGGTATTCCTTCGACTGCATCTCGTTCAGGCGAGACACCGTGCGCGGAAACTCGTGCGACATCGGCCCTTCGGTGTAGAGCTGCTCTGGCGGCACCTCGGCCGAGATCACCAGCTTGCAGCGCCGGTCGTAAAGCACGTCCACCAGCCAGGTGAATCGGCGGGCTTCGGACGCCAGGCGCACCGGCATCTCGGGCACATCGCTCAGCACGATGGTGTGGAAACGAGAAGCCAGCTCCAGGTAGTCGTTCTGTGAGCGAGGGCCACCGCACAGCGTGGCAAAGTCGAACCACACCACCCCACCCGCCTTGCGCCGCGCCTTGAGCACGCGGTGCTCGATGTGCAGAGCGGGGTCTTCGTCGGCGGTCTCGGCCAGCTTGTCGAAGATCTCGGTCAGCTCGGCGTTGCTGCCATCGCTGAGCGGCGTCAGGTAGAGGCGGGCCAGTTCCAGTGTGCGGCGTCGGTAGTCGGTGCCACTGTCGACATTGATGACCTCCAGCTGCGACTTCAACAGCTCGATGGCCGGCAGGATGCGATCGCGGTGCAGGCCATTGGGATACAGGCCATCGGGGTGAAAGTTCGAGGTCGTGACGATGCTCATGCGGTGACGGAACATCGCGTCCAGCAGGCGGTGCAGGATCATCGCGTCGGTCACATCGGCCACGTGGAACTCGTCAAAGCAGATCAGGCGGTGCTTGCGCGCCATGCGCTTGGCCAGCACCTCCAGCGGGTCCTGCACACCCTTGAGCTCGTGCAACTGGCGATGCACCTCACGCATGAACTCGTGGAAGTGCAGGCGCGTCTTGCGCTCCAGCGGGACGGCGTTGAAGAAGCAGTCCATGATGAAGCTCTTGCCGCGTCCCACCCCCCCGTACATGTAGACGCCCTTGGGCAAGGCCGGGTAGCGCAGCATCTTGGTCAGGGCGTTCGAACGCTGGGCCTTGTAGACCGACCATTCGTCCTGGCAGCGTTGCAGGGCGGCAATGCCCTTGAGCTGGGCTTCATCGGCCTTGTAGCCCCGCTCTTTCAAGCTGTCCTGGTAGAGCTGGGTGACGGGAATCTTGGCAGCAGGCATGGCACGAGGGGAAAGCAGGAGAGAAACGAACCGAACAAAAGACCGTCGAGGTTACCGCATGGCCCCTTGCCGGGTCTGTGGCACGCCCAAGAAAAAGGGGCGGCAGTGCCACCCCTTCCAGCTTGAACGCAAATTGAACTCAGAAGTTCAGGGTGCGCTTGTCAACGGCCAGGGCCGCTTCCTTGGTGGCTTCGCTCAACGAGGGGTGAGCGTGGCAGATGCGCGCGATGTCTTCGGCCGAAGCCTTGAAGGACATGGCGACCACGGCTTCCGAGATCAGCTCGGAGGCAAACGGGCCGATGATGTGCACGCCCAGGATCTCGTCGGTCACCGCATCAGCGATGAACTTGACGAAGCCATTGGTGTCGCCCAGCGCGCGTGCGCGGCCGTTGGCGAGAAATGGGAAGGATCCGGCCTTGTAGGCCCGACCTTCCGCTTTCAAAGCCTGTTCGGTTTTGCCGACCCAGGCAATCTCCGGGCTGGTGTAGATCACCCAGGGAATCGTGTCGAAGTCGACGTGACCATGCTGACCGGCGATGCGCTCGGCCACGGCCACACCTTCTTCTTCGGCCTTGTGTGCCAGCATCGGACCACGGACCACGTCACCCACCGCCCACACATTGGGCAGGTTGGTCTTGCAGTCGGCGTCCACCACGATGGCGCCACGCTCGTCGAGGGCCAGGCCCACGGCTTCGGTGTTCAGGCCAATGGTGTTGGGCACGCGGCCGATCGAGATGATCAGCTTGTCGAACTCGCCCTTTTGCTCGGCACCCGCAGCGTCGGTGTAGGCAACGGTCACACCCTTCTTGCCGGTCTTGATCTCGCCGATCTTCACGCCAAGCTGCAGCTTCAGGCCTTGCTTGGTGAACAGCTTGAGCGCTTCCTTGGCGACCTGCTCGTCCACGGCACCCAGGAAGGTGGGCATGGCTTCGAGGATGGTCACTTCCGAGCCCAGACGACGCCAGACCGAACCCATTTCCAGGCCGATCACGCCGGAGCCGATCACGCCCAGTTTCTTGGGCACATCGGCGATGTTCAGGGCGCCGTCGTTCGAGAGAATGAGCTTCTCGTCAAACGGTGCGCCAGGCAGTGCACGGGCGTTCGAACCGGTGGCCACGATGACGTGGGTGGCGACCAGGGTCTCGGGCTTCTCACCGGCGACGGCGATTTCATACAGGCCGCCATCGGCCTTCACGAACGAGCCACGGCCGTGGAAGAAGCTGACCTTGTTCTTCTTGAACAGGTAGAGGATGCCGTCGTTGTTCTGCTTCACGACGGTGTCCTTGCGGCCCACCATCTTGGCCACGTCCATCTTCAGGCCCGACACGGTGATGCCGTGGTCAGCGAAGTGGTGAGCGGCCTGCTCGTAGTGCTCGGACGATTGCAGCAGCGCCTTCGAGGGGATGCAGCCGACGTTGGTGCAGGTGCCGCCCGGTGCAGGGCCGCCTTTGGCGTTCTGCCATTCGTCGATGCAGGCCACCTTCTTGCCCAATTGGGCAGCGCGGATGGCGGCGATGTAGCCACCGGGGCCGCCGCCGATCACGACGACGTCAAATTGTTGGGACATTGCAGTCTCCTAAGGGGTTTGGTGCAGATGCGAGTCCGAGCGGGCCCTTGTGAGGCCCGCCCGGCCGCAAAACTGAGATCAGGCCGAGATCAGATGTCGAACAGGAGGCGAGCCGGGTCTTCCAGCGCTTCCTTCATGGCGACCAGGCCCAGGACGGCTTCGCGGCCGTCGATGATGCGGTGGTCGTACGACATCGCCAGGTAGTTGATCGGGCGCACCACGACCTGACCGTTTTCCACGACGGCGCGGTCCTTCGTGGCGTGCACGCCCAGGATGGCCGATTGAGGCGGGTTGATGATCGGGGTCGACAACATGGAACCGAAGGTGCCGCCGTTGGAGATCGAGAAGGTGCCGCCGGTCAGGTCGTCCAGACCCAGCTTGCCGTCACGGGCCTTCGCACCGAATTCGGCAATCTTCTTTTCGATTTCGGCGAAGGTCATCTGGTCGGCGTTGCGCAGCACCGGCACCACCAGGCCACGGGGCGAACCAACGGCCACGCCGATGTCGAAGTAGCCGTGGTAGACGATGTCGTTGCCATCGACCGAGGCGTTGATCACCGGGAACTTCTTCAGGGCGTGCACCGCAGCCTTGACGAAGAAGGACATGAAGCCCAGCTTCACGCCATGTTCCTTCTCGAACTTTTCCTGGAACTTCTTGCGCATCTCCATCACCGGCGCCATGTTCACCTCGTTGAAGGTGGTCAGGATGGCGTTGGTGGCTTGCGATTGCAGCAGGCGCTCGGCCACGCGGGCACGCAGGCGGCTCATCGGCACGCGCTGCTCGGGGCGATCACCCAGGTTGCTCGGGGCGGCCGGAGCCTGCACGGCCGGCAGGGCCTTGGTGGGCACACCCGTCGGGATGGCCGGGGCAGCGGCTGCGGGAGCGGCCTTGGCGCCACCGGCCACAGCGGCCAGCACGTCACCCTTGGTCACGCGGCCGTCCTTGCCAGAGCCAGCCACCTGAGCGGTGGTCAGGCCGTTGTCGGCCAGCAGCTTGGCTGCTGCAGGCATGGCGACGTCACCCTTGTTGCCACCGACAGGTGCGGGAGCAGCGGCCACGGCGGCTGCCGGGGCAGCAGCAGGCGCAGCGGCAGCCGGTGCCGGGGCGGCAGCGCCAGCCTGGCCTTCGCTGTCGATCAGGGCGATGACCTGGTCGGAGGCCACGGTGCCACCGTCGGCCACAACCAGCTCCTTCAGCACGCCAGCCGAGGGTGCGGGAACTTCGAGCACGACCTTGTCGGTTTCGATCTCGATGAGGATTTCGTCGACGGCCACGGCTTCGCCGGGCTTCTTCTTCCACGTCAGCAGGGTGGCTTCGGCCACGGACTCGGACAGCTGGGGAACCTTGACTTCAAAAATTGCCATGATGAATTTCTCCTGATGGACCAGCGTGCGGACACCTCACCCGGTGAGCGCTTGGGCTCGAACCGGGGAGGCGGCATCGCGCCGCGGTCGTGTTGACCTTACTTGGTGAGAACGAAGCCCTTGAGCTTGGCGAAAGCCTGGTCCAGCAAAGCCTTTTGCTGTTCCTGGTGCAGGTGGGCGTAACCCACTGCCGGCGATGCCGAGGCCGGACGGCCTGCATAACCCAGACGTTGACCGTCGGCCATGTTCTCGTGGATGTAGTGCTGAACGAAGAACCAGGCACCCTGGTTCTGGGGTTCGTCCTGGCACCACACCAGATCCGCGAGGTTCGGGTACTTCTTCACCTCGGCAGCAAAGGCCTTGTGCGGGAAGGGGTAGAGCTGCTCGACACGCACGATGGCGGTGTCGAAGGCCTTCTTGTCCGCACGCTTCTTGACCAGGTCGTAGTAGACCTTGCCCGAGCAGGCGATCAGGCGCTTGACCTTGCTGGCGTCGATGGTCTCGTCCACCTCACCGATGACGGTGCGGAACTCACCCTTGGTGAACTCGCTGAGCGGCGACGTGGCGTCCTTGTTGCGCAGCAGCGACTTGGGCGTGAACAGCACCAGGGGCTTGCGGAACATGCGGACCATCTGGCGACGCAGCACATGGAAGATCTGCGATGCCGTGGTCGGCTGCACGATCTGCATGTTGTTGTCGGCGGCCAGCTGCATGAAGCGCTCCAGGCGGGCCGAGCTGTGCTCGGGGCCCTGGCCTTCATAGCCGTGAGGCAGCATCATGACCAGACCGTTGGCACGGCCCCACTTCACTTCGCCCGAGGCGATGAACTGGTCGATCACGACCTGGGCGCCGTTGGCGAAGTCGCCGAACTGGGCTTCCCAGACCACCAGGCTGTTGGGGTCCGAACCGGCGTAGCCGTATTCGAAGGCCAGCACGGCCTCTTCAGACAGGATGGAGTCGATGACAACGAACGGAGCCTGGTTGTCGGCCACGTTTTCCAGCGGCACGTAGGTGCCAACGTCCCACTTTTCACGAGCCTGATCATGGATCACGGCGTGACGGTGGGTGAAGGTGCCACGACCGCAGTCTTCGCCCGACAGGCGCACCGGGTAACCCGAAGCCACCAGGGAGGCGAAGGCCATGTGTTCGCCCATGCCCCAGTCGACATTGATCTCGCCACGGCCCATGGCAGCGCGGTCGGCATACACCTTCTTGACCAGCTGGTGCGGCGTGACCGACTCAGGGATGGTGGTCAGGCGTTCAGACAGGCGCTTCCACTCGGCCAGCGGGATGGCGGTGTCGCCACCATCGGTCCACTTCTTGCCCAGGTAGGGCGACCAGTCCACGGCGTGCTTGCGCTGGAAGTTGGTCAGCACCGGGTCGATGGTGTGACGGCCTTCGTCCATGGCGGCGCGGTAGGCCTTGGCCATGTCGTCGCCCAGCGTGGCGCCCAGACCTTGAGCGGCCAGCTTGTCGGCGTACAGCTTGCGGGTGCCAGGGTGCGCGCCGATCTTCTTGTACATCAGCGGCTGGGTCAGGCTCGGGGTGTCCTGCTCGTTGTGGCCCAGCTTGCGGAAGCAGACGATGTCGACGACCACGTCCTTGCGGAAGGCCATGCGGTATTCCAGGGCCAGCTGCGTGGCAAACACCACGGCTTCCGGATCGTCACCGTTGACGTGCAGCACGGGCGACTCGACACCCTTGACGATGTCGGTGCAATACAGCGTGGAACGCAGGTCGCGCGGGTCGGAGGTGGTGAAACCGATCTGGTTGTTGATGATCAGGTGCACCGTGCCGCCCGTGGTGTAACCACGAGTCTGGGCCAGGGCCAGGGTTTCCTGGTTCACGCCTTGGCCGGCGAAGGCAGCGTCACCGTGCACGAGGATGGGCAGCACCTGGTCGGCGCGGACGTCGCCACGACGGTCCATGCGGGCGCGCACCGAGCCTTCGACCACCGGGTTCACGATTTCCAGGTGAGACGGGTTGAAGGCGAGCGACAGGTGGACGGGGCCGCCAGGGGTGGACACGTCGGAGCTGAAGCCCTGGTGGTACTTCACGTCGCCAGCAGGCAGGTCTTCGGGCGCGGTGTGCTCGAATTCCTGGAACAGTTCCTTGGGCTGCTTGCCCAGGGTGTTGACCAGCACGTTCAGGCGGCCGCGGTGGGCCATGCCGATCACGATTTCCTGGACGCCCTTGGTGCCGGCGAGCTGGATCAGCTCGTCCATGGCAGCGATGAAGCTCTCGCCGCCTTCCAGCGAGAAGCGCTTCTGGCCCACGTACTTGGTGTGCAGGAAACGCTCCAGGCCTTCGGCTGCCGTCAGGCGGTCGAGGATGGCCTTCTTCTTCTCGGCCGTGTAGGTGGGCTTGGAGCGCACGCTCTCCAGGCGCTCTTGCCACCAGCGCTTTTCGGTCGGGTCGGTGATGTGCATGTACTCGGCGCCGATGCTACCGCAGTACGTTTCACGCAGCGCCTTCACGATTTCGCGCAGCGTCATGTGCTCCGCTTTGGTGAAATACGTGTTGGTCGAGCTGAACGTGATCTCCATGTCCGACTCGGTGAAGTCGTAGAAGGAGGGTTCGAGTTCAGGGATCTTGGGGCGCTCGGTGCGCTTGAGCGGATCGAGTTCGGCCCAACGGGAGCCGAGGAAGCGGTAGGCAGCGATCAGGGACTGAACGTGGACCTGCTTGCGGGCGACAGCCAAGTCGGCCGAACTGGTCTTGACCGTGAAGGCATTGGCCTTGGCGCGCTGGGCGAAGGACTCGATGACGGGGGCGTGGGCCACATCGCGGTCATCGGTGCCATCTGCGGCAGGGACGTTCTGGAGGGCGTCGAAGTAAGCGCGCCAGTTGTCTGGCACGGAACCTGGGTTGTCGAGATACGCCTCGTACAACTCCTCGACGTAGGGAGCATTGCCCCCGAACAGGTACGAGTTCGACCTGAACTGCTGCATCATTTCGCTTACCTCACTCCCGGGTCTGCCGGGACATTGGCTGGTTGAAAACCTTCCGCGACACGGCTTGACCGGTTGGCGGATTGCGACCCGCCTTTGCTGAACTCACGGGGAGTTGGCCAGCAAGGGCGACGGGAAGGGCCGTAAAGAAACCAACGCGACTGTAGCACCGTTGTCCTGCGGTGACACAGGGGCGCGCGGAAATCCGATTCAAAACCTGCCCATTGGAGCGAAGCGGCTGCGAGACGAGCATGAAAAAAGCCGGGCATGGACCCGGCTTTTTCGAGGCGCCCGATGCCTGAGCAACGGGGCTGATGCGCGATGGCGATCAGGCAAAGTTCGCGGCAGCGAAGTCCCAGTTCACGAGGCTGTTGAGGAAGGTCTCAACGAACTTGGGGCGGGCATTGCGGTAGTCGATGTAGTAGGCGTGTTCCCACACGTCGATGGTCAGCAGGGCTTTGTCGGCGGTGGTCAGCGGGGTGCCGGCCGGGCCGAAGTTGGCGATGTCGACGGTGCCGTCGGCCTTCTTCACCAGGAAGGTCCAGCCCGAACCGAAGTTGCCGACGGCAGACTTGGTGAAGGCTTCCTTGAAGGCGTCGTAGCTGCCGAACTTGGCGTTGATGGCGTCAGCCAGGGCACCGGTGGGTGCGCCGCCGCCGTTGGGCTTCATGCAGCTCCAGAAGAAGGTGTGGTTCCAGATCTGGGCGGCGTTGTTGTAGACGCCACCGCTGGACTTCTTGATGATCTCTTCCAGCGACAGGGCTTCGAACTCGGTGCCGGGGATCAGGTTGTTCAGGTTGGTGACGTAGGCCTGGTGGTGCTTGCCGTAGTGGTATTCGAAGGTTTCCTTCGACAGGTGCGGAGCCAGCGCGTCTGCTGCGTAAGGCAGGGGAGGAAGCGTGTGTGCCATGGTGCTTGTTCCTGATGGTGGGTGGGGAAAACGTCTCAGCGGCAGATTGTAGGCATGGGCGAGGTGCCGCCGCCGGACATGGGGTCTTTCCCAAACGCGCTAGCCGGACTTCGGTGCCGATGCCGGGCGTCGGCGTGGTTTGCTGGCAACCTTCTCCGTCGCGCCTGCCACGCCGGCCACCGTTGCAGCGCCCCCCCTCGCCTCCGCACTCGTGACGCGCAAGCGCAACATCCCATCGGCCAGCACCCCCAGCAAGGCCTGATCGGCTTGCGCCTGGCCAACGCGGGTGAGCGGCGCACCGTGCTCGTCGCTGAGCCAGGCGTAGCCGCGCTCCAGCACACGCTGGGGGTCAAGCGATTGCAGCCGCGCGCCCCAGGCCTCGCAATGCTGGCGCTGGCGAGCCTGCTGCTGGGCCACTGCCCGCGCCATGCGGGCCGCGAGCGCGGGCAAGGCCTGCTGGGACCACGACACGCGGGCGCGGCACACCGCACCCAGGCGATGCTCGAGCACGTCCAGGCGGGCGCGCTGTGCACCCAGCATCTGTGCAGGCCGGGCCAATTGCGCCGCCGCACGGTCCAGGCGCTGGGCCTGGGCATCGAGGCGCTGGCCCATGCGGTGAGACATCTGCCTGGCCACGGCATCGAGTTCACCCAAGGCCGTGCGCCGGTCGCGCGCCACCAGTTCGGCAGCCGCCGTGGGGGTGGGGGCACGCAGGTCGGCCGCGAAATCGGCGAGGGTGAAATCGGTTTCGTGTCCCACGCCGCTGATCACCGGCACCGGGCAACCGACGATGGCCCGCACCACGCGCTCGTCGTTGAAGGCCCAGAGGTCTTCCAGCGAACCGCCGCCACGGCAGACGATCACGGCGTCCAGCCGCAGGCCACCACGGTGGGCCAGGTTGAGCTCGGTCAGCGCCTTCACCAATTGGGCGGGGGCCTCTGCACCCTGCACCGCGCTGGGCGCCACCACGACCTCGACATGGGGCGCCCGCCGCTGCAGCGCGGTGAGCACGTCCTGCAAAGCCGCAGCCTTGAGCGAACTGACCACGCCGATGCGCGAGGGGTAGGTCAGCACAGGTCGCTTGCGGGCAGCATCGAACAGCCCCTCGGCTTCCAGACGCGCTTTCAGCCTGAGGAACTGTTCGTACAGGGCACCTGCCCCGGCGCGCTGCAGCCCTTCGACGATGAATTGCAGTTCGCCACGGGCCTCGTACACACCCAGGTTGCCCCGGGCCTCGACCAGCATGCCCTCCCCGGGCGCGAATTCCACCTGGCTCAGGGCGCGGCGAAACATGGCGCAGCGCAGGCTGGCGCCGCCGTTTTCGTCTTTCAGCGTGAAATAACCATGGCCGCTGGCCGCCTTGGTGAAGCCGCTGATCTCCCCGCGCACCACGCAGGAAGCAAAGCGCGCCGAGAGGGTGTCACCAATGGCCTGCACCAGGGCGCCGACGCCCCACACACGGGCCGGCGCACGCCCCGTGCCGTCGTCCCAGGCGCTCATGCCAGGCCCTTTCCTGCGCACAGGGGCTTGACAAGTCCACAAGAAGCCCAAAACACCCCCTCAGAGGGCAAAAAAACAGCGCAGAGGCTCAACATCGTGCCAAGTGGTTGATTCATAAGGAATTTTGACTGCCCAAATTTGTGGCAAATCAAGACAAAGCCAGTGCTGATGCGGACTTGCGGCGCATGCCGGTGGCTTACCCACAAAGTTATCCACAGCTTCGGTGGATGATTGTCGCACCGGCGACCTAGAGCCCCGATTCACCGCATGGCGGGAAAGCCCAGGTGGTCTTGCACGCCTCACCCAGAGGCCTGGCCGGAAATTTCACGGCCATAATCCACCGTTCACGCCTTGCCTTGAGCGGGCCCCTGCCCAGGCTGCGCGCCGGGTACACCGACCTCTGGGAGTCACTGTTGCTGTCGATCCTGCAAGCCGCCGGCTGGCCCATCCTTCCCCTTGTCCTGTGTTCCATCGTGGCCCTGGCCCTGGTGATCGAACGCTGCCTGAGCTTGCGCACCAGCCGCGTGGCGCCCGGGCGACTGGTGGACGAGGTGCTGTCCGTGACCCGCACCAGCCTGCCGCCTGCCGACACCATCAACAAGCTGGCCGACAACTCCACCTTGGGCCTGATGCTGGCCCAGGGCCTGCGCGCCGTGGCCGCCGAGCCCCGCATCAGCGAAGCCAATCTGCGCAATGCCTTCGAGACCGCCGGTCGCGATGCCGTGCACCAGTTGGAACGCAACCTCAATGCCCTGGGCACCATCGCCAGCGCCGCGCCGCTGCTGGGCCTGCTCGGTACCGTGATCGGCATGATCGAGATTTTCGGAGCCTCGGGTGCCACCAACGGCAACGCCGGCGCCAACCCGATGGAGCTGGCACACGGCATCTCGGTGGCGCTCTACAACACGGCTTTTGGCCTGATCGTGGCCATCCCCTCGCTGATGTTCTACCGGCACTTCCGCGCCAAGGTCGACGGACACGCCCTTGCGCTGGAGCAGGCCGCCGAGCGCATGCTGCCTCACCTGCTGCGCCTTGGTTCGGGCCGCCGCTGAAGCGGGCACACAAAGGTTGCCATGCCCATGAACTTCCGCAAGAAGCGCCCCGAAGAGCCTGAGATCAACCTGATCCCCTTCATTGACGTGCTGCTGGTGGTGCTCATCTTCCTGATGCTGACGACCACCTACGCCAAGTTCACGGAGATGAAGATCAACCTGCCCACCGCCAACGCCCAGACGGCGAGCGCACGCCCGAAGGAATTGGTGGTGCTGGTGACGGCCGATGGCCGCTACGTGATCAACCAGCAACTGGTTGAAGGTCGCAGCGTTGAAGTGCTGGCCGCTGGCCTGAATGCCGCCGCCGGCAGCGCCAAAGACACGGTCGTCGTCGTGACGGCCGATGCCTCGGCCACCCACCAAAGCGTGATCAACGTGATGGACGCCGCGCGCCGCGTGGGCCTCTCGCAACTGACCTTTGCCACGCAGGGCCAGACCGACGCTGGCCAGGCCAGCCCGGCACCTTGAGCCAGCGCACCGCCAGCAGCCGCCTGACCGAGGCATGGCGCCGCCGCGGCCCCCTCGCCTGTGCGCTGTGGCCGGTTTCGGCCCTGATGGGCGGCATCGTGGCCCTGCGGCGCCTGGCTTATCGGCAAGGCTGGCTGAGCGCCAGGCGCCTGCCCGTGCCTGTGCTCGTGGTGGGCAACCGGATCGCCGGCGGTGCGGGCAAGACGCCCACGACCATCGCCCTGCTGCATCACCTGCGCACTCAGGGCTGGACGCCCGGGGTGCTGAGCCGCGGTTACGGCGCCCCCGAGCGCCCGCCTGAGCCCCTGCTGCTCGATGCGCAAAGCGCGGCCAGGGTGAGCGCGGCCCAATGTGGCGACGAGCCCCTACTGATCTGGCGCCGCACCGGTGTGCCCCTGATGATCGGCCCGGACCGCGCGCCATGCGGCGAGGCGCTGCTCGGAGCCCACCCCGATATCGACATCCTGGTCTGCGACGACGGTCTGCAGCACCTGCGCCTGCAGCGCGATGTCGAGGTGATCGTGTTCGACGAACGTGGCGCCGGCAATGGCTGGCTGCTGCCCGCCGGCCCCCTGCGCGAACCCTGGGACAGCGCCCCCACACCTGGCCTGGTCGCCCCGCCACTGGTGCTGTACAACGCGCCGCGGGCCACCACTCCCCTGCCCGGTCACCTGCTGCGCCCCAGCCTGGGCCAACCCGTGCCGCTGGCGGACTGGTGGCGTGGCGAAGCCCACCTGGCCCATCCACTCCTGCCTGAACACGGCTCGCCCAAGGCCAGCGTCTGGGCCCTGGCCGGCATCGCCCAGCCTCAGCGCTTTTTTGGGGCGCTGGCCCAGCAGGGCTTTGCGGTCCAGCCCCTGCCCCTGCCCGATCACACCGACTTCGCCACCCTGCCCTGGCCTGAATCGGTGCGTGACCTGATCGTCACCGAAAAAGACGCCGTCAAACTCCGCCCCGAACGCCTTGCCGCCGAACGCCCCCACACGCGGG